>NZ_LFVY01000017.1 GCF_001050155.1 Nitratireductor soli
CCTTGCCAGGCATCTCCCCCTCAAGGGGGAGATGCCTGGCGGCGGGTGTGTTTTCCGCAATCGCCACCGGAATCAGGAGCACACGACATGCCTGCAAGCCGATCTCCCCCCTTGAGGGGGAGATGGTCGGCAGACCAGAGGGGGGTGCTGCGCCGGCAGGCGCAGAGGGAGTGCCGGCGTCCGCGCGCCCTTCTCCCCGCCTGCGGGGAGAAGGTGAGGATGAGAGGCGAGCGCCATCATTGGCAGAGGCAACAATGAAGGGAAAACCCATGCGCCGGCGCTCGCCCCTCATCCTCCTGCCGGGACCTTCTCCCCACAGGTGGGGAGAAGGAGGCCGCCATCCCCTTCCCGCCCTTCGCATCGCTTCCGAATCCCCGTAGAATCGCTCCATGACCATTCGCCAGCTTTCCGACACCGTCATCAACCAGATCGCCGCCGGCGAAGTCATCGAGCGGCCGGCGAGCGTCGTCAAGGAACTTGTCGAGAACGCGCTCGATGCGGGCGCTTCGCGCGTTGAGGTGGCGACGGCGGGCGGCGGGCTCAGCCTGCTGCGCGTCAGCGACAATGGCTCGGGCATGGCGGCCGGCGAATTGCCGCTCGCCGTGTCGCGCCATTGCACGTCGAAACTTTCCGAGGACATCCACGACATCCGCACGCTGGGCTTTCGCGGCGAGGCGCTGCCGTCCATCGGCTCGGTGGCCAGGCTGTCGCTGCGCTCGCGCCCGCCGGGCGCCGACGCTGCCGCCGAGATCACGGTCGAGGGCGGGCGCGTGTCGCCGGTCCGGCCGGTGGCGGCCAACCAGGGCACCACGGTGGAGGTGCGCGACCTGTTTTTCGCCACGCCCGCCCGGCTGAAATTCATGAAGAGCGAGCGCGCCGAGACCGCCGCCATCAGCGAGGTCGTCAGGCGCATGGCGCTGGCCTTCCCGCAGGTGCGCTTCGCACTGTCGGGCACCGACCGCGGCGTGCTGGAACTGCCCGCCGTGCCGGCCGATGGCGACGGGCTCCTGCGCCGCATCGCCCAGGTGATGGGCAAGGAATTTTCCGAGAACACGCTGGCCATCGATGCCGCGCGCGAGGGGGTGAGCCTGACCGGCCATGTCTCCATCCCCTCGTTTACGCGCGGCAATGCGATGCAGCAATATTTCTACGTCAACGGGCGACCCGTGCGCGACAAGCTGCTCGCCGGCGCCATTCGCGGCGCCTATATGGACGTGCTGCCGCGCGACCGGCATGCGGTCGCGGCGCTGTTCCTGTCGCTCGACCCGGCGCTGGTCGACGTCAACGTCCACCCGGCCAAGGCCGATGTGCGCTTCCGCGACCCCGGCCTGGTGCGCGGGCTGATTGTCGGCGCCATCCGCCACGCGCTGGAAGGGAGCGGCATGCGCGCCTCGACCTCCGGGGCCGACGCCATGCTCGCCGCCTTCCAGCGGCCGGCGCGCGGTTTCTCCGGCCCCGCCCCTGCCTACACCCCTGGCTCGGCAATGAACGGCGGCTCCTTCGCCCGCAGGCCAGCACAGGACTGGCGCTGGGAGACCTCCCCCTCACGTCCGCTGGATGGCGCGCCCGCGCCGGTTTCCGGCTTTTCCGCCCCGCGGCAGGCCGCCTTCGACGTCGGGCCGGGGCTGAGCGCCGATGCGCGCGCCGGCGTCGAGGAAGCGCCCGCCGAATTGACGCGCAATCCGCTCGGCGCGGCGCGGGCGCAGGTGCATGAAAACTACATCGTCGCCCAGACGGAGGATTCGCTGGTCATCGTCGACCAGCACGCCGCCCATGAGCGGCTGGTCTACGAGGCCCTGAAGGAGGCGCTGCATGCGCGCCCGCTGCCGGCGCAGATGCTGCTGATGCCGGAGATCGTCGATCTGCCCGAGGAGGACGCCGAGCGCGTCGCATCCCATGCGGAGCTCCTCGCCCGGTTCGGGCTGGGGCTGGAGCGGTTCGGCCCGGGCGCCATCGCCGTGCGCGAGACGCCCTCCATGCTCGGCGCGGTGGACGTGCCGCAACTGGTCCGCGATCTGGCCGACGAGATCGCCGAGAACGACACGGCCGACACGCTGAAGGAGCGCATCGACCATATCGCCGCGACCATGGCCTGCCACGGCTCGGTGCGCTCGGGCCGGCGGCTCAGGCCCGAGGAGATGAACGCGCTGCTGCGCCAGATGGAGGCGACACCCGGCTCCGGCACCTGCAATCACGGCCGGCCGACCTATATCGAATTGAAGCTGACCGACATCGAGCGGCTGTTCGGCCGGCGGTGAGCGGCGGTCAGCGCTGGTGCGGTGACTTGACGCCGCCGCCGAATTGTGGCGCAACGGCATTGAAGTGAGGCTCTGCACATGAACCGTTTCGAAGGCTCCGGCGCGCGCGAGGCGCGCATCCGTTATCTGGATGGCGATTTCCAGGTCATGACGCCCGGCGCCTTCGTCCGCTGCGCGGTGACCGGGCAGTCCATCCCGCTCGACGAGCTCAAATATTGGAGCGTCGCGCGGCAGGAACCCTATCTCAACGCCGAATCCTCGCTCGCCAGGGAGATGGAGGAGAACCCGGACCTGCGCAAGCGCGCGCGGACCTGACCCGCCTATTTCAGGCTGCGCTCGCGCCACGCCTCGATGGCGGCATTGATGATGATCTCAGCCATGTCGGGCGCGGCGAACACCGCCTCCACCGCCAGCACATGGCAGCGCTCGGCCAGTTCCCGCATGGCGGCTGCGCCATGGTCGAGCCGCACCAGGTCCTTTTCGGTGGTGATGAGCGCCAGGCCCGCCGCCTGCGCCGCGCGCTCGAGTTCGCGCACGTCCTCCTCGTCGAACGGATGGTGGTCGGGAAAGCTGCGCGTCTCGATCACCGCGCCGCCCGCTTCGCGCAGGCTGTCGAAGAATTTTGCCGGATTGCCGATGCCGGCGAAGGCGAGGAAGCGCCCGCCCTTGATGCCGCGCGCCCGGCGCGCTCTGAGGCGCGCCTCGTACACCGGCTTGCCGGCGCGCGAGGCCCGGCGCACCACATGATCGGCGGCGTCCCCCTCGCCCATGGTCAGGACCGCATCGGCGCGGCGCAACTGGTCGATCAGCGGCGCGCGCAAGGGGCCGCCGGGAATGACATGGCCATTGCCCAGGCCGCGCCGCGCATCGACGACCATCAAAGCGTAGTCCATGTGGATCCGGGCGCTTTGAAACCCGTCATCCATGATGATGAAATCGCAGCCGGCCTCGATCAGAACACGTGCGCCTTCCGCCCGGTCATGCGTGACCACGGTCGGCGCGCGGCGGGCCAGGAGCAGCGGTTCGTCGCCGACGAGCCTGGCCGAATCGTGCCTGGCGTCGACCAGGTGCGGTTTCGACAGGCTGCCGCCATGGCCGCGCGAGAGGAAGCCGGGCTTGCGGCCGGCCTTCACCGCCTGTTTGGCCAGGGCGATGGCGACCGGGGTCTTGCCCTCGCCGCCGACGGTGAAATTGCCGACACACAGAACCGGCGCATCGACCGGCGTGCGTCGGGCCGCCGCAAGGCGGTAGCCGGCCACCATGCCGTACAGCGTCGAGAATGGCGACAGACACCAGGCCCGCCAATCGGCCGCCTCCCACCAGAAAGGAGGTGCTTCGCTAGCCATAGAAATGGTCGTCTTCCAAACGACTTTTGACAATCAGCGGATGAATGTATGGATCGAGCGCCTGCAATGTCCGCTTCAGGGCGCCGGACATATCCTCGACGGCGGTCAGGCCGGCCTTGATCATGGCGCCGCGCGCGACATGGTTGTTGAGCAGGAAATTGACCCCGCCTGCCAGCATCTCGCCGTCGCGCACCAGCCGCGCGCCGCCGCTGTCGATCAGCCGGCGATAGGCATCGCGGAAGTTCTGCACATTGCAGCCGGCCAGAACCGCGGTGCCCAGCCGGGCCGGCTCGATCGGGTTCTGGCCGCCTTCCTGGACCAGGGAGCGGCCGACAAAAGCAATCTCCGTCAAACGCAGGTAAAGGCCCATCTCGCCGATCGTGTCGCCGAGGAGGATGTCGATGTCGGGCGTCACCGGGTCATTGCGGCTGCGCCTGGCGACCTTCAGGCCGCGCGCCTTGAATTCCTTTTCGAGATCGCCGGAGCGCTCGGGATGGCGCGGCACGACGATGGTCAGCAGGTCGGGATGGCGGGGCTTGAGCTTGAGCTGCACGTCGGCGGCGATCTTTTCCTCGCCCTCATGGGTGGAGACGGCTGCCCAGGTCTCGCGCGCCCCGATGGCGCGCTGCAGCCGCTCCAGCGACGGCTTGTCGACGGGCGGCGCGGCGGTGTCGACCTTCATGTTTCCCGAGACCGTGACCGGCCGCGCCCCCAAGGTGCGGAAGCGCTCGCCATCGACCTCGGACTGGGCCACCACATGGGCGAGGTTCTCGAACAGCGCCTCGGCCAGATAAGGCCGCTTGCACCAGCTGGCGAAGGAGCGGTCGGACAGCCGGCCGTTGACGAGAACCTGCGGAACGCGGCGCGCGCCGAGTTCGAGGATGGTCATCGGCCAGATTTCGGATTCGGCCATGATCGCCAGGTCGGGCCGCCAGTGATTGAGAAAACGGCTGACGGCGGGTTTCAGGTCGAGCGGCACATATTGATGGATGACGCGCTCGTCGAGCCGTTCATCGGCCACCTTCGCCGAGGTCACCGTGCCGGTGGTCAACACGATGTTGATGCCGTATCCGAGCAGATGCTCGATCAGGCCAATGACGGCCACCGTCTCGCCGACGCTGGCCGCATGCATCCAGATGAGCGGGCCCTCGGGGCGTGGCCGCCCGGCCTGGCCGTAGCGTTCGTGGCGGCGGACGCGATCTTCCTTGCCCTTGCCCGCACGCCAGACGATGTAGCCGCCGATCATCGGAAAGGCCGCGGCACCCGCCCAGCGGTAAGTCGTGAGAATGGCCCGCGCCCAACGTTCACTCATCGTTCAATGGCCGTCGACGAGGAGGTATGCCTGCCGCGTGGCTTCGTTCAAGGATGCGGTCACCTGCTGGCGCTTCTCTTCCATCAGCGCCTCGTCCGCGTCGGCATCGACATGGATCGGCTCGCCGAGAATAACGGCGCTGCGGCCGAACGGCAGGTTGATGGTGGTCTTGTCCCAGGTCTTCTCGAGAACCTTGCGCCGGCTGGTGGCGATGGCGACCGGCACGATGGGCCTGCCGGAAATGCGCGCCAGCGTGACGATGCCCAGTCCTGCCTGCCGGGGGGTGCCATGGGGAATGTCTGCGATCATCGCGACATTGCAGCCACGATCGATGGTCTTTTTCAAGGCAATCAATGCCGAGGCGCCGCCCTTGCGGCTGTCGCGCTCGCCCTTGCGGCCGCCCGAACCACGGACGATGCCGAAGCCGAGCTTTTCAGCGACGAGCGCATTCAGTTCGGCATCGGCGCTGCGCGAGAACAGCGCGACGATCCTGTGCTTGCGCGGGTTGATCGCCGGGCCCATCAGGTGCTGACCATGCCACAAGGCGGCGATGGCCGGCGAGTATTCGGCGATGGCCGGCTGCAGATCATGGGAACCGGCGACGCGCGGATTGGTGCGGTTGATGAAGCGGATCGCACCTGCCATGACCGTTGCCAGCGCCTGCTTTACAAAGCGCGACTTGGCAAGCGGCTTGCGGATGCGGCGCCATAAGCCCTTCATGGGGCGCGCACCCGACCTCTTCCGCTCAACGTTGACGGTATGCGACGGCGCGGTCGCCTTGTTTCCCATGAGTTGACCTTCGTTATCCCTGAACCTGACCGGCACCGGGATCGAGCAGGCGATGCAGGTGAACGATGAAATAGCGCATATGCGCGTTGTCCACGGTTTCCTGCGCCTTCGCCCGCCACGCCTTCTCGGCGGATTTGTAATCCGGATAAACCCCGACAATGTCGAGCGCATCGAGATCGCGGAAAGTGATGCCGGACAGCGACGACAATTCGCCACCGATCACCAGATGCAAAAGCTGCGACTTCTCGTTCTCTTCGGCCATGATCAAGCCCGTTTGCAATGAAAATGCTGTGGTGCGCAAATCGCTACACGCCCGTGTAGAATAATTCCGGCAATTTTGAAACCGTTTAGAACCCCCCGCCCCCGGCTTCTCGATGATCCGGATCGGCGATGACGGCTGCCATCTCGGTGAGCAGGGGTCGACTGCCGGCGGCGAGCGCTCCGTGCCGCGGGTCCGCTCCCGCGAGCCGTGGCGGTTTGCCTTGTGCGTTCAGCATCAACCCTCCCGCTTCCTCGAGGATCAAGTCGGCGGCGGCAATGTCCCAGTCATGGGAATTCGGCTTGACGAATGTGGCGTCCAGCGCGCCATGCGCCACCATGGCGATGCGATAGGCAAGCGAGGGCACGTAGCCATGCGGGCTGGTCTTTGCGGCCGTTGCCGCCGGCAGGTTCTCGAGCATGGCTTTCGGACCGGCGATCACGAACTGTCCCGTCGGCGCCTTCACGCCGATGCGCCGGCCATTCATGAAGGCACCGGCACCGCGCGACGCGGTGTAGATTTCATCGAGCGCCGGACAATCGAGGACGCCGGCAACGCTTTGCCCCTGCCGCACCACGGCGATGCTGACGCACCAGGTCGGCCGACCGTCGATGAAGGCGCGCGTGCCGTCGATCGGATCGACGATGAAGACGCGCTCGGCGGAAAGACGCTCGGGAGACCCGGCGGTCTCCTCCGAAAGCCAGCCATAGGACGGGCGCGCGGCCAGCAGCCTCTCGCGCAGAAAGCGGTCGACCGCCAGGTCGGCCTCGCTCACCGGCGACTTGCCGTCCTTCCACCAGACCTCGGGATCATGGCGGAAATACTTGATCGCGATCCGGCCCGCCTCGCGCGCCGCATCGGCGATCAGGATCAGATCTTCCTCGAACGAGGCGTGCGCTGCTTCATTTTCCGGCAAGCGTCATGCCCTCGATCAGAAGGGTCGGCGCGGCGGTGCTGAAATTGCGGTCGAGATCGCTGGCCGGAATCATCCGAAGGAACATGTCTTTCAGATTGGAGGCGACCGTGACTTCAGCCACCGGATAGGCGAGTTGGCCATTCTCGATCCAGAAGCCGGCGGCGCCGCGGCTGTATTCACCGGTGACGAGATCGACGCCCTGGCCGAAGACCTCGGTCACGTAGAAGCCGGCCCTGATGCCGCCGATCAACGCTTGCGGCGTGCTTGTGCCGGGTTCCAGCGCGAGATTGGTGGAGGACGGTGAAACGGAGGACGCGCCGCGCACGCCACGCCCATTGGTGCCGGGAAGGCCCAGTTGGCGCGCCGCCGAGGTGGAGAGGAACCAGTGCTTCAGCACCCCGTCCTCGACCATCGTCACGTGTTCACCGGCCACGCCCTCACCGTCGAAAGGGCGCGAGGACTGGCCGCGCCTGCGGGCTGGATCATCCGTCACCGTGATGCCGGCAGCGGCAATCTTCCTGCCCATCATCTCGCGCAGGAAGCTCGATTTGCGCGCCACCGAGGCACCGTTGATGGCCGAGGCCAGGTGGCCGACGATGCCGCGCGCCACGCGCGGATCGTAGATGACCGGAAACTGTCCGGTTTCGACCTTGCGGGCGTTCAGCCGCTTGACGGCACGCTCGCCGGCGCGCCGGCCGATCTCGGCCGGCGCATCGAGATCGGCAAAATGCAGGCGCGAGGAATAGTCATAGTCGCGCTCCATGCCGGTGCCCTCGCCGGCGATGACGCTGACGGAGCGGGAGAACCGCGTCGCCTCATACTGGCCGACGAAGCCGTCGGAGGTGGCGAGAACCAGCCCGCCCGAACCCGCGCTGGCGCCGCTGCCGGAGGAGTTGGTCACGCCCGTGACGGCCAGCGCCGCCTCCTCGGCGGCCAGCGCGTCCTCCTTCAGCCGGTCGGACGATATGTCCGTGCTGTCGAAGAGCTCCAGATCGGCCGGTTGGCGCGCCAGGGCCGCCGGGTCGGCCAGTCCCTGATAGGGATCCTCCGGCGAGACACGGGCCATGGCGACGGCACGCTCGGCCAGCGGCGCCGGATCGGCATTGGCCGGCGCCGAGACGCTGGCCACGCGCGCGCCGACGAAAACGCGCAGCGACATGTCATCGCTTTCCGACGCCTCCGTGCCCTCGACCTTGCCGAGACGCACGGAAACGCTCTTCGAGCGCGCCCGCACGACGACAGCGTCGGCGGCATCCGCTCCGGCCTTCTGCGCCGCCTCGACCAGGGCGGCCACACGGTCGACCAGATGCCGTCGTTCAGAGTTCACCGTCATCGATATCCTTACGCGTTTGAGCCACCAGGTTGAATCACCTGGCGTCCGCATGAATGCGGAAAGACAAAAAGACAGAGCATCCTTGTGTCGCGTCTGGAGGACACACGGCGCTCTGGCTGGAGAAAATCATTGCGCCTGGAAGGCTGATACAGGCTGCACCTTGCTTCCATTTATGATTCGCCCGACATATGTGCAATGGTGCGGGTGCTTTTCATCAAACACGAACGGAGCGCTGATGGCTGTCGAGGCTGCGCCACTCTATTATGAACCGCTGCTTCTGCTTGCCGGAGCCGTCGTCGCCGCACCGCTGTTCAAGCGCATCGGGCTTGGCACGATTCTCGGTTACCTCGCCGCCGGCATCGCCATCGGCCCGGTGGCGCGGCTGATCGTCGATGGCCGCGAATTGCTGCACGTGGCCGAGCTTGGCGTGGTCTTCCTGCTGTTCATCATCGGTCTCGAACTGAAACCCGCCAGGCTGTGGGCCATGCGGCGCAGCATTTTCGGCCTCGGGCTGGCGCAGGTGCTGGTGACGGGCACGGCGCTGGCGCTGATCGGCGTGGTTCTGGCCGGCCTCTCCTATGGCGCGGCCTTCGTCATCGGCTTCGGCCTCGCCCTGTCGTCGACCGCCTTCTCCGTGCAGACGCTGGAAGCGCAGGGTGCGCTCAACCGGCACTATGGTCAGACATCGTTCTCCATCCTGCTGTTCCAGGATATGGCCATCGCGCCGCTTCTGGCGCTCATCCCCCTTCTGTCGCCCGGCGGCGAGGGCGCGGAGGCGATCAGCGGCGAGCGTTTCCTTCTGGCGCTGGGCAGCATCGCGGCACTGATCGTCGCCGGCCGCTACCTGCTCAACCCGCTGTTCCGCATCATCGCCAATACGGGCGCCAAGGAAGTGATGATCGCCGCCGCGCTTCTGGTGGTGCTCGGATCGGCCACGCTGATGCAGATCGCCGGGCTTTCCATGGCGCTCGGCGCCTTCATCGCCGGCGTATTGCTGGCAGAATCCTCCTTCCGGCACGAGCTGGAAGCCGACATCGAACCATTCCGCGGCCTCTTGCTCGGCCTGTTCTTCATGGCCATCGGCCTGTCCCTCGACCTCGGCATCATCAGCGAAAACTGGCTGATGATCCTCATCGCCGTGCCGATCCTGATGCTCGTCAAGGCGCTGATCCTCTTTGCGCTCTGCCGCATTTCCGGCAGCGAGCACAATGACGCGCTGCGCGTGGCTGCGCTCCTGCCGCAAGGCGGCGAGTTCGGCTTCGTGCTGTTCACCGCCGCAGCATCCGCCTTCATCTTTCCCTCGTCGACAGCCTCGCTGCTGATCGCCATCGTCACCGTGTCGATGGCGTTGACGCCCCTGTCCGTGCGCCTGGGAGAAATGCTGAGGCGCAGCGAAGCGAAAGAGGAGATGGACGAGGATTTCGACGGCGCCGGCTCAGACGTGATGATGATCGGCTTCTCACGCTTCGGCCAGATCGTCTCGCAGGTGCTGTTGTCGGGTGGAACCGACGTGACGATCATCGACCATTCGGCCGATCGCGTGCGGGCGGCGGGCCGCTTCGGCTTCCGCATCTATTTCGGCGATGGGCGGCGCAAGGAGGTGCTGGAAGCCGCCGGCATCCGCCGCGCCAAGCTTGTCGCCGTGTGCACGAACGGCGTCGCCGCCACCGACCGTATCGTCAATCTGATCCGCGACGAATATCCGCATGTAAGGCTCTATGTGCGCTCCTACGACCGGGCGCACACGCTGTCGCTGCGCAACCGCGATGTCGAGTATGAAATCCGCGAGACCTCCGAATCGGCGCTGATGTTCGGCTGCAGGACATTGCAGGCGCTCGGCTCCAGCGAGGACGTCGCCCGCGACATCATCGAGGATGTGCGGCGGCGCGACGATGAACGGCTGGCGATCCAGGCGGTCGAAGGCATCTATGCCGGCAACGACAAGATGCGCGTGCGGCCGGTGACGCCCGAACCGCTGGTCAAGCCAAACCGCGAGGCCCGCCGCCTCGACCGGGAAACACCAGAAGAGGCTAAGGAAACGTTGGGGAATTAGAGCATTTGCACTGACCCGGCGCGTGGTTCGACAAGCTCACCATGAGGAGGACATCTGGTTGCATGGCAGGCCCATCTGCAGCGTCTCGAATTGAGGCTCCATGCCAAGCTCAATCGCTCTCATGGTGAGCTTGTCGAACCACGCACAACGCGGTTGCCGCAAGATCAGACACAACCGGCATCGGCGTGCATCGCACATCGTGACCCGGACCCGCAGCCCGCGAAAAGCCCCTACGCTTTCTCGAGCCGCGCGACGGCGGTATCGATCGCCCGCTTCAACTCGTCGCGGATCGCCGCGGTTTCGGCCAGGATCGCGTCGATCTTCATGAAATCGAGCACGCGGAAACGCGACACGGCGGGGCGGATGAGAATGTCGGGATGCTTCTGCGACAGCTTCATGGCGGTGATCGACTGCATCATCAGCTGGCTGGAACCGAACATCAGTTCGATCGAGGTCGGCGGCTTGCCGCCCGTGTCGACGGGAGCGCCGACCACATCGACGGCAATCAGTATGTCCGCCTCGCCCTCGATCAGGTCGAAGGGCACGGGGTTGTAGATGCCGCCGTCGATCAGCGTGCGTCCGTTGCGCTCGACCGGACGGAAGACGGCCGGGATCGCCGCCGAGGCGGCCAGCGCCTGGCACAGGGGGCCGCGGTCGAGCACCGCCAGCTCATGGCCGTAATAGTCGGTTGCCGTGACCCGCAAGGGGATCGTCAGTTCCTCGAAAGTGTCCGGGACGGCCGGTGGCAGGAACGTCTTGATGATGCGTTCGGCGTTGAACTGACCGAAGCGGAAGCCGCCTTCGACCATTTCGGAAAAATTGCCCGGCCGCGCCCGCCACAGGCGGCTGGCCACCTCGGCGCGGCTGCCGAGGATGGCGCGCGCATGGGCGTGGATGTCCTTGCCGCGCATGCCGGCGGCAAATCCCGCCCCCATCAGCGCACCGATGGAGGACCCGGCGATGACTGTCGGCCGGATGCCGAGCTCGTCCAGGACCTCGATGACGTGGATATGGGCCAGCCCGCGCGCGCCACCGCCGCCGAGCGCGACGGCGAAGCTCAGCCCATCGCTTGAAACCGCTGCCGCCTTGCCGCTGCCGCTTGCCGCCTGCATGACGCTAGCCCCCGTTCTGACCCGCAGGCCCGATCACCAGCATGGCCGGCTTGGCGCTCAAAAGGCGCTGCGCGGCCTTCTTGACATCGTCCAGCGTGACGGCGTTGATCAGATCGGCGCGGCGCTGGATGTAGTCGATGCCCAGATCGTCCTGCTGCAGGCCAACCAGCGTGCGGGCGATCGCCGTCGACGAATCGAGATTGTTGATCGGATAGGAGCCGATGACATAGGTCTTGGCCTCGTCCAGTTCCTTCTGCGTCGGTCCCTCGTCGCGCATGCCGTCCACGACATCGCCGATCACCGTCAGGGCAGCACCCGCCTGCTCCGAGCTGGTCGCGGTCTGGATGGCCAGCGTCTGCGCATAGTCGCGGCTGTTGAGATAGGACGTCGCGCCATAGGCCAGACCGCGCTTTTCGCGCACTTCGTTGAACAGACGCGAGGAGAAGGTCCCGCCGCCGAGAATCTGGTTCATCAGATAGGCGGCGAAGAATTCGGGATCATCGCGCTCGATGCCCGGGTAGACGAGTTGCAACGTCGATTGCGGCAGCGGATAATCGACCCGCACTTCCTGGTCGAGCTTCGGCTGCATCGTTTCGACCGGCGTCAGTTGCGCGTCTTCCGGCAAGTCGCCGAACACCTTGTCGAGCGCGGCCCCGAGCGCCGCCGCGTCGATCGCGCCGACCACGCCGACGGTCAGGTTCGAACGGGCGAAAACGCGAGCGTGGAATGTCTTCAGATCGTCGGGCGTGATGCTGGCGAGGCTTTCAAGCGTCCCCTCGTCGGGGCGCGCATAGGGATGATCGCCATAAACCGCCTGCTCGAGCGCGCGGTATCCCTGCTTGTTCGGGTTGCGCTCGTCGGAGCGGATCCCGACGGCGATCTGCGAGCGGATGCGCTCGACGGGATCGGCATCGAAGCGCGGACGGGTGACGGCCAGATGCAGGAGATCGAGCACGGCGTCGCTGTTTTCGGCGAGCATGCGGATCTGGCCGATGATGGTGTCGGAGCCGGCCTGGAAGGACATTTCGGCGCCGAGTTCCTCGAGCCGCTTCTGGAACACGTCGAAGGTCAGGTCGCCGGCGCCCTCGTCGAACAGGCCGGCCATCAGATTGGCCATGCCCTCCTTGCCCTGCGGATCCTGTACCGTGCCGCTCTTGAAGGCGAACTGGAAGGTGATGATGGGCAGCGAATGGTCTTCGACCAGCCAGGCGGTCACGCCCCTGTCGGAGGTGACATCCTGGATCTCGACCGCCGCACGGGCCGGCAGGGCAAGAACGATGATCAACGCGAGAAGCGTCGCGGCGGTAGAGAAACTGCGCATGAAAAATCCTGCTGATGAAAATGCGGCGGGTATCATGAGCGCTTCTCCTCGGCGGGCAGAAGGTATCCCTTGACCGCGTGCGACAGGTCCAGATAGCGCTGGGCGGCAGCCTGCACCTGGTCGACGGTGACGGCGGCAAGCCGCTCGGGAAGCCCGGTGATATCATCGACCGAACCACCCGTCGCCAGCGTCGAACCGAACAGATTGGCGCTGCGCACCTGGCTGTCGCGCAGGAAGACCTGGTCGCGCAGGATCTTCGTCCGGGCGGTCTCCAGTTCCTCGGCGGTGATGCCGTCGGTCTTGATGCGGGCGATCTCCCTGTTCAACGCCTCCTCGACGGCGGCCAGATCGGCATCGCCGCGCGGCTCGCCGTAAACACCGATGGCCGAGTAGTCGTATGCGTTGCCCTGCAAATAGCTGCCGGCGCTGGCGGCGATCCCCTGCTTGACGACAAGCTCCTGGTAAAGACGGCTGCGCAGCCCCTCGCCCAGCACCTGCGAGAGAATGGCAAGCGCTTCGAACTCGCCCTTCTTCGCGGTGCGGTGAGATGGCGCGAACCAGTTGATGGAGAGGTTCGGAACGCTGACGCGGGGATCGCTGAACGTGACGGTGCGGGCCGTCTTCTGATCCGGCTCCATCGGCCGGGCGCGCGGCGGCAAATCGGGGCCGCGCGCCACCTTGCCATAAGTGTCCTCGGCCAGCTGGCGCACGGTGTCGGCTTCGACATCGCCCGCCACCACCAGAATGGCGTTGTTGGGCGTGTAGTAGCGGTCGTAGAAGGCCTTCAGATCGTCATGGGTCAGGCCCTCGATCTCGCGCTGCCAGCCGATCACGGGAATGCCATAGGGGTGGTTCTGGTAGAGCGTGGCGTTCAGCTCTTCCGAGAGGATCGAGCCTGGCACATTGTCGGTGCGCTGGCGGCGCTCCTCGAGCACCACCCGGCGCTCGGTCTCGATATTTTCCTCCGACAGCACCAGATGGCGCATGCGGTCGGCCTCGAAGCGCATCATGTCGCCCAGTTCCGTGGGCGCAACCTGCTGGTAATAGGCGGTGAAATCGTAGGAGGTGAAAGCGTTCTCATTGCCGCCGACAGCAGCGACGGCCTGCGAGAACTCACCGGAGGGATAGGTGTCCGTGCCCTTGAACATCAGGTGTTCGAAGAAATGCGCGATGCCCGATTTGCCTGGATCCTCGTCGGCGCTGCCCACCTTGTACCACAGCATGTGTGTGACGACCGGGGCGCGGTGATCGGGTATGACGACCACATCGAGACCGTTGTCGAGGGTGAAATTGGCGACGGCGGCGTCACCGCCCGCTTCGGCCGCAAGCGCCACCGACGCCGCGGCCAGGGAAAGGAAACCGGCGAATGCCGCCCGGCGCGCGGCAGCCGCGAGTGAGTATCTCATAAAGCAATCCCGTATCGTTCGGTTCAGCAACCAGCGCAGCATGGCATGCGCACGTGACGAGCGGAAGCTATCGGCGCAAAAGTGACGAAACTCAGGCGCGTACCGCAAAGCTCGCGCAAGAGGTGCCGTATTCGCGCCGCTCGATGAGCGTGAAGCCGGCAGGAGGCTGGAATGGCGAGGCGGCCGCCTCCTCGACCATGACGAGCGCGCCGGGCGACAGCCAGCCGCCGGCAAGCGCGGCGGCGAGCGCCCTTTCGCCAAATCCCTTGCCATAGGGTGGGTCGGCCAGAACCAGATCGAAAGGCTGCATCGTGCCCGCATCGCCAAGCCTGGTGGCGTCGCGGCGAAAAATCTTGCTGCGCCCCTGCAGTGCGAGGGTTTCGACATTGGTGCGGATCAGCCCGCGGGCAGCGGCCGTCTCCTCGATGAACAGGGCAAAGGCGGCGCCACGCGACAAGGCCTCGATCCCCAGCGCGCCGGTGCCGGCGAACAGATCGAGCACCCGCGCGCCGGCAAGCCGGTCGGCGAAACGGTGCTCCAGAATGTTGAACAGGGCCTCGCGGGTGCGGTCGGTGGTCGGACGTATGGCGTCCGTGCGCGGCGCGGCCAGCACCCGGCCGCGAAACTCACCGCCGACAATGCGCATGGCTCAGCGGCCTTTCGCCGGCTTGCCCGGGCGCGCGCCGGCAGGCCTGCCCTTGCCGGCCGCCGCCGGTTTGCCGGCGAATTTCCCACCCGGCTTGCCGAACGGCTTCGCACCGGGTTTGCCAAACGGCTTGCCAGCCGGCTTCGCACCGAATTTCCCAGCCGGTTTCGCGCCTGGCCTGGCATCGGGGCGGGTGCCGCCGGGCTTGCGGTCTCCATGCGGCTCGGCCGAGCGCGGCCTGTCGCCGTCGGGGCGCGGCTTGCCCTTGCCGTGCGGCCGCGCCGAGAACGGCTTGTCGCCCTTGGGAAAACGTTCGCGCTCGCCGCCTTCCGGCCGGCTTCTGCCCGTGGGCTTGTCCCCGTCCTTGCGGAACGCTCCAGGAGCCCGCTTGGCGAACGACCTGCCGCGACCTTCACCGCCTTCGTCGGGCTTGTCCTTGCCAAACGGCCTCTCGGTGCGCGGTTTGCCGCTCCTGGCAAAACGATCGCGGCTACCGGCCTCGCCAGCCGGGCGCGCGCGCTCCTTGCCGGACGGCGCCGGCCTGGTTCTCGAGCGCGGCTTCTCCGCCGCCTGTTCTTCAGCCATCTCGGCCTTGCGCTTGCCTTGCGGCCGGGCGCCCGGCGCCATCCACACATGGGCGCCACGGCTGTGTCGCGCGCTGCCTTCGCGTCGCTCGTCATCGTCGCGCCGGCCACCGGGGCGCGTTTGAAGACGGCCGCGCATTTCCTCGCGATGCTCCTCGCGATCGCGCTTGCGGTTCTTGACGAAGCCCTCGCCGCCGATGCGCTCGCGCGGTTCGTCGCCGCGCGGCGGGCGCGCTTCACCCTTGTCGCCGGCGGGCGTCTTGCGTTCGCCGCGCACCGGCTTGTTGGAGAACGGCTTGGCGATCGGCGCCTCGAAATTGGCGCCCGCTTCGGCGATCAAGCGGTCTCCGAGCTGGTCGCGCAGCATGCGGCCCTTGATTTCCTGCACCTCGCCTTCGCCCAGCGTGCCAAGCTGGAAAGGACCGTAGGACAGGCGGATCAGCCGCGTGACGTCCAGCCCCAGCGCGCCGAGCACATTCTTGACCTCGCGGTTCTTGCCCTCGCGCAGGCCGACCGTCAGCCAGGCATTCGAGCCCTGCTCGCGGTCAAGCGTCGCCTCGATGGCACCGTAGAACACGCCATCGACGGCAATCCCCTCCTTCAGCCCTTCCAGGGCCGTCGCATCCACCTTGCCGTGGACGCGCACACGATAGCGGCGCAGCCAGCCGGTGGACGGCAATTCCAATGTGCGCGCCAGGCCGCCATCATTGGTCAGCACCAGAAGACCCTCGGTGTTGATGTCGAGCCGGCCAATGGTAATGAGGCGCGGAAGGCCGGGCGGCAACACGTCGAACACGGTCTGGCGACCTTGCGGATCGCGATTGGTGGTGACCAGGCCGGCGGGCTTGTGGAACAGGAAAAGGCGCGTTCGCTCGACTTCCGGCAGCGGCTTTCCATCCACTTCGATGCGGTCGGAGGGGCCGACATTCAACGCCGGCGTCGTCAGGACCTTGCCGTTGACCGTCACGCGGCCGGCCGCAATGATCGCCTCGGCATCGCGGCGCGAAGCAACACCGACCCGCGCCAGGCGCTTGGCGATGCGCTCGCCCTTGCTGGCGGAAGGGTCAGCCTCTGATGCCTTCTGAGCGCTGTCCTTACGGGGTGAAGTCTTCGGTCGGTCGCTGGTCATGGTGGCCCTTGCCTGTGGAGCGCTGCGCATCCTTATCGATGCGCAACGGGCACTCCGGCTCTCTTAAACTACGCGGCGCGCTTTGCGAAATCGATTTCGATTTGGTTTTCGATTTGGTTTTCGATTTCCGGGCGGATGCTATAGAGGCGGCTAGGTATCAACTTGGTCCGCCAGTTGCGAGCAAAAAGATTGAGCGATCGGGCGAAAGCGAAATACAGCGCCTTCATGGATGCGGCCATCGAGGAGGCCCGCCTGGCCGCCGCGCGCGGCGAGGTGCCCGTCGGCGCGGTGATCGTGCGCGACGGGGCGATCCTGGCACGGGCCGGAAACCGCACCCGCGAGCGCAACGACCCGACGGCCCATGCGGAGATCGTGGCGATCCGCGAGGCTTGCGCCGCGCTCGGATCCGAGCGGCTCGTCGATGCCGATCTGTATGTGACGCTGGAGCCCTGCGCCATGTGCGCCGGGGCGATTTCGTTCGCCCGCATCAAGCGTCTTTATTTCGGCGCCGAGGATGAAAAGGGCGGCGCGGTAACCAGCGGCGCCCGCTTCTTCAGCCTGCCCACCTGCCATCATGCGCCGGATGTCTATGCCGGCATCGGCGAGAGCGAGGCAGCGGCGCTGCTCAAATCATTCTTCCGCGCACAGAGGACAAATGATTAGCGCGTCTGCGCTTTAGAGCGCCGTGCGTCCTTTTGGACGCACAAAGGACGCTCCATCTTCTTGTTTTTCCGCATTTATGCGGACGTCAGGTGATTCCACCTGACTGCAAAATGCTTTAAGACCCGAAGGGCCACAGACGGCGCAGGTCGAAGCCACCGCCGCCCTTCTGGGCGGCGCGCTTGGCCTCGCGGGCCTTCTTGGCCTCGGTCTCACCCAGTTCACCGACAGGCGCGGTTTCAGCCGGCTGGCGATAGACGACCGGCGGCTCGCTCAGATAGCGGCGCGAGGTCGGATTGACATTGCTGAGCTCGGCGCGCTGCTTCAGCACTTCTTCGCGCTGGCGCCTGGCCATCGCCGGATCGAGCGCGCCGGTGTCGCTGCGCGCATTGACACCGATGTCGCGCTGCACCGGCGAGCGATAGAACGGATTGTCCTGGTTTTCCGTCGCCTCGGCGCGGACGCGGGCAAGCCGCTGTTCGGGCGATTCGGGCCATGCCGGGTTGCCGGACGTGGCAACATCCTCCTGCGGCGGCGGCAGAACCTCGGTGGAGGCCGGCATGACAATGCCGGCGCGCGGCTTGTAGTCGATGCGTTCCTTGTTCTTCGGCCCCAGCGACAGGACGCCGGTGACGTCCTCCATCAGCTGCTGGTCGGCGGCCTTGCCCGTCCCGTAGGTGGGGGCGCCCATGCAACCGGATAAAATCGTGGCGGACAGGAAAAGCGTGCCCGACGCCGCGATCATGCCTGCGGACCGCTGCCGTGCATTGGTTTCCATATGTTTCACTGCCACCTCTTTCCCGGAATGCCTCAGGCCACACCTGCAATGCACTCCGCTCAACATCCCGTTACGATCCGCCGGGAAAGCCCGTTCATGCCGTGTCGCGCAGGAATCCGGCGACAACGTGGCATCTGTTACCCGGCGGCAGTTGTATCGAAGGCGGAAGCGGGACGCAATCGGCACACCTGCCGGGGCGCCGGGCATCCCGCCTTTTCGTTACAGACGACCAAGCGCCTGCAATTCGCGCAGCGCCGCCGCATCGCGCGCCGACACATCCGGAAACGCCGGATCGGAGCCCACATCGTCCGTGTAGCGCCAGGAACGGGCGCATTTCTGGCCGCCGGCGCGGGCAAACACGACGCCGACACCCGGCACTTCTTCCAGCGTGAAGGCGTTTTCCGGCGGCGTTTCGTGGCGGATATCGATGCCGCTGACAATGCAGATCTCGGCCATGTCGCGGTCGGCGATCGCCGTCTGCAGCTCGGCATCGGTGACGTAGACCACGGGGGCCGCCTCGAGCGAGGAGCCGATGGTCTTGTCCTTGCGCTCGATCTCCAGCGCGCCGGTGACGACGCGGCGCACCTGGCGGATCTTGCGCCATTTCTCGGCCAGAGCCGCATCGCGCCACTCCGCCGGGATTTGCGGAAACTGCGCCAGATGCACCGAGCGCGCGTCCGGATAGCGCTCCAGCCATGCCTCTTCCGTGGTGAAGGGCAGCATCGGGGCCAGCCACGTCACCAGGCAATCGAACAGCTTGCGCACCACCTGCAGTGACGCCTTGCGGCGCAGGCTGGACGGGGCGTCGCAGTACAGCGCGTCCTTGCGCACGTCGAAATAGAAGGCGGAGAGCTCGAGAACCATGAAATCGAGAAGCGAGCGCGTGATGCGCTTGAAATCGAAATTGTCATAGCCCTTGCGCACCAGCTCATCGAGCTCGGCGAGCCGGTTGAGCATCAGGCGCTCCAGTTCCGGCATGTCGGCCAGCGCCACGTCCTCACCCGTGTCGTGCGCCAGCGTGCCGAGCATCCAGCGCGTGGTGTTGCGCAGCTTGCGGTAGGCGTCGATGTTGGTCTGGATGACGTTCTGGCCGAGCCGCTGGTCTTCCCAATAATCCGTCGTCATGACCCACAGGCGCAGGATGTCGGCGCCGGATTTGTTCATGATCTCCTGCGGGACGACCGTGTTGCCGAGCGATTTCGACATCTTGCGGCCTTCCTCGTCCATGGTGAAACCATGGGTGATGACCGTGTCGTAGGGCGCCCTGCCCCGCGTGCCGCAGCTTTCCAGAAGCGAGGAATGGAACCAGCCGCGATGCTGGTCGGAACCTTCCAAATAGACATCGGCCGGCCATTTCAGATCCGGGCGGTCTTCCAGGGTGAAGGTGTGCGAGGAACCCGAATCGAACCAGACATCGAGAATGTCCATGACCTGGGTCCACGGCTCGTTTGCCTTTTCGGCGAGGAAGCGTTCGCGCGCGCCCTCGGCGAACCAGGCGTCGGCGCCCTCGGCCTCGAACGCATCGAGGATGCGCTGGTTGACGGCGTCGTCGTTCAGCACATTGCCGTCCTCGTCGGCGAAGACGCAGATCGGCACGCCCCAGGCCCGCTGGCGCGACAGCACCCAGTCGGGCCGGTCCTCGATCATGGCGCGCAGGCGCGCCTGGCCGGCGGCCGGCACGAAGCGGGTGGCGTCGATGGCTTTCAAGGCGCGGGTGCGCAGCGTCGAGGCATCGCCCAGATCCTTGTCCATGTGGACGAACCATTGCGGCGTGTTGCGGAAGATGATCGGCTTCTTCGACCGCCAGGAATGGGGATAGGAATGTTTTAGCCGGCCGCGGGCGAACAGCGTGTTCGTGCCGATCAGCGCCTTGATGACGGCGTCGTTGGCATCGCCCTTCTTGCCCTTGTCGTCGATGACACGCGCCGCGCCGCCTTCGCGGTCCGGGCCCAAGCCCGGCGCGTCCTTGGTGAAATAGCCGCCATCGTCGACGGTGAAGGGGATGGCCGGATCGATGCCGCGATCGCGCAGGCTGGACGCCGCATCCATCCAGGCGTCGAAATCCTCCCGGCCATGGCCGGGCGCGGTGTGGACGAAGCCCGTGCCGGCATCGTCGGTAACGTGGTCGCCGGCGATCAGCGGGACGGCGAAGTCATAGCCGCCGCCGAGACCCCTGAGGGGGTGGGCGCAGGTGACGGCACCGAGTTCATCGGCCGACACGTCGCGCAGACGCTTGTAGCCGAGCTTCGCCTTGGCGAAGGATTCCTCGGCCAGTGCATCGGCAAAGATCAGCTTTTCGCCGGGCTGCGGGCCAAAATCGTTCTCCGCCGCCGTGACCTCGTAGAGACCGTAGGAGATGCGTGGCGAATAGGAGATGGCGCGATTGCCGGGGATCGTCCACGGCGTCGTGGTCCAGATGACGACGAAAGTGCCTTGCGTCTCGGTTGGACCTGCCGCCACAGGAAACTTCACCCAGATCGTGTCGCTCTCGTGGTCGTGATATTCGACCTCGGCCTCGGCCAGCGCCGTGCGCTCGACGACGCTCCACATCACCGGCTTGGAGCCGCGATAGAGCTGGCCGGATCTGGCGAACTTCAACAGCTCGCCGGCGATCCGCGCCTCGGCGTGGAAGTTCATCGTCGTGTAGGGCTGCTTGAAATCGCCCTCGATGCCGAGGCGCTGGAACTCGCCCGTCTGCACCGCGATCCAGTGCGCGGCAAACTCGCGGCATTCCTTGCGGAATTCGTTGACCGGCACCTCGTCCTTGTTCTTGCCCTTGGCCCGGTATTGCTCCTCGATCTTCCATTCGATGGGCAGGCCATGGCAGTCCCAGCCGGGCACGTAGTTGGAATCGTAGCCGCGCATCTGGAACGAACGCGTGATGACGTCCTTCAGCACCTTGTTCAGCGCGTGGCCGATATGGATGTTGCCGTTGGCATAGGGCGGGCCGTCATGCAGGACGAATTGCGGCCGGCCGGCCGCATCCTCGCGCAGCAGGCGGTAAAGGTCCATCTCCTGCCAGCGTGCCACCGTTTCCGGCTCCTTCTGCGGCAGGCCGGCGCGCATGGGAAACTCCGTCTGCGGCAGGTTGAGGGTTTTGGAATAGTCGATCTTTTCGGACGTCTCGGTCATGGTCTTGCCGTGAAATGCGCGAAGCAGCGAAGGGCTTCGCCAATGCCTGTATCAGAAAGCGGAGGGCGCACGATGGACGCGCGTAGGAACCCGGACCTTCCGCAGCACTCAGGCCGCACGGAAGGCCGGGCCAGTAATTCGGCCAACAATTCGTATGGCAATCGGCGTGAAACCGGCGCTCGTCATCATGGTCGCGCTTTTAGCCGACGCGGCGGGAAGAATAAAGAGGCGATTGGCCTCACGTCTCCATGCCTTCGAAGGCGATGCCGAGATCGAGCGGGGAAAGCGGCGTGACGTCGGCCAGAAGCGCGCGTGCCTCCGCCTCGTCCCGCTTCATCTGCGCCACCAGCGGATCGAGCCCGTCGAACTTCACCTCGCCGCGCAGGAAGCCGAACAGCGAGACGGCGCAGGTCTCGCCATAGAGATCGTCGTCGAAATCGAACAGGAAGGTTTCGAGCAGCGGCGCGCCGTCCTCATCCACCGTCGGGCGGCGGCCATAGCTCGCCACGCCGTCATGCAGGCTGCCATCGGCGCGGCGGAAGCGCACCGCATAAATGCCGTGGGCAAGTTCCACCTCCGGCGGCAGCACCATGTTGGCGGTCGGGAAGCCCAGCGTGCGGCCGAGCCGCTTGCCGCCGGTCACCTCCGCCTCCACCGTGAAGCGGTAGCCGAGCAGGCCCGCCGCTTCAGCGACATCGCCTTCGCCCAGCAGGCCGCGAATGCGGCTCGACGAAACGACCGCGCCGCCTTCGTCGGAGAACGCCTGGACCACCGTCACGCCGAAATCGTTTGCACGGCCCGCCTCGGCCAGGGTCTGCGGCGTGCCGCCCCGGTTCCTGCCATAGTGAAAATCGAAGCCGGTCACGACATGGGAAATGCCGAGGCCCCGAACCAGAATCGTCTGTACGAATTCCTCCGGCGAGAAGCCGGCGAAGGCGCGGGTGAACGCATGCTCGACGACGGCATCGAAGCCGAGCTGGCAGAGCAGACGCGCCTTCATCGGCGCGGGGGTGATGCGGAACAGCGGCACGGCCGGGCGGAAAACACGGCGCGGATGCGGCTCGAAGGTCAGGACGATGGCCGGCACCTGGTCACGCGCGGCGATCTCCAGCGCCGGCTCCAGCACCGATTGATGGCCGCGATGCACGCCGTCGAAATTGCCAATCGCCACCACGCCGCCACGAAGCTCGGCGGGCAAATCAGCAACATCGGCAATGCGTCTGATGGCGGACCGCACGCGACGGCCTACCGCAAGTGGGTGATGGCGGCCACGGGCGCGTGGCCATGCTTATCCAGGAATGCCGCGAGGCGTGCCGGGTCGGGATTGTCCGGCGTGCCGTATTCGCGTCCGTGGATGCCGGCGGTGACGAACAGCACGTCGAAACCGTAGGTGTCGGCGCCCTTGACGTCGGTCAGAACGCCATCGCCGATGGCCAGGGCCTCCTCGCGCGGCAGTTCACGGCCGAGGACTTCGCCGGCCGCCTTGAAAGCTGCGTCATAGATCGGCTTGTGGGGCTTGCCGGCAATCAGCGTTCGGCCTCCCAGGAGGCCGTAGTCGCGGGCCAGCGCGCCGGCGCACCAGATGTGCTTGTCGCCACGCTCGACGATGATGTCGGGATTGGCGCAGATGAAGGGCAGGTCGCGCATGCGCAGCCGCTGAAGGATATCGGCATAATCCTCGGGCGTTTCGGTCTCGTCGTCGAAAAGGCCGGTGCAAACGACGCCGGACGCCTCGAAATCCTCGACCAGCTCGACATCGAGACCCTCGAAGAGGGCGCCGTCGCGTTCCGGCCCGATGTGGTACAGGCGGCGCGGCGCCTCGCGGATCAGGTCGCGCGTCACATCACCCGATGTGACGACCCGATCCCAGGCGTCGCGCGGCACGCCGAGCACGTCGAGTTGCTCTTCCACCCCCTGGTGCGGGCGCGGCGAATTGGTGATCAGCACCACCACCTTGCCGGCGGCGCGCGCGCGCGCCAGCGCCGCGCAGGCATCGTCATACGCCTCGACGCCATTGTGCACCACGCCCCAGACATCGCACAGGAGCGCTGCGTACTGGCCGGCAACAGCGTCGAGCCGGTCGATCATCGGGAGTGCGTCGGGCATGGAGTTGCGCTTCGTCTCAAGCATTGCGGGATCCGGAGAAAAACTGCATGGCCGGGAATTATCGGAAGCCGGCGGCAGTGTCACCCGCTTTTATCGCCGATCGGCCGCGCGCGATGGCGAACCGGGTATTTGAGCGGTGCGGTTAACCGCGCGGGAACCACGATCGCAGCGGACATCGGCGCATATACGCTCGATTAAGCAGTTTTGACGAGATTCACGCCCGCAATTCAATTTGGGGTGGCAATAGATGCTCAGGACATTCTTGCAGGATCGGCGCGGCAATTTCGCCATGATGACCGCGCTCTTGATGGCGCCGGTGATGGGCGTTCTGGCGCTGGCCGTCGACTACACGCAGATGACCCGGCAACGGCAGATGACGCTGAACGCGCTGGATGCCGCCGGCATCGCCACGGCGCGGCGCATTTCCGACGGCGCCACCCAGGCGGAGGCGGAAGCCTATGCGGAGGATTTCTTCCGCGCCAATCTGGGCGCCGTCAAACCCGAGAATGCCACGCTGCACGTGCTTCTGCCCAACGACAATACCGGCGGTGGCACGCTGAAGCTGACCGCCGACCTGAAATACGCGCCGATCTTCTTCCCGGTCTTCCAAAGCCTGCGCGGCGAAGCTCCGGACGGGGTGCAGAAGATCGATTTCCGCGCGGAAAGCGAGATCCGCCTGAAGAACACGCTGGAAGTGGCGCTGGTTCTCGACAATTCCGGCTCGATGGACTTCACCGGCACCGGCTCGACCGAAAAGCGCATGACGGTGCTGAAGAAGGCGGCCAAGGAGCTGGTCAAGACCATCGCCAATGAAGGCGCGCAGATGAAGCAGATCTCCAAGCCGGTGCAATTCGGCCTGGTGCCGTTTGCCGGCGCGGTGAATGTCGGCCCGCAAAATGACGGTGCTTCGTGGATGGACACGGATGGCCGCTCGCCTACTCATCACGAGAATTTCGACTGGGACTCGATGAAAAACGCCGACGCCAACAAGCGCGTCGAGAAGAGCGGCGGCGTCTACTACAAGCGTGGAACGGGATGGAAAGACCAGGAGAACGCCAAGGTCACGCGCTTCACCCTGTACGATGATATCAAGCGCATTACCGGATACACCACGGAATGGGGCTGCGCGAGCTACTACAGCAACGGGACTTGCAGATACGAGGGCTGGATCCAGAAGGAAGTCCACGGCCCGTTCGCCAGTTGGGGCGGCTGCGTCGAGATGCGCCCCTACCCCTACAATCTGAACGATGTCAGCCCGGCCAGCAGCAAGCCGGAGACCTATTTCGTGCCCATGTTCGCACCCGACGAGACGAACCTGACCGATGGCGGACGCCCGGCGAACAACAATTGGTGGCCGGACATCAGCACCAGCAACGCGGCCAACAGGCAAGCCTATATGCCGAAATATTTCGTGGCGCAGAGCAAATCGGCAATGGGCCTCAATGAAGGACCGAACGCCGGCTGCACCACGAAGCCGATCACGCCGCTGACCGATGTCAGCAACGCGGCCGGGCTGGACAAGATCAACAAGGCCATCGACGCGATGCAGCCGAGCGGCTCGACCAATGTGACCGAGGGGCTTGCCTGGGGATGGCGGGTCGTCTCCAGCGGCGAACCCTTTACCGAGGGCCGCAGCGAGAACGAGAACGGCAACGACAAGGTCGTCATCGTGCTGACCGACGGCGCCAACACCTACTACACGCCGAGCAGCGTCACCGCGTACAGCTACTCCGGCGGAAACTACAATTATGGCGGCAACGATCTGGCCGGCACGCACTCGCTCTATTCCAATTACGGCTATGCCGTCGCCAAGTTCCGCACGATAGCGAACCGCATCTTCGACGGCACTGCGAACATCAGCAAATCCGACTATTCGAACAGCAACTACTCGGCAGCGATGACCCAGCACATGGCAGCGGCCTGTGAAAACGCCAAGGCAGGCAGGATCATCATGATGACCGTCGCGCTCGACCTGAAGCTGAACGACGCGGCCGAGAAGAAGCAGATCGACGCGCTGAAGGCCTGCGCGTCGGAATCGCGCACCCGCAAGGATGCGGACGGCAAGCCGGAGAAGCTGTTCTGGAACGCGACGGGCGGCAATCTCGACCAGAAATTCAAGGAGATCGGCGACGAATTGTCGAACCTGCGCATCGTCGGCTGACGCGGCCGGACGGCTGGCGTTCACGCAATGCGCTCCGTCCGCTTGTTCTTGCCGCATTTGCGCGAGGCCGGGTGATCCCACCCGTCGGCAAAAAATGCTCGACTTGCCGCTTCGGCCCTGATCGGATCGAGCGCCATGCGTCCATTCGGACGCATAAAGGACGCTCGGTCTTCTTGTTGTTTCCGCATTTATGCGGACGTCAGGTGGTTCCACCTGACTGCAAAATGCTATAGGACAGCCGCGCCCCTTCCCGGGCGCGGTTTTCTCTTTTTTGCAGGCGATTTTCACATGGCGGACAAGGCGGCTAAAACCAGAGCACGGCTCCCACGCGGCTTTGTCGACCGTCATCCGGCCGACATCCGCGCCGTCGAGGAGATGAACGCCCGTATCCGCGAGGTCTACGAGCGCTACGGCTTCGATCCCATCGAGACGCCGCTGATCGAATACACCGACGCGCTGGGCAAATTCCTGCCCGACCAGGACCGGCCAAACGAGGGCGTGTTCTCGCTGCCCGACGATGACGAGCAATGGCTGTCGCTGCGCTACGACCTGACGGCGCCGCTGGCGCGCCACGTGGCGGAGAACTTCAACGAGATCCAGCTTCCCTACCGCACCTATCGCGCCGGCTGGGTGTTCCGCAACGAGAAGCCCGGCCCCGGCCGCTTCCGCCAGTTCATGCAGTTCGACGCCGACACGGTCGGCGCGCCCGGCGTCGCGGCGGATGCCGAGATGTGCATGATGATGGCCGATGTGATGGAAGCGCTGGGGATCGCGCGCGGCGACTACGTCATCCGGGTGAACAACCGCAAGGTGCTCGACGGCGTGATGGAGGCGATCGGCGTCACGGATGAAGGGCAGAAGCTCACCGTGCTCAGGGCGATCGACAAGCTGGACAAGTTCGGGCCTGAAGGCGTGAAGCTGCTGCTCGGCGCCGGGCGCTGGGACGGCGGCAAGGAAGGCGACGGGGATTTCACGAAGGGTGCAGGGCTGGATGATGCCGGCGCGCAGATCGTGCTCGACTACATCGCAGGCGATGCTGGCGGTGTTGCAAGCGAACTCTTTCAGATCGGAGTGCGGGAACTGGCCGAAATCGAAAGCCTCTGCCTTGCAGCCGGCTACGATGCCACGCGCATCCGCATCGATCCATCCGTCGTGCGCGGCCTCGAATACTACACCGGCCCCGTCTTCGAGGCCGAGCTGCTGGCGGAAATTCCCAACGAAAAGGGCGAGATCGTCCGCTTTGGCTCGGTCGGCGGCGGCGGGCGTTATGACGGGCTCGTCTCGCGCTTTCGCGGTCAGCCGGTGCCGGCGACGGGCTTTTCCATCGGCGTGTCGCGGCTTGCCTCGGCGCTGAAGAATCTCGGCAAGCTCGGCCGGGACGCCGTGCTGCCACCGGTGCTGGTCACCGTCATGGACGGCGACACCGAGGCGATGGCCAAGTACCAGCAGTACACGCAGGCGCTGCGCCAGGCCGGCATCCGCGCCGAGATGTACCAGGGCAATTGGAAGAAGTTCGGCAACCAGCTCAAATATGCCGACCGGCGCGGCTGCCCGGTCGCGATCATTCAAGGCGCCGACGAGCGGGCCAATGGCGCGGTGCAGATCAAGGACCTGATCGAGGGCAAGCGGCTTTCCGGGGAAATCGAGAGCAACGAGGAATGGCGCGAGGCGCGCGTGGCGCAGTTTTCCGTCAAGGAAGACGGGATCGTCGAGGCGGTGCGCAAGATGCTTGCGGAGCAAGCGGCCGAGCGCGGCGACAAGGCGCAATGATGTTCGGCGTTTCAGCCAAGAGTACCCCCCTCTTCCCTGCCGGGCATCTCCCCCTCAAGGGGGGAGATCAGACGGTGGCATCGTTTTCGCCAATCGCCAGCATTCGCGGTAAGGTAAAGCACTGCAGCCAGCCAATCTCCCCCCTTGAGGGGGAGATGTCCGGCAGGACAGAGGGGGGTGTGCCGGCCTCAACGCCCAGGGTCAGTTCATGACGCTGCGCGCCCCCGACTTTGCCGGCGAGATCACCGCGCTGTTCGCCGAGCGCGGCGCGGCGCTGACCGACATCGCCATCATCCAGCCGGCCGACCCGTTTCTCGACATGGCGGGCGAGGATCTGCGCCGACGCATCTTCCTGACGGAGAGCGAGACCGGCGCCAATCTGTGCCTCAGGCCTGAATTCACCATTCCCGTGTGCCGCGATCACATCGAGAAGCGCGCCGAAACCCCACGGCGCTATGCCTATCTGGGCGAGGTGTTCCGCCAGCAGCGCGAAGGCGGCGCGGAGTTCTTCCAGGCCGGCATCGAGGATCTGGGCGAAGGCGACCGCGCCACCGCCGACGCGCGCTCGCTGGCCGACGCGCACGCGCTGCTGGCCCGCGTGCTTCCCGGCGCCCCCCTGCGCGGCACGCTCGGCGACCAGACGGTGTTCGAGGCGGTGCTGGCGGCACTCGGCCTGCCGCGCGGCTGGCAAAAGCGCCTGACCCGCGCCTTCGGCTCGCAGAAACTGCTGCAGGCCGCACTCGACGATCTCGCCAACCCGCAGGGTGCCGGGAGCCTGCCGCGCGCGGTCGCCGGCCTTGTCGCGCGCGGCGACGCGGAAAGCCTTGCCGCCCATGTCGCAACCGTGATGGAGGAGACCGGCCTGTCGCCGTCCGCCGGCCGCACGCCGCAGGACATCGCCCGCCGCCTGATCGAAAAGGCCGAGTTGCGCAGCGTGCGCCTGACCGACGAGGCGATGGCGGCGCTGAAATCCTTCGTCGCGCTGCGCGCGCCCTTCACTGAGGCTGGCAAACGCCTTGCCGGCTTTGCCGCCGACAACGGCCTGGTCCTCGACGAGGCGCTGGAAGGGTTCGACGCGCGCGCCGCGCGCATCGCCGAACAGGGCCTGCCGCTCGACATGCTGACCTATGATGCCGGCTTCGGCCGGCCGCTCGACTACTACACCGGCTTCATCTTCGAGATCGGCGCCGACGGCGGCGCGCAGCCGCTGGTCGGCGGCGGGCGCTATGACCGGCTTTTGACGCTGCTCGGCGCGGCGATGCCCATTCCCGGTGTCGGCTTTTCCGTCTGGCTCGACCGCGTGGCGGCGCTCAGGGAGGCGCGGATATGAGCATCACGCTCGCCCTGCCCTCCAAGGGCCGCCTGAAGGACGAGGCGCTCGACCGGCTCGAAAAATCCGGCCTGCCCGTGCTCCTGCCGGAGAACGACCGGCGCTACCGGGCGACGCTCGCCGGGTTCGACGGCGTCGAGGTGGCCTTCCTTTCGGCTTCGGAAATCGCCCGCGAGCTGGAGCGCGGCACGGTCGATCTCGGCGTCACCGGCGAGGATCTGGTGCGCGAGACCATTGCCGACTGGGAGCGCAAGGTGGAGATTTCCGTGCGCCTCGGCTTTGGCCGCGCCGACGTGGTGGTGGCCGTGCCCGAGGTCTGGTTCGACGTCGCCTCGATGGCCGACCTGGACGACGTGGCCGCAGATTTCCGCCATCGCCATGGCCGACGCCTGCGCATCGCCACCAAATACTGGCGGCTGACGCAGCAATTCTTTTCGCAGAAGCACGGCATCCAGGTCTACCGCATCGTCGAGAGCCTTGGCGCCACCGAGGGGGCGCCGGCGGCGGGCTCGGCCGACATCATCGTCGACATCACCTCGACCGGCTCGACGCTTGCAGCCAACCACCTGAAGGTGCTCGACGACGGCGTGATCCTGCGCTCGCAGGCATGTCTCGTGACCGCGCTCAAGGAACGGTCCGCCCAGGATGCGGCGATGGTCGAGGAACTGGCGGCCAGGCTCGACGCGACAGCGTCATGCATCCATTCGGACGCATAGCGGCAGTCGTCGGAAAGAAAGCCGATCGGCGCCTGCATCGCCGGGTGATGCGCCCGGCAGATCAGCGTGGCGCCTGTCGCGTGCGGGCCATCAGTCCCGTCTCCGCCAGCCGTTTGCAATGGTGCGACAGGGTGGATGCCGGCAAAGCCCGCTTCTCCTGCAGGCCGCCGACCTGGAGGCCTTCGTCACCGCCCCGACCAGGAGCCGATAAAGGCGCAGCCGCAGCGGATTGCCCAATGCGTCGGGTTGCGGACGATGCAGGACCAGGCCACCGGGCAACCATATTTGGGCCGGCGGTCAACCATATTTCGATTACGCACGAATTATTCGTCGACGACACGCAGCCGCAATTGGCCCGAGCCGGGACCGCCCTCACCAGCGACCGCCGCCTTGCCGCCCGGTGGAACCTCGTCTTCCGGCGGCTTTGCACCCTGCAGCGCGCCCAGTTCCAGCGCCTCGATCCTGGCGCCGCGCTTGGTCACCTTGTCGGTCGAGGTGAGAATCAGGTCGATGTCCTTGTTGGCCTGCATGAAATGGGTCTGCAGCTTGCGGACGCGATCGTCGACGCGATTGACGTCCTCCATCAGCCGCACCACTTCGGCCTGGATCAAATGCGCCTGCTCGCGCATGCGCGCATCCTTCAGAACCGCCTGAATGACCTGGATCGACAGCATCAGCAGCGACGGCGAGACAATGACAACGCGGGCGCGGTGGGCGCGATGCACCAGCGCCTCGAAATTCTCGTGAATCTCGGCGAAGATCGATTCCGACGGGACGAACATGAACGCCGTATCCTGCGTCTCGCCGGTCAGCAGGTATTTTTCCGAGATTGCCTTGATGTGCACCTCGACATCGCGGCGAAACGCCGTCTCGGCTGCCTTGCGCGCCTCGGCGCTGCCGCCCTCGCCTTCGGCGGCCGCGCGGATGGCGTTCCACGCCTCCAGCGGGAATTTCGCGTCGATCACCAGCGACGGCGCGTCGTTGGGCATCTTCACCAGGCAATCGGGGCGGCTGCCATTCGACAGCGTCGCCTGGAACTCATAGGCGTTGTGCGGCAATCCGTCGGCGATGATCGCTTCCATGCGCGACTGGCCGAAGGCGCCGCGCGTCTGCTTGTTGGAGAGGATCTGCTGCAACTGCACCACCTGGCCGGCAAGCGTCTGGATGTTGTTCTGCGCCGTGTCGATGACCGCGAGACGCTCCTGCAGCTTGGCCAAATTCTCATGGGTCGACTTGGTCTGCTCGGTGATCGAGTTGCCGAGCCGCGAGGTCATGCCGTCCAGCCGTTCGGAGATCGCCTTGGTCAACTCCGCCTGGCGAGAGCCGAACACTTCGGCGATGGACCCCATGCGCCCCTGCAGTTCGGCTTGCGCCCTGGTCAGCTCGACCATGCGCGTTTCCGCGTCGCGGGCATGCTCGGCGGCCTGCACGGCCGCCACCGCCCGCGCCCGCGCCCGCGCCGAGCGCCACAGCGCCGCGACGAGCGCCACCAGCAACAGCACGAAGAGAATGCCGCCGGCTGCAAGGAACTGGCCAAGCGTGAAGGTGCTGGCGCCAAGCTGTGCGACCGGGACGGAAAACAAGTCGGAAATCTGGCTCATGCGCGCCACCCTAGACGATTCGCAAGGCAACCATAAGACCAAACCGTGAACAACCGTTGCGTATTGACGTTTTTCCTGTCAGCGATTACCTGACGGGCATGACCATTCGACCGCTTGTCCTGCTTCCTGACCCGATCCTGCGCGAGACCTCCAATCCGGTGGAACGCGTGGACGATCAGTTGCGCAAATTCGCCGACGACATGCTGGAGACCATGTATGATGCGCCGGGCATCGGCCTGGCCGCCATCCAGATCGGCGAACCGTTGCGCATGCTGGTGATCGACCTGGCCGACAAGGATGAGGCGCCGGCGCCGCTGGTGGTGATCAACCCCGAGATCGTCGCCCGCTCCAGCGCGCTCAACGTGCATGAGGAAGGCTGCCTGTCGATCCCCGACTATTACGCGGAGGTCGAGCGCCCGGCCGAGGTCACGGTGAATTTCCTCGACCGCGACGGGAAGGCACAGAGCATCAAGGCCGACGGCCTGCTCGCCACCTGCCTGCAGCACGAAATCGACCATCTCAACGGCGTGCTGTTCATCGACCATCTGTCGAAGCTGAAACGCGACATGGTGGTGCGCAAGTTCAAGAAGCTCGCCAAGGATCGTCCGCCCGCTCAGATGGTGGGTTAGACTGGCGTTTCCGGCGCGCGACGTGTCTCACCGACAAAGCGGGCTCACCAACACAGCGGGAACGCGCATGCCCCTTCGCCTGACCTTCATGGGAACGCCGGAGTTTTCGGTGCCGGCGCTTCAGGCGCTGGCGGCGGCGGGCCATGACATCGCCGCCGTCTACACGCAGCCACCGCGGCCCGCCGGCCGGCGCGGGCTGGACCTCACCAAATCGCCCGTTCATCAGGCGGCCGAGGCGCTGGGCATCGCGGTGCGCACGCCCAAATCGCTGAAGGGCGCGGACGAGCAGCAGGCTTTTGCCGCGCTTGAAGCGGATGCCGCCGTCGTCGTTGCCTATGGGCTTCTGCTGCCGAAAGCCATTCTCGACGGCACAAGGCGCGGCTGTTTCAACGGCCATGCCTCGCTCTTGCCGCGCTGGCGGGGTGCTGCCCCCATCCAGCGGGCGATCATGGAAGGCGACCGGGAAACCGGCATGATGGTCATGAAGATGGACGAAGGGCTCGACACCGGGCCGGTGGCGATGACCGAGCGCGTGGCGATCGAACCGGACATGACCGGTGGCGAACTGCATGACGCCATGAAGGAAACGGGAGCCGCCCTGATGGTAAAAGCCATGCAGGCGCTCGGGGACGGCGCGCTGGTGCTGACCGCACAGCCGGACCAAGGCACGACCTATGCGAAGAAGATCCTCAAGGACGAAACGCGGGTCGCCTGGACGCGGCCGGCAGAGGCGGTGCACAACCACATTCGCGGCCTCTCCCCCTTTCCCGGCGCATGGTGCGAAATGTCCTTCGGCGGCAAGACCGAACGGGTGAAGCTTCTGCGCTCAAGCCTGGCTTCGGGCAACGGCGAAGCGGGCACCGCGCTCGACGACGCGCTGACCATTGCCTGCGGCGAAGGGGCGGTGCGGCTGGTCGAACTGCAGCGCGCCGGCGGCAAGCCGATGCCAGCTAAGGATTTCCTGCGCGGCGCGCAGGTTGCGAAGGGAACGAGGCTCGCCTGACATGCCACGCTTCCGCATCGACATCGAATATGACGGCGGCCCCTATTTCGGCTGGCAGCGCCAGGCCAATCACCATAGCGTGCAGGCAGCCATCGAGACGGCGATCGCCGCCTTTTCCGGCGAAACCGTGACCCTGTTCGGCGCCGGGCGGACGGATACCGGCGTCCACGCACTGGCCCAGGTGGCGCATTTCAACCTGTCGCGCGAATGGACCGGGCGCACCGTGCAGAATGCCATGAACGCGCATCTGGCGATGGCCGACGAGACCGTCGCCATCATCGCGGCGGCGGAGGTGGCCGACGATTTCGACGCGCGCTTTTCCGCCAAGGGGCGGCATTATCTCTACCGCATCCACAACCGCCGCCCACCGCTGACCGTCGGGCGGGCGCATGCCTGGCACGTGGCCGCGCCGCTCGACGCGGACGTCATGCACGAGGCGGCGCAGCGGCTTGTCGGCACGCATGATTTCACCACCTTCCGCGCCGCCCAATGCCAGGCGAAAAGCCCGATCAAGACGCTGGAGCGCCTGGATGTAACGCGCGATGGCGAGATGGTGGAAATCCGCGCCTCGGCGCGTTCCTTCCTGCACAATCAGGTGCGGTCCTTCGCCGGCACGCTGAAGCGGGTGGGCGAAGGCGGCTGGAACGCCGACGACGTGGCACGGGCGCTCGAGGCGCGCGACCGCAAGGCCTGCGGCCCGGTGGCGCCGCCGCACGGCCTCTATCTGGTCAAGGTCGACTACTGAGCGTTTTCGATCGGCAGCAAAGCTTTCGGCATCGGCCAGGAAGCGGTCACGCCGGGCTGCGGCGGACGCTCCAGATAGGTGGACAGCACCACGTAGCTGCGCGTGGCAAGCACGCCCGGCGCATCGTAAATCCGCGCCAGCAACCCCTCCAGTGCATGGGTGTTTTCGGTCCGTACCTTGAGGAGCATGCAGGCATCGCCCGCCACCGAATGCACCTCCTCCACCTCCGGGTAGCCGGCGACCGCCATCAGTGCCGGCGTCTTGCCCCAGCCCCTGGTGTCCACATGAACGAAGGCGAGCAGTCCCTTGCCAAGCGCATTGGGCTCGATCAGCGCCGCCATGCGCTGGATGACCCCGCTGCGCTTGAGCCGCTTGACGCGCTCATGGGCGGCAGGCGCCGAGAGGCCGACGCGATTGCCCAATTCGGCGTAGCTGACCGTCGCGTCCTCGACCAGGACGGCTAATATTCTTCGGTCCATCGCATCGACGGACTGGGGTGAAGGGAGGATCGGACGAATCTCATCTGTTTCTTTCATGGTTCGACACTTTCTGTTTGAACCCTAATTTCATTCGGCCATTATGGCTTTATGTCGAAGATCAATCAACCTGCCGCCGACCCTGCAATCGTCCTCGACGCGCGCATTCCGCCCATTGCCTTCATCCTGACGGGGGCAGTGGCGGTGATCGGCTCGAATTCCCTGGTGCTCTCGCCGATCGCGCCAGAAGTGTCACGCTCACTCGGTGCGTCCGTGCAGGGAGTGATGACGGCATCGGCCGCATTCGGATTGGGTACGGGGGCAAGCGCATTGTTCCTGGCCCGCTACATCGACCGCGTCGGCGCGTGGAAAATGCTGCGTCTGGCCTTTGCCGTCCTGGCCGCCGCCCTTGCGGCAAGCGCGCTTGCACCCTTCGTGGCGATGCTGGCGGCCGCGCAATTGATCGCCGGTCTGGCCGCCGGTGTGGCATTGCCGGCGATCTACAGCAATGCCGCCGCCGTTGCCCCGCGCGGCCGTGAAACGGAAACCGTCGGCATCGTCTTGACCGGCTGGACGTTGAGCCTGGTCGCCGGCGTTTCGCTGTCGGCGGTGCTGGCCGACCTCCTGCACTGGCGGGCGGTGTTCGGCGCCGTCTGCCTGCTGGCGCTCGGCGCCTTCCTGGCGCTGGCCTTCAACGGGCGGCGCGACGTGGTGTCCCACACGCCCGCCATCTCCCCCATCGCCGCGCTACGCCTGCCGGGCGTTGCCCGGCTGCTCATCGCCTGCGGCGCCTTCATGGCCGCTTTCTACGGCGTCTACGCCTATCTCGGCGATCATCTGACGAACGGGCTTGGAAAGCCGGTCAGCGCCAATGGCCTGATGACGGTAAGCTACGGCCTGGGTTTCGGCGGCGCCGTGTTCCTCGACCGCACGCTGCAGACTTTCGCCGCGCGCAATCTGCTTCCGTTTGTCTTCGCCGCCGTGGCGGCGGTCTATGTGGCGATGGTGCCGGCCTCGACGAGCTATGGCGCGATGCTGATCGTTGCGTTCGCCTGGGGGCTCGCCAACCATTTCGGCCTCAACATGCTGATCGTCCGGCTGTCCGCCATCGACCCGGCCCGGCGCGGGGCCATCATGGGGCTGAACAGCGCCACCACCTATTTCGCGGCCTTCGCCGGAACGCTGTCCTTCGGGCCCCTCTATGCCGGCTTCGGTTTTGCCGTGGCGGCCGGCGTTGCGGCGTTCCTGATGATGATCTCCGCGCTGGCGACCGCGCGCTGACAATCCAGCCACGCAGTACGCCGCCTTATCCGGCGCGCGACAGGTCCAGCAGCCCCTCGAAGGTGAAAAGCACCCCGAGCGAGGCAGCGAACATCGCCGCAAAAACGGCGGTCGCCACTGCCGGCCCCTTGCCGATCACCGCGTTGGTGAGGCGCCAGGACAGGACGAGCATCGCGACGAACAGCAGGAAGGTGACGGCATTCGACGCCTCGCTGGCCTCCGGCCAGAACAGGCGCACGAGCACGGGCGGCAGCATCATCCAGGAAAACAACGCCGAAGCCCAGTTGTTGGCCACCACATAATGGACGAAACGATCGGCCACGCCCGCCGGCCGTGCAGCGAGCGCCAGAATGCCGTAGGGCAACACCCAGGACGCCAGGTCGGTCAGCATCAGCCGCACGAACAGCGAGAAGCGGAATGAAAACACATCGCCGCCTGCCATCTCGTTGGCGATGGTGACCCAGCCGACGATCAGCGCCGGGAAGGCGACGGCGATGGCGAAGAAGGAATTCCAGAACCCGTCAGCCGAAAGGTCGAGCAGCTTCAGCCCGTCGGCGCGCCCCATCATCAAGCGCCAGACACCCGCAAAGTATTGCTGGATCTCGGCGGCTGGCGGCATATCAGGCAAACCAGTCTTCGAGGAAGCGCAGATAGATGCGCGTCAGGGTTTCCAGATCGGCGAGCGCCACGCGCTCGTCCACCATGTGCATGGTCTGGCCAACCAGGCCGAACTCGACCACCGGGCAGTAATCCTTGATGAAGCGGGCATCCGAGGTGCCACCCGATGTGGAGAGTTGCGGCCGCGTCCCGGTGACGGCTTCGACGGAAGCGGTGAGCGTCTCGATCAGCTTCGCGTCGCGGGTCAGGAAGACCGGGCTTGGCCGCCCAAGCCATTCGATGTCGAATTCGACCGGCGTCTCATGGCCGGGCCGCAGCCGGTTCTCGGCCGCCGCGCGGTCGAGCCGGTTGTGGATCTCGGCCTGCAGGGTTTCCGCCGTCCAGGTGTCGTTGAAGCGCACGTTGAAAGTCGCGCCGGCGCGAGCCGGAATGACATTCGTCGCCGTGTTGCCGACATCGACGCTGGTGATTTCCAGATTGGTCGGCTGGAACTCGTCCGTGCCCGCATCGAAGGCCGGCGCCAGCAGCGCTTCCAGCAGGCCGAGCAACCCCGGCACGGGATTATCAGCCAGATGCGGATAGGCGACGTGCCCCTGCCGGCCGTTGACGATGACGCGGCCCGACAGCGAGCCGCGCCGGCCGTTCTTGATCATGTCACCGAGTTTGTGCGGATTGGTCGGCTCGCCGACGATTGCCGCGTTCCAGCTCTCGCCCCGCCCGGCCGCCCATTCGAGCAGCTTGACCGTGCCATTGATGGCAGGCCCCTCCTCGTCGCCGGTGATGAGGAAGGAGACCGAGCCCTTCGGGCGGCCATGTTTCTCGACGTAACGGGCCAACGCCGCCACGAAACAGGCGATGCCGCCCTTCATGTCGACGGCGCCGCGGCCATATATCCGGCCATCGGCAATTTCGGCGGCGAAGGGCGGATGCGTCCAGGCCGCCTCGTCGCCCGGCGGAACGACATCCGTGTGGCCGGCGAACATCAGGTGCGGGCCATCGCCCGAGAGCCGCGCATAGAGATTTTCGATGTCCGGCGTGCCGTCCTCGGAAAAGACGGGACGCTCGACCGTGCAGTCGAGCCCCTTCAGCATGCCCTGCAGCACGGAAAGCGCGTTGCCTTCCGCCGGCGTGACGGACGGGCAGCGGATCAGCTCGGCAAGGTTGGCGGCGGGGTCTGTCGGCAGCGTCATGATGGAGAGGGATAATCCAACGGCGCGCGGCTGTCACGCGGCAAGGAAGCACTCAGTCCTTCGGCGCGTTGGTCCGGTCGCCATATTCGTTTGCGCCAGCATGGCCGGGAAAGACGCATAAGGCGATGAACGCGACGATCGACACCATCGGGATGAACAGCGTCACGGCGAAAATGCCGGGCTTGCCGAAATCATGCAGCCGCTTGACGCCGAGCGCGACGGAGGAGAAGACCGAGACAAAGAAAAGCGCCCAGAAGGACAAAGCCCACACGCCGCTGGCACCGCTGCCTTCCGGCGCAAGCGTGAAACGGTACAGCGTGAAGGCCTGGAGGATCGCCAGGAGAAGCCCGGCCAGGAAGAAAGCCGCGCGGCTGACCCTGCCGGAAAAGCCGAAGAACAGCCAGAATATCTGCCCTTTTTGCATCGTGCCTCTCCGCCTATCCCATTGTTTTCGCATTTGTACAGACGCCAGGTGATTCCACCCGGCTGCAGAATGCCATAGCGTCAATCGCGCAGAAGTTCGTTGATCGAGGTCTTCGAACGCGTCTTCTCGTCGACGCGCTTGACGATGACGGCACAATAGAGGCTCGGTCCCCAGTTTTCGCCCGGCACGTTCTTGCCCGGCATGGTGCCGGCGACGACCACCGAATAGGGCGGCACCTCGCCATAGAAGACCTCGCCCGTGGCGCGGTCGACGATCTTGGTCGACTTGCCGATGTAGACGCCCATGCCGAGCACCGAGCCCTCGCGGACGATGCAGCCCTCGACCACTTCGGAACGCGCGCCGATGAAGCAATTGTCCTCGATGATGGTCGGGCCGGCCTGCATCGGCTCGAGCACGCCGCCAATGCCGACGCCGCCTGAAAGATGAACGTTCTCGCCGATCTGCGCGCAGGAGCCGACCGTCGCCCAGGTGTCGACCATGGTGCCCCGGCCGACATGGGCGCCGAGATTGACGAAGGAGGGCATCAGCACGACGCCGGGCGCGATGAAGGCCGAATGCCGCACCACCGCGTTGGGCACGGCGCGGAAACCGGCCTTCTCGAACTCGTTGGCGCTCCAGCCGTCGAACTTCGAGGCCACCTTGTCCCACCAGACCGAATCGCCGGGGCCGCCCTTGATGACCTGCATCGGGTTCAGGCGGAACGACAGGAGCACGGCCTTCTTCAGCCATTGATTGACCGTCCAGGAGCCGTCCGCCTGGCGCTCGGCGACGCGCGCGCGGCCGCTGTCGAGCAGCGCCAGCGACGTTTCGACGGCATCGCGGATCTCGCCGCGTGTTCCAGTCGAAACGGCGTCGCGCTCGTCAAAGGCCTTCTCGATTGTTTTTTCCAGCGCGGCGACATCCGTCTTGGTCATGCTTGCGGCTCCGTTGAACAAGCTGTTAAGGGCTCGACCATAGATTACGGGATGGAAACCCAAGGCCGGCGCGGAACCTATGCGAAGCGCCGGGAGGGGTCAATCTCGCGATGACGCGCCAGGGACCGCATTCAGGACTGGAAGACAGGATCATGGACACGACCGACGAAAATGGCTGGACGCCGCTGCCGCATTCCGACGAGGATCTGAAGCGCGCGCGCCAGGTGCCCGACACGCCGCAGACGCGTGCACCGACCTATCGGCTGGCCTGGGACGATGAGGATTTCATGACGCGGCGCGAGTTGCGCGCCGTGCGCCTGCAACTCGAACTCCTGAAACCGGAACTGGCGCTGGCCGAACGCGGCATCCGCTCGACGGTCATCCTGTTCGGCGGGGCGCGCCTGCCGGAGCCCGGCGGCGACGCCTGGGCGGCCAAGAACGAGACGCAGAAGAAGAACCTCGAGAAGAACAGCCGCTACTATCATGAGGCGCGCCGCTTCGCCCGACTGTGCTCGGAAGAATCGGCCAAATCCTACTATCGCGAATATGTGGTGGTGACCGGCGGCGGGCCGGGCGTGATGGAGGCCGGCAACCGGGGGGCGGCCGATTGCGGCGCGCCGACGATCGGCCTCAACATCGTCCTGCCGCACGAGCAGGCGCCGAATGCCTATGTGACGCCGGATCTGTGCTTCAACTTCCACTATTTCGCCATCCGCAAGATGCATTTCATGATGCGGGCCAAGGCGGTCGCAGTGTTTCCGGGCGGCTTCGGCACGATGGATGAACTGTTCGAATCGCTGACGCTGATCCAGACCGGCCGCATGGAACGGATGCCGGTCATCCTGTTCGGCAAGGAATTCTGGGCGCGCGCCATCGATCTCGAATTCCTGGCCGAACAAGGCACCATCTCGCCCGGCGACGACCAGCTGATCACCTTCGTCGATACCGCCGAGGAGGCCTGGGAGAAGATCGCCGAGTTCTACGAACTGTAGCGTCCGCGCCGCCTTGCCGCATCAATCGACACTGGCACACAAGCTGCGGCTGCGCTACTCATTGGCGATGCGCAAGGAAGGACCGCAAATCACCTGGTTCGACAGCCTGCGCCGCGATGCCAGGCTCTTCGCGGCGGTCGGCTTTCTTGCGCTGTTTCTTGGCGCGCTGCAGCCGCTGGCGGTGGCCGCCAGCGCCTCCCCGGCCGACGGTTTCGTCATCTGCACCACCTATGGTGTCGGCCAGGCCGGCGACGACAATCGCGGCCACGCGAGCGACGTCGAGTGTCCGCTGTGCATCACCGGCCATTCCTGCGCCTTCCAGCTCATGGCCAGCACGCCGGCGCCATCCCTGGCCATCACGCTGCCGGCGGCGGTAGAGACCCGCGCCGCGCTTTCCTGGGCCGTTGTCGATCCGGGCGCCCGTGCCGGCGATCCTCCGCCATCGATCCGCGCCCCGCCGCATCTCGTTTGATCGCTTTGCTCCCGGCCTGCCGGGATGTTCCAACGTTCAAACGCAAAGGCCCATCATGCGCCAGTTTATTCTCGTCTCGGCTGCAGCCCTGCTGCCAGCCCTAATCGCTCACAATGCTGCTGCCCATGCAGTGCTCGAAACGCCCACCGCCCCGGCCGGCGGCTACAAGGCCGTCGTCACCATCCCGCATGGCTGCGATGGCGAACCCACCAATTCCGTTCGCATCGACATTCCCGAGGGTTTCGTTTCCGTCAAGCCGATGCCGAAGGCCGGCTGGACACTGGCTGTCGAGGAAGGCGATTATGCCAAATCCTATCAGGTTCACGGGAAGGCCGTCGCAAGCGGCGTAACCGCCGTCACCTGGAGTGATGGAGCATTGCCCGACGGTCAGTTCGATGAATTTGCCCTGCGCGGCACGCTGGCCAGCGTCGAACCCGGCCAGAAGCTGTTCTTCAGGACCGTGCAGACATGCGCCAGCGGCGAAGTTGCCTGGATCGAGATTCCCGCCGAAGGCCAGGATGCGCACGCGCTGGAGCATCCCGCTCCCGGCCTGACCATCCTCGCCGCCGACACGGGGATGGCCGCTCACCACGCGCATGGCGACCAGGCGACCATGGCGGGCGACCTGAAGATCACCACCGCCTGGGCGCGCGCCATGCTGCCCGGCCAGCCCTCGGGCGGCGGCTATCTGACCATCGAGAACACCGGCGCCGCCGACGACCGGCTGCTGTCGGTCGCGTCGCCTTCGGCCGGCCGGGTCGAGGTCCACACGATGGAAATGAACAATGACGTGATGGTGATGCGTCCGGTCGAGGGCGGCCTGGCCATTCCCGCCGGCGAGACGGTGACGCTCAAGCCCGGCGGGCTGCACATGATGTTCATGGAGGTGACCGCGCCGTTCAAGGAGGGCGCGGCCGTGCCCGTCACGCTCGAGTTCGAGAAAGCCGGCGCGGTGGAACTCGAGTTGAAAGTCGGCCCGGCGCGCGGCGGCATGCCGGAAATGGATCACTCGGGCCACGGCAAATAGCTGCGGCAGTACATGTTGAGCGAAGCCGGTTCAGGCCGGCTTCGCCTCCGCCACCGAAGCGGCTGGCAGCTCGGGCTGGCGCGGCCTGTGCACCAGCGAGACGAGCACGAAGGATATGATCATCAGCAGGTACCAGGCGCCGAGCTTGCTGAGCGACACCGGCGTCCAGCTTTGTGCCTGCGATGGATAGATCCAGGCGCGCGACCAGGTGCCGATGTTCTCGGCGAACCAGATGAACAGCGCCACCAGCAAAAAGCCGAGCAGCAGCGGCATGCGATGGCGAAAGCGGAAGACCCGGTAATGCACCGTGGTGCGCAGATAAAGCAGCGCCGTGGCGGCAAACAGCCCGTAGCGAATGTCCACGGTGAAATGGTGGGCAAAGAAATTGACGTAGATCGCCGCCGCCAGAAGCACGGTTGTCCAAAGCGGCGGATAGCGTGTGTAGCGCATGTCGAAGATGCGGCTGACGCGGGCGAGATAGGAGCCGACCGCCGCATACATGAAGCCGGAGAACAGCGGCACGGCGCCGATGTGAAAGACGCTCGCCTCGGGATAAATCCACGATCCGACCGAGGTCTTGAAAAACTCCATCGCTGTGCCGACCACATGGAAGATCAGGATCACCTTCGCCTCGGACAGCGTTTCCAGCCTGCCGGCCAGCATGGCAACCTGAATCCCCAGCGCCGCCAGGAACAGGAAATCGTAGCGCGCCAGCGCCGCATCGCGCGGCCACAGATAGTGGGTGGCGATGATCAGGGCGAGCAGCGCCCCGCCGAACAGGCAGGCCCAGGCCTGTTTCAGGCCAAACACGACGAACTCGACCAGCGCGCCGGAGACACCACGCGCCGGCAGCGTGTCCAGCACGCGATGCGCGGCCGCGTCGATTCGCGCTTCGAGCGAAGTGAAGCGCCGCACTCGGCTCAAGCTCCGATCACCGTTTCGAGGAAGGTCGCCAGATCGTCGGTGACGTAATCGACATCGTCCTCCTGCCCGGCGTCCTGCTCCCACACTTCGGAGAAGGTCGGCTCGAAATTGTTCGGCACCACCAGGACCGTGGTCATGCCGAGCGTCTTCGGCACGGAAAGGTTGCGCGCCAGGTCCTCGAACATCACCGCCTTGTCGCCCGCCACCCGGTGCAGGGCGGTGAAACGGTCATAGGTGGCGGCTGCCGGCTTCGGCAGGAGATCGGCGGCGACGATGTCGAAAATGTCGTCGAAATGGTCCAGCACGCCAAGCTGGCGCGCGGCGCGCTCCGCGTGACCGCGGTCGCCATTGGTGAAGATGAACTTGCGGCCCGGCAGGACGCGAATGGCGGCCCCGAGGCGCGGATCCGGATCGAGCCATGAATAGTCGATGTCGTGGACCTTTTCGAGAAAATCGTCCGGATCGATATCGTAGCGTTCCATCAGCCCGTTCAGCGTCGTGCCGTAGTCGCGGTAGAGCTCCTTCTGCAGGCGGCGCGCGGCTTCGCGGTCGAGTTGCAACAGCTGCTCGACATAAGACGTCATCTTCACGTCGATCTGCGAAAACAGATTGCTGTGGTGCGGATAAAGCGTGTTGTCGAGGTCGAACACCCAGTCGGTGATGTGAGAGAAACGCGCTGGCGAGGGCTGATTTGTCATGCGCCTGTTATGGCAGACGAGCGCGGCGCGCGGCAATCGCCAGCCGACCGTTTTCCCCTCTTACAAACGCCATCTTGTCTGGTGAGGGTTCGGCCTCCCGCAATAGCCCCCACGGAACACCGCATCCATGTTTGCAGCCATTCGAGCCATTGTCCTTGTCAGTGCGCTGCTTGTCCCCTCCGTTCCGTCCGCATGGGCGCAACCCGCGCCGAGCTTCGAGGCATCGTGTTCGCAGCTGCGCGAAAAACTCGATGTCCTGGAGGTGGAGGAAGGTGAATGGGCGGTGATCGACGTGGTTGGCACGCTGCGCGCCGTCGAGCATGACGGCACGCTGGGCTATATGCTTGTCTGCGCGGCGCCAGACCCCGAAGTCCTTTGCGTCACCTACCAGGTCAACGACTATCGGGTGGGCGACAGGGTCGTTCTCAGCGGCACGCTGAACCGGGTCGATGACGATCATGTCAGCCTCGATCCCTGCCTGCATTATCCGCCGAACAGCGCAGGCGAGCAATATCGGTAGCCCGAACTGGTATACCACATTGTCGCACCTGCCCCTTGAGATGCCGGCCGCTTGCCTGCACAAGGGCCGGCATGGAGCTCTGGATTCCCATCACGATCGCCGCCGCCTTCCTGCAGAATCTGCGGTCGGTCGGGCAGAAACACCTGAAAGGCGTCATGGGCACGACCGGCGCCACCTTCGTGCGCTTCGGCTTCGGCATGCCGTTCGCCATTCTGTTCGTGCTCGGGCTGCATGTCTTCGCCGGTTATCCTTTCGCGCCGATCAATGGCGCCTTCCTGGCCTGGACCGTGCTCGGCGGGCTTGGGCAGATCGCCGCGCAATTCCTGCTGATCTATCTGTTCTCGTTCCGCAACTTCGCTGTCGGCACGGCCTATTCGCGAACGGAGCCGGCGCAAGCCGCCATCTTCGGCCTCATTCTGCTCGGGGAGGTCGCCGGGCCTGGCGCGCTGATCGCCATCGCCGTGACGGTGGTCGGCGTGATGCTGATCTCGGTCGCCCGCACGCCGATGAGCTGGCGCAACCTGTTCGCCTCGCTGGTCAGCCGCAACGCACTGATCGGCCTGGCTTCGGGCACGCTGTTCGGCGTTGCAGCCGTCGCTTATCGCGGCGCTTCCCTTTCGCTCGGCGGGCCGAATTTCCTGATGCAGGCGGCCACCACGCTGGCGGTCACCATCACCTTCCAGACGGTCATCATGCTCGTCTGGATGCTGTGGAGCGACCGCACGCAGATGGTCCGCATCGCCGCCGCCTGGAAACCGTCCCTGTTCGTCGGCTTCGTCGGCGCATCGGCTTCGCTCGGCTGGTTCACCGCCATGACCCTGCAGCAGGCGGCGGTGGTGAAGGCGCTGGCGCAGATCGAGATGATCTTCACCTTCGCCTCCTCCGTGTTCTTCTTCCGCGAACACATCAACCGCACGGAAGTCGCAGGATGCCTGCTGATCGTCGCCGGCATCCTGCTTCTAGTCCTGATCGGTTAGAGCGCCATGCGTCCATTCGGACGCATGACGCACGATGTGTAGAGCGGATCGCTTCTCCCGCCTCGCACAGGAGATGCGATCCGCATAAAGGCGCCCGCCGCGCCCGGATGAACCCCATCATCCGGTTCCCCGCCCGGCCGGGTGTCGCGCCTTACTTGACGACGATCCTGATCGTGTCCTGATAGCGGTGCGTCTCATCGCCGGCGGCAATGCCCGTGACATTGACGGCGCGGGTGGGCACCCGCGTCCCGCACTGCTTGCTGTTGCGGCTGGACGGCCCGCCGTCGGAATAACGAACGGTCTTGGCGCGCGGCAGGCGGGCGGCCACGTTGGCGTAGCTCGGGGCCGAAGCACCGCAACTGTCGGCACGATAGGCCGTCAGGTGTTTCGTCTGACCGACGCCGAGTTCCACTGTCTTGTCCACACTGGTGCAGCCCGTGGCAAGAAGGGCGGCAAACCCCGTCATCGACATCCCAATTCTCTTCATGTGGCTTCCCTCATCCTTTGGAGAATGGGAGTCCCCGCCGCGCGTTGCCTGCATGACGGAAGCGCTCCCCCGGCGGAATAGACCGCCCAACCGCGGTTCGCGCCTAATGAAAAATCGGGCCATCTTCGGAAAATACGGAAAAATCCGGCCGCAAACCATTCCGATTTCAGGCGAACGCCGATAGCTTCAAAGACAGCGGTCAAGGGGAAGAGATGTGACGGCGGGAGACTGGAGCAGCCACAAGCACTGGCACATCGTGCTGGACGAACTCTGCAATCGGCGCGGTCATTACGACAACGCGATCCTGGCGTCCGAACTGTGCCGGCAGTCCGGGCGCGGCAGCAAGGAGGATTTCGAGGCCGCCAAGAAAAAGCTGCGCAACTGGCGCCAGGGGAAACGGATCCCGCTGCGCCGCAACTTCCAGGTTCTTTCGGAACTGCTGCAGATCGACGCGGACGCGGAGCTGCGGCCGATTTGGGATCGGCTCTACGCCGTCGCCCATGAGCGGGCCTATCCGCAGCGCGCGCCCGCGCAGGCCGACGCAGGGGCCGCCAACGGCGGAGCCCGCCAGCGCGGATGGCGCGGTGCGTGCCGATGGGACATCGTGGCCGCCGCGGGCATTTTCACCGGCGGCATCTTCATCGCCGTCGCTGTCTTCGAACACCAACCGGCGAAGCTCGGCCTGCCCGAGGTGGGCTACAACGCCCAGATGAACATGATCGTCGGCGAAACCAAGCTCATTCACGGCGAATACGATCGCTGCGACGCGCCGCCGCCGAACTGGGAGGCGGTGCTGCCGCGCATCCCCAATACGGATCTGGGCGTGTTCGGCGATGGCGGGCTGGCGGCCAAGATGGTCAATGACTGCGGCCGGGAGATGGTCGTGCGCGCCGTCCGGTTCACCGCGGTGAAGCCCGGCATAGAGGAAGTCGTCCTGCTCGGCGACTTCATGCGCCTGGTGGTGACGTCCGCCCAGGAGCTGCGCTCCGTGAATTCAACGCCTGCAATGGAGAGAGGGAAGGTCGATGGACCAAAGGTTCGATGAGATCGATCGATGGCACGAGCTCTTCGACGAGCTGTGCATACGCGCCGGCTATTCGGACACGGCGTCGCTGGCCGGAAAATTCTGCGCCATGACCAATGGCGGCGGCCAGAACCAGTACGAGACGGCGTTGAGAAACCTCAACAACTGGCGTTCGGGCCGGCACATTCCCAGGCAGCGCAGCATGCGCGTGCTGTGTGAGCTGCTTGGCGTGCCGGGGGACCCGGAGCTGCTGGCGCGCTGGAACCTGCTGTACCAGCGCGCGCGCCAAGTGGAGGAGGAAGCGCCGGAGGAAAGCCCCGCTCCGTCGCCGGCTGAAAATGCCACGGGCGCGGGCAAGCGAAGCCGTCATCCGGGCAGCCTGTCGACCCTCCAGGCGATGTTTGCCGGCGCCTTCCTCTTCCTGGTCGGCATGGGCGCCGGCGTGCTCGTCGCATCGGACTGGCGCCCGTGGGGCGGGCCCGCCGACGACGCGCCGATGATCCGATACGACCCGGAACTCAGGATGACGGTCGGCGAGAGCCGCGTCATTCATGGCGAGCGCGGCGATTGCGGCAAGCTGCCGCGCGAATGGGACGACCTGCAGAACAGCCTGCCCGCGTCGGCGCTCGGCACCTTCTCCGATGGCGGGCTGGTGCGACGCAACTCGAAATACTGCAAGGGCGTCACACCGGCCCGCGGCATCCGCTTTACCGCCACCAAGCCGGGGACGGAGCTGATGCATATCACCGGAGACCTCATCAAGATGACAGTGGTGGAGAAGCCTCAGTAGTCGCCGAGGCCTCCCAATCAGCCCCACTCGCCGGCAACCTGCCTGACCGAGGCATTGAGCCGGTTCCAGACATTGATCAGGGCGATCTGCAGCAGCAGGGCCGAGAGCGCCGGCTCGTCGAAATGGCGCGCGGCCTCCTCCCATTCGCCGTCCGGCACCGGGTCGGCGCGGTCCGACAGGCGGGTGACGGATTCCGTCAGGGCAAGCGCCGCGCGCTCGGCGTCGGTGAAGTAGGGCGTGTCCCGCCAGGCGGCGACAGCGAAGATGCGGTCGTCGGATTCATTGGCCTTCTTCAATTCACGGGCATGCATGTGCACGCAGACGCTACAGCCATTGATCTGGCTGGCGCGCAGATGCACCAGCTTGCGCAGCACATAGGAGACCGTCTCGTTCTTGTCGGTCGCCTGGTCGAGCGCGTGCAGCGCCTTCATGGCGTCGGGAATGATGAAGACGGGATGTTTCATTCGGGCCTGCATGTTCGATCTCCGTTAAAGCAGTTCAGGTTAGACACCGGTTGTCCGGCTTTTGCCGACGACGCCGAACCGCGCGTTTTTCCGTCACATGGCTCGGACTTCGTTCGTCATGGGCATGACGGAACAGCCGAAGGAAATGTGACCGATGGACGAGAATAAATTTCTGGCCGAGCAGTTCGAGGCAAAGCGCGGGCACCTCAGGGGCGTCGCCTACCGCATGCTGGGCTCGCTCAACGAAGCCGAAGACGCGGTGCAGGAAGCCTGGCTGCGGCTGGCACGCAGCGATGAAAGCGAGATCGCCAATCTGGGCGGCTGGCTGACGACGGTGGTCGGCCGCATCTGTCTCGACATGCTGCGGGCACGCAAGGCGCGGCGGGAAGACCCGCTCGAACCGGGGGAGCCCAGATCAGAAACCGGCGATCCGCAGGCCGCCAACCCGGAAGAGGAGATGGCTATGGCCGATTCCGTGGGCCTGGCTCTCCTCGTGGTGCTGGAGAAACTGGCGCCCGCCGAACGGCTGGCATTCGTCCTGCACGACATGTTTGCCGTGCCGTTCGAGGCGATTGCGCCGATCGTCAACCGCACGCCGGCGGCGGCGCGGCAATTGGCCAGCCGGGCGCGCCAGCGCGTGCAAGGCAAGCCCGCCCTGCCCGCCGCCGACCGCGCGGCGCAACGCAGCGTGGTGGATGCCTTTCTTGCCGCTGCCCGCAATGGCGACTTCAACGCCTTGCTGTCGGTGCTCGACCCGGAGGTGATGTTCCGCGCCGACGGCGCTGCGGCCCAGCTCGGCTCGTTGGCGGAGATCCGCGGCGCCGAAGCGGTGGCGAACTCCTTCAAGGGTCGCGCTCAAGGCGCACGGCCGGTGCTGGTCGACGGCGCGCTGGGTCTGCTGGTCGCGCCGGGCGGTCGCCTGCGCATCGTGCTCAACCTGACGATCCGCGACGGCCGGATCGCTGCCATCAACGCCATCGCCGAGCCGGCGCATCTGGAGGCACTGGAACTGGCTGTTCTCGACGATTAGAGCGCCGCGCGCCCAACCGGACGCATAAAGAGCGCTGCAAGTTGCTGAATCTGCGCATCGTGCTTTCCGAAGATCGATTCCGGTTTTCGGAACGATGCCGGCGAGCGTCGGTCTTGCGTGTCAGGAAGCCAGGGGCACCAGCGCATGCGCCACGAGCTGGGCGAACGAAAGCGCCAGCAGGCCAAGCCCACGGCGAAACCAGCGCCGCTCGCTTTCGATTTCGGCGAGCGCACGATCAAGCAGCGGCTTGGCCTGCGCGTCGAAAGCCTTGGGGTCGGTGACCGTCACCTGCAGGCGCTGCAGGCGCACCAGCGTGCGACGCGAATCGGTCGAGGACAGGGTCGGTATTGCCAGCGCCACCGAACCGCCGAGGCCAAGCACACCGGAAATGGCCGGTGCGTACTGGCCGACGAGCAATTCTCCGAGAAGCGACATCGGCGCGCTCCTTCAAGAGGCCGATTTGTACGGCGCGGCGAACGCCTCCCGCGCCGGCTCGGCAGGCGTGACGCCCTCTTCGAGCGGCATGGCGGACAGCTCGATGGTCCGATTGCAGGCAGCGGCAAAGACGAAGGCGAAATCGACCGATGGCGTATGATCGATCAGCCCGCTTTCAACCTGCGAGATACGCGCCTGGCTGACGCCGATGCGTCCGGCAACGTCAGCCTGCGTCAGCCCGGCTTCCTTGCGCATCCCGGCGAGAAGGCTGGATATCTTTCGCGCTGCCTTGGCGCGCGCGCGCGCCAGACGAAGCGCGGGATCGCGCTCGATCAGCTCCAGTTCCTGGTCAAATCCCATCATCCCACCTTTCCGCTTGCCCGCGCCGCACCCGGTCGCGGGCTTTGTCGAGGAAGGCATCGCGGTCCTGCAATGTCCATATCCTGCTGTCGAAGGTTTCCGACAGGGCGAGCGACACATCGTGGGTTTGCGCCCGTCCATCGCCGGGCACGGTCGCCGCCATGCGGAACTTCACATCGCGGAACAGAAACACGCCTCCCGCTGTCGCATGCCAGGCGCCGCCAGGCAAAAAACCCGCGTCCCTGATCCGCAACAGCTCGAAGAAGCCGTTGACGATGCCAGCGCTCTTGTCAGGGTCGCCCGTGTAGGCAGCGCGCAGGGCCGACAGTTCCTGGCCAGCATCGAAATCATCTCCGCGATAGACCCAGACAGCCATACCGGCCCCCAATATAATCTATACCTTATAAAACGTCCAGCCCTCGACTTCCGATAAAATCATAGCGTGTGTTTTCCTGGCTTACAAACCAGGGCTATCAGGGAACGATCAGCGTGCCGGCGCCATGCTCTGTGAAAAGCTCGAGCAGCACCGAATGCGGCGTCTTGCCGTTGAGGATGACGACGCCCTCGACGCCGCGCTCGATGGCCTGGATGCAGGTCTCGACCTTGGGGATCATGCCGCCGGAGATGGTGCCGTCCTTGATCAGCGCGCGCGCCTCGGAGACCGTCAGTTCGTCGATCAGCTTCTTGTTGGCATCGAGCACGCCTGGAACGTCGGTCAGGAACAGCAGGCGCGTCGCCCGCAGCGCGCCGGCGATGGCACCGGCGAAGGTGTCGGCGTTGATGTTGTAGGTGTGGCCGTCGCGGCCGGGCGCCACCGGGGCGATGACCGGGATCATCTCCGAATGCGCCAGGAGGTCGAGCAGCGTTCGGTCCACCTCGACCGGCTCGCCGACGAAGCCCAGATCGAGCACGCGCTCGATGTTGCTGTCGGGGTCCATCACCGTCTTGTGCGCCTTTTCGGCGAACACCATGTTGCCGTCCTTGCCGCACAGGCCGATGGCCCATTCGCCCTCGGCGTTGATCAGGGCGACGATTTCCTTGTTGATCGAGCCTGCCAGCACCATCTCGACGATCTCGACGGTGCTCTGGTCGGTGACGCGCAGCCCGCCTTCGAATTTCGATTCGATGCCCATCTTCTTCAGCATGGCGGCGATCTGCGGCCCGCCGCCATGAACGACGATGGGGCTGACGCCGGACTGCTTCAACAGGGCGATGTCGCGGGCGAACGCCTGACCCAGCTCCGGGTCTCCCATGGCGTGGCCGCCATATTTGACGACGATCGTCTTGTTCTCGTAGCGCTGCATGTAGGGCAGCGCCGCCGAGAGAAAGCGCGCCTGGGCTTCCGCTGTTTCCGCAGTACTCGTCATCGCGATCTTCCCCAGAGACAAAACCGCGGTTTCATAGAGCATTTTTCCGCCGAGCGAAATGACCTGACTGCGGCGCGAGCCGGAAAAACGCCGCCGGCGGACGAAAAGCCGGCAGCAGACAGCCGGAATGGTAGCCCGAGGCAAAAAATGCAGCCATCCGGTTGCCGGAGCATCGCGGCGCGCTATGTCTGCTGCGAAACCGAAACCCACGCCTCGACGGCGATCACCGCCTTCTTCCCAACCACGAGTGTCCACACCATGACGCCGGATGAGATAACAAGGCTGATCTTCCGCACCGCGCTCAAGGAGCGCGCGGCGTTCGATCTGCTTTACCGGCACACCAGCGCGAAACTCTTCGGCGTCTGCCTGCGTATCTTGCAGGACCGGACGGAGGCCGAAGAGGCGTTGCAGGAAGTCTACGTCAAGCTGTGGACCAAGGCGGATCGTTTCGCCGCTTCCGAGCTCAGCCCCATTTCCTGGCTCGTCGCGGTGGCGCGCAACCACGCCATCGACCGGCTGCGGGCGCGGAAAAAGCCTGCTAAAGAATTGGACGAGGCCTATGACGTCGCCGATCCGGCGCCCGATCCGGAGACGCTGGCCGTCGCGGGCGGCGAACGCCGGCGGATCGACGCGTGCCTGGACGAGTTGGACGCCGATCGTGCAATGGCGGTGCGCGGGGCTTATCTTAATGGCGACAGCTATGCCGATCTTGCGGCGCGTTTCAACGTGCCGCTCAACACAATGCGAACCTGGCTGCGCCGCAGCCTGCTCAGCCTCAGGGAATGCCTGGAACGATGACGACGGCGGAACACAACGGACCGGAAAGGCGCGACGACGACATGGTCGCCGCCGAGTATGTTCTCGGCGTGCTGCCGGCCGATGAGCGGGCCGCGGCCGCCCGGCGCATCGCGACGGAACCGGATTTCGCCCGTCTGGTCGATGCGTGGGAAGCCCAGTTCGCGCCGATGGCGGACGCGTTCGAGCCGGCCGAGCCGCCCGCGTCCGTGAAGCAGGCGCTCGACGCCCGCCTGTTTGCCGCGCCGGCCAAGCCGGCGGATCGTCCCGGCCTGTGGTCGAGCCTGGCCTTGTGGCGCGGTCTGACGGTGGCCGCTCTTCTGGCGTTGGCAGCCTATGTCGGGCTGACCTATACGAGCCTGCAGCAACCGGGCGACGCGCAGCGCTTCGTCGCGTCGCTGGCGCATGACGACACCGATGTGCGCTACCTCGTCATCTATGACGGAACCAGGCGAGACGTCGCGCTGTCGCATGTGGCCGGCGAGCGGCCCGCGGGGCGCGATTTCGAGCTGTGGGCCATCGAGGGCGATGCGCCGCCCGTTTCGCTGGGCGTCATCCCGGCAGGTTCCAGCGTTCACCTGGCGCTTGACGAAAACCTCGGCAAGGCGATCGACCGGGGCGCCGTGTTCGCCATCACCACCGAGCCGCTCGGCGGGTCGCCATCGGGCGCCCCGACAGGTCCCGTGGTGGCGGCCGGCGACCTCAGGGAGATCTGATCGCGACGGCGCAGCGGAATTTTTTCTGCGTTTTTCTGAAACTCCTTCGAACCCTGCCTCGTAACTCCTCGCGTTGCCAATCGGCCGGCCATCAAGGCGGCCTTGAAACGAACCCAGGAGTTTAAACATGCGCAAGATCACTCTCTCGCTTCTCGCCGGCTCGATCGCCCTGGCCTTCACCGGTTCGGCGCTGGCCGAAAACCCGATGGTCGGCGGCGCCGCCATGTATGCCGACAAGAACATCGTCGAAAACGCCGTCAATTCGAAGGACCACACGACGCTGGTCGCCGCCGTCAAGGCAGCGGGCCTGGTCGAGACACTGTCGGGCGAAGGCCCGTTCACGGTCTTCGCGCCGGTCAACGCCGCCTTCGAGAAGCTGCCGGCCGGCACGGTCGAGACGCTGCTCAAGCCCGAGAACAAGGACACGCTGACCAAAGTGCTGACCTGCCACGTCGTGGCGGTGGACGCGATGTCGGACGCCATCGGCAAGATGATCTCCGATGATGGCGGCAATCACCCGGTCAAGACCGTCGGCGGCTGCATGCTGCAGGCCAAGATGGACGGCGAGAAGATCACGCTGACCGACGAGAACGGCAATGTGGCGACCGTCACCATCGCCGATGTCGACCAGTCGAACGGCGTCATCCACGTGATCGACACGGTGCTACTGCCGAAATCCTGATCGGCTCCAGCCGGGTTTTGGGGCCTTGGGGGCCTCGGGGGTGGCGCGCTTCGCCGTCCCCGAGCTCGGCTCCCGGCCGCCTCACGGCTCATTGACTTGGCGGTGATGGCCAGCATGGCCTAGTTTGGGCGCTGCCAGACAATGCAATAGGCAAACAGCGCGCCTCGACAGGCAAGGAGCAAGATGATGAACCGCCGCAATTTTCTCTACGGTACCGCCGGCGCTTTCGCAGCACTGACAGGCGGCGCCTTTCTCGCTGGCAACCGGCCGGGCGGCAGGGCCATGGCCGAGACGTTCGAGATCACCAAGACCGAAGACGAATGGCGCGCGATCCTGAGCAGGCAGCAATTTGCCGTTTTGCGCGAGGAAGCGACCGAACGTGCCTTCACCAGCCCGCTCAACGAGGAAAAGCGCGCCGGCCTGTTCCATTGCGCCGGCTGCGACCTGCCCGTCTATTCTTCAGATGCGAAGTTCGATTCCGGCACCGGCTGGCCAAGCTTTTGGCAATCGCTTTCCAATGCCGTCGGCACGAAGGAAGACAACACCCTCTTCATGACTCGCACCGAGTGCCATTGCCGCCGTTGCGGCGGGCATCTGGGCCATATTTTCGACGACGGCCCGAAGCCGACCGGCAAGCGCCACTGCATCAACGGCGTGGCGATGACCTTCAAGCCGGGCGCCACGCAGGCGAGTTGATCAGCACTCGACCAGTTCAGCGTTTCACAGAATCGCTGAACCGGTCTATCTCCTTGTTTTTCCGCATTTATGCGGACGTCAGGTGATTCCACCCGACTGCAAAAATGCTATCGTCCCGCAAGGAGCGATCAGGCGCGGCCGTCATTGACCGCCAGGGCAATGGCGTCCCGCAATTCCTCCAGTCCCTCGCCCTTTTCCGACGAGGTGGCGACGATCTGCGGAAAAGCGGCAGCGCGCTTCTTCAGCTTCGTTTCCGTTTCGCCCATGAGGCGCAGGACAGCCGGCGGCTTGATCTTGTCGGCCTTGGTCAGCACCACCTGATAGGAGACGGCGGCCTTGTCGAGCAGGTCCATCACCTCATCGTCGTTCTTCTTGATGCCGTGGCGTGAATCGATCAGCAGAAAGACGCGCTTCAGCGTGACGCGGCCGCGCAGATAGTCGAAGACCAGCCTGGTCCATGCGTCCACCTGCTCCTTCGGCGCCTGGGCGAAGCCGTAGCCCGGCATGTCGATCAGCGCCATCGGCGGCAGATCGCCGGCCTCGCCGGAATAACCCTCGGGCACGAAGAAATTCAGCTCCTGCGTGCGCCCCGGCGTGTTGGAGGTGCGCGCCAGGCCGCGCCGCGAGAGCAGCGCATTGATGAGCGACGACTTGCCGACGTTCGAGCGGCCGGCAAATGCCACTTCCGCCGGCCCCTCCGGCGGCAGGAACTTCATCGACGGCGCGCCGCGAATGAAGGTCCACGGCCGGGTGAAAACCGTCTGGTCCAGCTTCGTGCCGCCGGAAGCAGCACCTTGTCCTGATGTGGTCACGCCAATGTCTCCAGTCTCATCCTGAACGGCATCAAGACTGCCGAGGCATTTGTCAACAGGCGAGGCCTGTTCACGGCACCCGCCAGCACGCCTACCTGGCAGTTGCCAGCGCCGAAAGGTCGCCGCCGCGAATGGCCGCCAGGTTGCGGGTGATCTTTTCCGCCGGCCAGTACCACCAGGCGATATCGAGGAGTGCGGCCACGGTCTTTTCGTCGAAACGCAGGCGGATCACCCGCGCCGGATTGCCGGCGACGATGGCGAAAGGCGGAACATCGCCGGCGACGACCGCATGCGCGCCGATCACCGCGCCATCGCCGACCGTCACGCCGGGCATGATGCGCGCCTCGCGGCCGATCCACACATCGTTGCCGACCACCGTGTCGCCGCGGCTCGCCGCCACATAGGCCGACGCGTCGAAATCCTTCTCCCAGCCATTGCCGAAGATGTTGAACGGATAGGTGGAGAAGCCCGTCATCAGGTGGTTCGCACCGTTCATGATGAACGTCACGCCATGGGCGATGGCGACGAAATTCTTGATGATCAGCCGATCGCCATAAAATTCGAAGTGATAGAGGACGTTGTCGTCCTCGAACCGCTCTGCGCCGTCCGGGTCGTCATAATAGGAATAATCACCGATCTCGATGGTCGGGCGCGTGATGAAGTTCTTGAGAAACACCGTGCGGGGAAACCCCGCCATCGGATAGGGCGTCGAGGGATTGGGTCCATGCATGAGGGACCTCCATGATCGTCGAACAAGGGTGCGTGACACGGCCGCGTCCGACGGGTCGGAAGGCTGGGGCGGACCTCATCCCCGGCGGCGTGCTGAATGCGCGGTCCCTCTATCGGGTCATGAATGCTGTCTCCTGATCGGGAGCGCCTTTATAAACGAAAATCCGCCGGGAACAAGGCGTGCCGGCGGATCCCGGGTTTCAGGCGCGCTGGACGAGCGCCAACGCGAAGCTCGCCAATGCCGCCAGCGAGGCGAGCGTGCGGACATGGTTCCACATCACCCAGCGCGACAGGTAGTCGCGCCACAGATCCGCGCCCTGGATGCTCGCCGGATCGACCTTGGCCAAGGCCTCGTTCATCGGCACGTTGAAAACAACCGTCACCAGGAAGGTGCCGACGACATAGAGGATGCCGCCGGCAAGCAGGTAGACACTTCCCGGTGCGCTCAAGTTTAGCAGCGCCAGGACACCGAGCACGATGCCGAGCAGCGCCGTGCCGAAGAAGGCGGCGAAGAAGAACGGGTTCAGCACCGTCACGTTGATCGCCTGCATCACCGTATTGGAGAAGGTGAAGAAGAACCCGGCCATCAACCCCGCGCTGAGCGTGGCAAGCAGGGTCAGGACAAGCAGAAGGCGGTCCGACATGGCATTGTCTCCTTTTCGCAAGTGAGCTGGATTCTCAGGAACCGGCAGCCGCTTCCGGCACATACCACACACCCGTCGCCGCCGTCGCAGCGGCGTAGGCGGAAAAATCACGCGGCGGCCGGCCGAGCGCACGCTGGACGCCGTCCGCCAGGCTTTCGTTGCGCCCGTCGAGCACCTGGGTGAAGAGCTCCAGGAGCAGGTCGATGAAGGGCTGCGGCACGTCCTGCGCGTGCAGGCCGGCGATGAAGTCGTCCACCGGAATGCGCACGAAGCGGATGTCGCGACCGGTGGCCTTGCCGATCTCCGCGACCACCTCCGGGAACGTCATCAGACGCGGACCGGTCAGCTCATAAAGCTCGCCCACATGCCCCTTCTCGGTGAAGGCGGCGAAGGCGATATCGGCGATGTCGTCGGCATCGACGAAGGGCTCGCGCACGTCGCCCACCGGCAGCGCGACTTCCCCCGCGAGAACCGCATCAAGCAGGAAGGCTTCGCTGAAATTCTGGAAGAACCAGTCGGCGCGCAGCACGGTCCATTCCGCACCGGTCGCCATCAGCAGCCGTTCGGCCTTCTCGGCGCCCTCCTCGCCGCGCCCAGACAGGAGAACCAGACGCTTCACGCCCTTGTCGACCGCCCGCCTGGCGAAGGCTTCGACGGTCTCGGCAGCGCCTGGCAGGGAGAGGTCGGGGAAGTAGCTGAGATAGGCGGCGCTTATGCCGTCCAGCGCGCCGTCCCAGGTGGCGGGATCCTCCCAATCGAAGGGAATGTCGGCGCGGCGCGAGCCGATGCGCACGGGAATACCGGCGGCCGTCAGCCGCTCGGCAAGGCGCCGGCCGGTCTTGCCGGTTCCGCCCGTGATGAGGATGGGTTTTTGCGCGGTGACGGTCATTTCTCGTTCCCTTCGATTAAATGTGAGTAAGTCTCATATTTGCAAAAGTGATAAATCCTCATATTATGTCTGTCAAGCAGCAAAACGGATTCGGAGCGCGACGATGGAAAACGCCGACATGCAACGGGCAGTGGAAACGGTGCAGGCGGCGCGGCGCAATCCGAGCCAGAAGCGCAGCCGCGAACGGGTCGAGCGGATACTCTCGGTCGCCTCCGGCATCATCGAGGCAAGCGGCAGCGACCAGATGAAGATGAGCGAGGTGGCGGCGCGCGCCGGCATCTCCATCGGCTCGCTATACCAGTATTTTCCCGACAAGGCGGCGATCATCCGCACGCTGGCCGAGCATTACAACGCGCTCGGGCGCGACTGCATCGGCGCGGCGCTGGAAGGCGTTTCGACCCCGGCCGAGCTCGAGCGCGCTTTCAGCGAACTGGTCGATACCTATTACGGCATGTTCCTCGCCGAGCCGGTGATGCGCGACATCTGGTCGGGCACCCAGGCCGACAAGGCGCTGTGCGACCTGGACCTTGCCGATGCGCGGGCCAATGGCGACACGCTGGCCGCGGCCATGATGCGTGTCGCACCCGGACGCGAGGCAGACAAGGTCGGGTCGGCAGCCTTGCTGATCATGCATCTGGGGGAGGCGACGATGCGGCTGGCCATCCAGGTGGGGGAAGAAAAAGGGCGCGCGCTGGTGGATGACTACAAGCGCATCGTCCTGCGCGAGATGCTCGACTGAGAAGCCGCGAAACAAAAAAGGCCCGCGATGCGGGCCTTTTCGGGAATGGTCCCGGCTATTCAGCCGGTTTCGGTTTCCTCTTGAACAAGCTGATCAGATTGTCCCACAGCTCGATCTTGGCGCCCTGGCGCTTCATGATCACGCCCTGCTGGAGGATCGACAGGAAGTTGTTCCATGCCCAGTAGATCACCAGACCCGCCGGGAAGGTCGCCAGCATGAAGGTGAAGACCACCGGCATCCAGGTGAAGATCATCGCCTGGGTCGGGTCGGGCGGCGTCGGGTTCATGCGCATCTGCAGGAACATGGTGACGCCCATGATCAACGGCCAGACGCCGATCATCAGGAAGGCCGGCACGGCGAAGGGCAGAAGGCCGAAGAGGTTGAAGATCGAGGTCGGATCGGGTGCCGCCAGATCCTGGATCCAGCCGAAGAACGGCGCGTGCCGCATCTCGATCGTCACATAAAGCACCTTGTACAGGGCGAAGAAGACCGGGATCTGCAAAAGCACCGGCCAGCAGCCGGCGATCGGATTGATCTTCTCCTTCTTGTACAGCTCCATCATTGCCTGCTGCTGCTTCATCTTGTCGTCCGCGTATTTCTCGCGGATCTCCAGCATGGCGGGCTGCACCATCTTCATGTTCGCCATCGATTTGTACGATTTGTTGGCAAGCGGGAAGAAGATCAGCTTGACGACAACCGTCGTGGCGAGGATCGCCAGGCCGAAATTGCCGAGCAGCTTGTACAGCCAGTCGATCAGATGGAACATCGGCTTGGTGATGAAGTAGAACCAGCCCCAGTCGATCAGCAGCTCGAATTTACGCACGCCGCGTTCGGTCTCATAGGCGTCGACGATGCCGACTTCCTTGGCTCCGGCGAAGATCATCGTCTCCGTGCTGGCGGTCGCGCCGTCGGCCACGGTGATCTCGTCGGTCAGGTAGTCGGCCTGATACCGCGGAGTGTTGTCACCGGAATAGGAGTAGCGCGGCTGGAATTCCCAGCCGGTCTGCGGCACCAGCGCGACGGCCCAGTATTTATCGGTGATGCCGAGCCAACCATCAGAGGATTTCCCCGGAGTGACGCGCTTGGCTTCCTCGACGTCGGAATAGTCGATCTCCTGCAGCCCCTCCTCGCCCGTGACGCCGATCAGGCCTTCATGCAGGATGTAGATGCCGGAGGTGTCCGGCGTGCCGATGCGGGTGGTGCGGCCGTAATTGCGCAGGGCGACCGGCGCGCCCGAGGCATTCTGCACCGTATCGGAGAAGGTGAACATGTAGTTCTCGTCCACGGACACCCGGCGCGTGAATGTCAGCCCCTTCTCGTTGGTGTAGGTCAGCGTAACCGGGCTCGCAGGGGTAAGGGCCGCGCCCTCGGCCAACGTCCACACCGTGTCGGGGCCAGGCATCGCGCCGTTGGCCGCGTCGCTGACATAGCCGGTCTCGGCGTAGTAGCCGTCCGGTTGGCCCGAAGGGTTGAGCAGCCGGATATTGGGCGAATCCTTTCTCACCGTGACCCGGTAATCCTTGAGCAGCAGGTCGTCGAGGCGCGCGCCCATCAGATTGATGGTGCCGGAGAGGCGTGGCGTTTCGATCTTCACGCGCTCGGCGGCGGCCAATGTCGTTGCTCGGTCCGGCGGGGTCTGGGCGGCGCTGCCGCTGCCGGCCTGAGGCGTTGGAATGCCAATGCTCTCACCATCGGAAGTGCCGGAGCCCGGCGCCGTCTTCTCGGCGGCCTGCTCGGCTTCGATCCGCGCTGCCTCGCGCTGCGTCTCGATGCGCGGGTTCATGTAGAAAACCTGCCATACGGTCAGGATCAGCACAGACAGCGCGATCGTGATGAGAAAATTCCGGTTGTTGTCCATCAAGGTCCTTAGCCCCTTTCACGCCCTCGACCGGCTTCACCGATGCGGCGGGAAAGCTCGTCTTGCAGAGAGGCGAATGGCGCATCGAGTATCGAGCGCCGCGCCACAATCACATAGTCCTTGCCGGCCGCCATGTCATGGGCTGCGTGGGTACGGCAAGCTTCTTTCAACCGCCGGCGAATGCGGTTTCGCACAACCGCGTTGCCAACCTTCTTGGTGACCGTAATGCCGAGCCGCGGCGCGCCTTGGTCGCCGCGATCCAGCACTTCAAGCAGAAAAAGCCGTCCACGCCGTTTTTCACCACGGCGGACAGCCAGAAAATCGGCACGCTTCTTAAGGCGCGCCGGGGGGTGTGCGACTGGCCGGTCCACCATATTTCCGGCCTTGCCTGCAAGGCTTAGGCGGACAGCCGCTTGCGGCCACGATTGCGGCGGGCCGCGATGACGCGGCGGCCGCCCGTGGTGGCCATGCGGGCGCGAAAGCCGTGCCGGCGCTTGCGGACGATCTTCGAGGGCTGATAAGTGCGCTTCATTTATTTTAATACCGCGGAGTGCGGCCCTTCTTCATACTGCTGCATTTGCACAGGAGCTTTGCTTTTCGGGTCCGGCCGGAGGCACAACTGCGCGCCGCCGGGCACAACACCCAAGCGTGGCCGGGCTTATAGGGAGAGGGGCGCGAAAAGTCAATCAAACCGCGCGGCATCGCGCGGATTGTCGCGCGGATTGTCGCGCCCTGCGCCGGCCGTTGAAAACCGGAAGCGGTTTTCAACAAGCAGGACGCCGGTTTCGGTGATCTCAGCGGCGGCGTTCGAGGCCCTGGCGGAACTGCTCGAAGATGTTCTCCACGCCGCGCTCGTAATCGTCGCGCGACTTGCGGCCGGTCTCGAACATCTGGCCGAACAGATCATCGTACGGGTTGCGCTGACGGCCGCTCGGAGTGGCCTGCGGCTCCTGGCGAGGCTCCGGCGCGCGGCGCGGCTGGGCCTGAGGCTGGGATCGAGGCTGCGGTTCGGCGCGGCCGGCGCCTTGCGCATTGCGCAGGAACTCGTCGAAGATCTGGCCAAGCGGGTTGTCGGTTTGCCCGCCGGGCGCCTGGCGCCGCTGCGTCGTGCCGCCCGCGCCACCGCCGAACATACCCTCGAGAATCTGGCCGAGCGGATTATCGGACGGGCTTGTTCCTGTTGGCCTGCGGCCTGTCGGCGCACGGCCTTGCGGCATGCCCTGCCCGCCGGATTGATTGCCCATCTGGCGCATCATCTGCTCCATCAGCTCACCCAGCATGCCGCCGCCGGCGGCCTGGGCTTGTTGCTGAGGGGCCTGTTGCTGCGGGGCTGCCTGCATCTGCCCGGTCGACTGTTTGAACAGGCCGCCCATGATCATCGAGGCCAGCACGGGAAGCATCTGCTTCAACACGTCCTGGCCGATGCCCGTTGCCTGGGCGGCATGGCTGGCGACGGCGCGGCTGACCTCCTTCGAACCGAACAGGTGGCCAAGAATGCCATTGCCTTCAGCCATGCCCTCCGGCGTGAAGGCTTTCGCGGCGTTCTCGAAGTAATCGGCATGCTGGCCCGAGGCCAGGGCGCCGAGAAAATTGCCCGTGCCATAGGGATCCGACGCGTTGCGCTTCAATCCCTGGCTGAACGCCGGCAGCAGCGCTTCCATCGCGTCCTGCGCCTGTTTTTGCGAAAGGCCGAACTGCCTGGCCAATTGCTCGACGCCCTGGCCATGCCCGGCATTGTTGAGCATTTCGAACAAGGGAAGCATGGATTTCTCCTCTCAAGGACACGGCATCACGACCGGCGCTCGGCGCCGTTGCGTGACGATAGAACATTTTGCCGGTGAGTGAAATCGGGATCGCCCGGCCTCAGTAAGCCTGTTCGATGAAGACCGGCTCGATCGAACCACCCCAGCGCGTGTTGAAGGCGTTGGCGAGTTCCTCGGCGCTGGTCGTGCCACGCGCGACGACCTCGTCAAGCGGGCTGAGAAAGCTCGCCTCGTCATAGCCTTCGGCGTTGACGCGACCGCGGTTCTTCAAGCCGAGGCGCGAGATGACCAGCACTTCACGCGCCGTATCGCGCAGCCGGTGATTGCGAAATTGCGTCGACAGGCCTTCGCGCGGCACCGCGTCGCGCATTGCCTGAACCTCATCGAACGACCAATCGGCGGTCAATTCCTCCGCCGCGTCGAGCGCTTCGTCGTCATACAACAACCCGACCCAGAAGGCCGGCAGCGCGCAGATGCGCCGCCACGGACCGCCATCGGCGCCGCGCATTTCCAGAAAGCGTTTCAGGCGGACGTCGGGGAACAGCGTCGAAAGATGGTTCGACCAGTCGCCGATGGTCGGCCAGCCATCGCTGATCTCGTTCTTCAGCGCGCCGGCCATGAACTGGCGGAAGGTGACATGGGTGCAATCGTGATAACGCCCATCGCGGATGACGAAATACATCGGCACATCGAGCGCCCATTCCACATAATCGGCAATGCCGAAGCGCGGTGAGAAGACGAACGGCAGCAGGCCTGAGCGCTGGTTGTCGGTGTCGCGCCAGATTTCGCCGCGCCAGGACTGGAAGCCGTTCAGGCGTCCCTCGGTAAAGGGCGAGTTGGCGAACAGCGCCGTCGATAAGGGCTGCAGGCGTTGCGCCACCTGCATCTTGCGGCGCATGTCGGCCTCGGAGGAAAAGTCGAGGTTCACCTGGATCGTGCAGGTCCGATACATCATGTCGAGGCCCTGGCTGCCGACCTTCGGCATGTAATTCGTCATGATCTGGTAGCGGGATTTCGGCATTTTCGGCGTTTCGGCCAGCGTCCATTTCGGGCTGCCGCCGAGCCCGACGAAGCGGATGCCGAGCGGCTCGGCGATCTCGCGCAATTGCGCCAGATGCGCGTTGCCCTCCCGGCAGGTCTGGTGCAGCGTCTCGAGCGGCGCCCCCGACAGTTCGAACTGGCCGCCCGGCTCAAGCGAAATGGCGCCCTGCCCCGTCGGTTCGACCAGGCCGATGATGTTGCCCGCGTCCTCGATCGGATCCCAGCCGAGCGTCCGCTGCATCCCCTCGAGAAGCGCGCGGATACCGCGCTCCCCCTCGTAGGGCACCGGGCGATTGCCATCGACGTAGAAGGGGAATTTCTCGTGCTCGGTGCCGATGCGCCATTTTTCCCTGGGCTTGCAGCCCATGGCGATGTCGGCAACAAGGTCGTCGACCCGCTCGATCGGCCGATTGTCGGTGGTGTCACGGGCCATGGGCATGCCTCCTGCCATTCTCTGATCGCGACAGATGGACCATGCTGACAATGCGGTTCAAGCAAAAAGTGCTGATGGTGCGACAACTTCTCTTGATGCTGCGTTAGCTCCAATCGCCAATCGCGGCCTGAATGATCGCAAGGGCGGCAACCGCCGCGGTGTCGGCGCGCAGGATGCGGGGGCCGAGCGGAATGGCGGTGACGAAGGGCCGCGCCCGCAACTGCGCTCTTTCGGCATCGGAAAACCCGCCTTCCGGGCCGACCAGAAGGCCAAGCCGCCGCTCCTTTACGCCTGAAAGCGCCTGCATCGGATTGTTGGTCGCCGCATCCTCGTCGCAGAAAATCAACCGGCGCTCCGGCTCCCACTCGGCCAACAGCCTGTCCAGCTTGACTGGCTCGCGCAGTTCGGGAATCGCCAGGATGCCGCATTGCTCGGCCGCTTCCATGACATTCGCCGCGAGACGCTGCATCGGCGGCCGGGCCAGTTGCGTGTGCTGGGTGATGACCGGCTGCAGGCGGCCGGCGCCCATCTCCACCGCCTTCTGCACCAGATAGTCGAGCCGGCCCTTCTTCAGCGGCGCAAAACAATAGACGAGGTCGGGCAATGGCGTTTGCGGGCGCGCCTGTCGCGTCAGACGCAGGCGCACGGCCTTGCGGCCAGCCTCGGCCAGCTCGGCAAGCCATTCGCCGTCGCGGCCATTGAACAGCAGCACCTCGGCCCCTTCCCCCATGCGCAGGACATGGGTCAGGTAATGGGCCTGTTCGCGGCTGGTCTCCACCATCGCGTCGGCGACGAGCGGAGCATCGATGAAAAGCCGCTGCAATTTGTAATTCGCGCGCATGGCGATCTGATGGTGGATCAGCGGGACCGCGTCAAGTGGATGCCTGCGCGCCACATTTCCTTTGGCCGGACGTCCAATTCGCGAAAAACTGCCCCTTGTGCCTTGCCCCCTCCGCTCCACCCGCTTATACGCACCGGCTCGTTTCAATCATCTGGCCGGATGCATCGGGTTCCCGACACGGGAGCGGCGCCTCGTTTGCGCGCAACGCATGGCTGGAGTTCTGCCGATCGGATGAACCCATGAGCGATGTGTTTTGCGGAATTGACTTCGGGACCTCCAATTCCACGGTCGGCGTCAGCGATTCCCGGCATGCCCGCCTGCTGCCGCTCGAGGGCGAGCGCGTCACGCTGCCGAGCGCGCTGTTCTTCAGCTTCGCCAATGACGGCGTGCAGTTCGGACGCTCGGCGATCGATGCCTATGTGGAGGGCGAGGAAGGCCGACTGATGCGCTCCTTGAAGAGCATTCTCGGTTCCTCCCTGATGCACGAGAAGACGCGTATCCGCGCCCGTTTCATGACGTTTGCCGACATTCTCGGCGAATTCATCGGCCATTTGCGCCAGCAATTGGAGGCCCAGGCCGGCAATGCCGTCGACCGTGCGGTCTTCGGCCGGCCGGTCCGTTTCGTCGACGAGAACGACACGGCCGACATGGCGGCCCAGGCGATGCTGGAGCAGATCGCACGCGACCAGGGCTTTCGCCATGTCGACTTCCAGTTCGAGCCGATCGCCGCGGCACTCGACTACGAGCAAAGCACGACCCATGAGGAACTGGTGCTGATCGCCGACATCGGCGGCGGCACCTCGGATTTCTCGATCGTCCGGGTGTCGCCCGAGCGCGCCCGCAAGACCGACCGCCAGGACGACATCCTGGCCAATGGCGGCGTGCATATCGGCGGCACGGATTTCGACCGCCTGTTGAGCATCGCCCATGTCATGCCGCATCTGGGCCTCGGCTCCTCGACCGCCGACGGCAAGCGGCTGTTGCCGAAGCGGCATTTCAACGATCTGGCGACCTGGCATCGCATCAACGCGCTCTATACGCGCGAGGTGATGACCGAGTTGCGGCAGATCCGCTACGAAGCGGCGCGGCGCGACCTGGTGGACCGGCTGATCCAGATCGTCGAGGAGCGGCGCGGCCATTCGCTGGCGCTGGCCGTCGAACGGACCAAGATCGAGCTGACCAGCGCGGCGGAAGCGGACATCCTGCTGGCCCGCTTCATCGGCGGGGCGAACATCACCGTGACGCGCGATGCCTTCAACGACGTGGTTCAGCAGGCGTTGCAGCGCGTCACGCAGGCGGTTTCCGACCTGTTTTTATCAGCAGGCGTCGGTGCGGAGGCGATCGACACGATCTTCTTCACCGGCGGGTCAAGCGCGATACCGGCGCTTCAGAAGGACATCGCAGCACTGCTGCCCAATGCCCGGACCGTCGATGGCGACCGGCTGGGCAGCGTCGGCACCGGGCTGGCGCTCGACGCACGGCGGAAATTCGCCTGACGATCACACCGCAGTGGCATGCCAGGCCGGCCGGTAGCCGGCGCGCAGCACGGCGAGCGTGGTCCGCGGCGTCAGCAGCGCCAAAGAATCCGGCAGATCGGCGACCGGCCGCGCCGCGCCATAGCCCTCGAAACGCCATGGCAACGCCTGGCCGTGGCGAAGGGCGAAGGCCGCCCGGCCATCGGCGATCATCGCGCCATCGGGCAGATGCGCGATGGCGCGGCGGCCGATCGCCTCGACCCTACCGGTCGAGGCCAATCGCTCGCCATGCAGGCGGCCGTCCAGATCGGCGACCTTCGGGGAGGCCAGGGCCGCCGCCTCGCGGAAGCGGTCCATGAAATCGCGCGCAGCGGAACGGCGGCAGAAGAAGCACGGCCGGTGACCGGCGGCCAGCGCCGTCACCTCGTCGAGAAAGAACAATTCCGTCCAGCCGGCGGCGCCCGAGGGCGCGTTGCGGCCCATCACCGCGCGACGGCGTCCCCGGAATTCGCAGGCGCAGACGAGCCAGGCCTTCGTCGTCCAGCAGCGGTTGAGAAGCGTCCTGGTGTCGGGATCATGGATGACGCCGCGATTGCCGGTGAACATACCGCGCGCCGAAACGGCCTGCACCTGGCCGAAGGGATCGACCCTGTTCTGCAGCGGCATCACCATCTCCCTTGCTCGGCCGGTTCATCGTTTCATGGAAACGCTGTCCCGTTCGTTGTTTTTCCGCGTTTATGCGGACGTCAGGTGATTCCACCTGACTGCAAAACGCTCTAATCATCATTTCTGCAACAGTCACAAAGAATAAGGATATTCGCGGATAACCTGTTTCAATCCTATGCTGCATGTGCTTATAGCGCTGCGGGCGCCGGTGGGGACCGGTGCGGTGCATTCAAATTCTCAGGGGATCGGTGCCGGATGACCGTTGCACGCGCAGCTTTCTTGTTCTTTGTCATGGTGTCTGCGTTCACGCTTGTGGGAGCCCGGCTCCTGTCGGCAGGCGCGGCGGGTGACCATCATCCGGTCGATGGCTACGGCATCAGCGCTGCGGCGCGGTGATCCATCCCTCAGGCTGAGACCTCGATCAGGCGTTTCTCCACTCCATCCATTCTCAGCGCGGTCAACCGACCGGTGTTCCATGCACCCGTGTCGAGGTTGACGCGGTTGGGCAGAATTTCGGGTGCTGTCACCGGCGTGTGGCCATGCACCACCAGTTTCGGATGCAGGCCGTCGAACGCGTGGAAGGCCCGGCGGATCCAGACCAGATCGTCCGGCGCCTGCTCGTCGAGCGGGATGCCCGGTCTGATGCCGGCATGGCAGAAGAAGAAATCACCGAAGCTGGCCGAGAAGGGCAGCGTGGCGAGAAATGCCTTGTGATGCTGCGGCACGGCACGCACCAGCTTCGCATGCCCGGGCATCATCGCCGAGCGCGAGGTGAAATCGATCTCGACACCGTAGGACAATGCGGTCTCGAACCCGCCATTGCAGGCGAAAAGGCCATATGGATCCGGGTTTGATAGAAAATCCAGAAACCCGACATCATGATTGCCAGCCAGGGCGACGATCCGTGGATCGCGCTCGCGCAGATTGACCAGGTGTTCGATCACGCCGCGTGCGTTGGCGCCGCGATCGACATAGTCGCCAAGATAGACAATGCGCCAATCGGCCGGCCGGTCATGGAGGATTTCCTCCATCAGCCGCGCATGGAGGGCCGCCAGAAGATCGTGGCGGCCGTGAATGTCGCCGACCGCATACAGCCGCATTCCATCGGGCGTGGAAGCCTCGTCATAGGAGACCCCGGCGCGCATCGCTCAACCGTCGACGACGATCAGGTGCAGGGCGCGCGGCCCGTGCGCGCCAAGCAGCATGGTCTGTTCGATGTCGCCCGAGCGCGACGGACCGGTGACGAGGTTGAGCACACGCGGCATCTCGCCCCTTCCGTATTTGCGCCGCAGCCGGGAAATCACGCTTTCCAGATCGCCGGCAATGTCTTTCGCATCGACGATGATGATGTGGTTTTCCGGGACGAAATTGACCGTGGTCGGATTGTCCTTGCCCGACACCAGCGCCACGGTGCCCGTTTCGGCGACACCGGCAAAGGCGTGGCTGACGCCCACTTCATCCTGCGGCGCGGCCGGGCCGTGGCCGATCTCGAGCGATTTCTGGGCGGACCAGTTCATCGCCTTCAGCCGGCGATCCGCGCCCATGCGGACGCGCGGCGCCAGGTTGCGCGCGCGCAGGTAATGCGTCACGGCCCTGGGCACGTCGTCGGCCTTGCGCACACGCGCGACCGTCGCGGTGACGGCTTCGGCCATCTGGCAGAACAAGGCGATGCGCGCCTCGCCTTCCAACTGGCCGCGCGCCGGGATCAGTCCGCGCGGTGGCCTGGCAAGGCGTTTTTCGACGGCCTCCTGGCGGGCGGCATCGGCAGAACCGCCGCCGGCAGCGACCCTCAGCTTGCCCAGAATGGCCTCGCGCCCACTCATGTCGCGCCCACTCATGCCACGCCCCCTTCCTGCTTGCGCGTGTCGCGGTCGCGCCATTGCTGCATGAAAGTGCGCGCCTCCGGCGCGGGCAGGTCGTGATGCCGTGTCCAGCCGCCGGCCAGCGGCAGCGAGCGAAACCAGCCGGTGCGACGACCGAGACCAGACAATGCCGGGATCGTCAGCGACGTGGCCAAACGGTAGAGCCTGGGCCGCCGGGCGAAGAAGGCCCACAGGCCGAGGCCGAAGCGCTGCGTCGCCGGGTTCAGCCCGCGCTCGAACTCGCGCTCGCGCCAATGACGCATCATGCGCGGCAGCGGTATCTGCATCGGGCAGACGGATTCGCAGCGTCCGCAAAAGGTCGAGGCGTTCGGCAGATGTCCTGACTTTTCGACGCCGACGAGCGACGGCGTCAACACCGCCCCCATCGGCCCGGGGTAGACCCAGCCATAGGCGTGGCCGCCAACCGCGTGATAAACCGGGCAATGGTTCATGCAGGCACCGCAACGGATGCAGCGCAGCATCTCGTGAAACTCGGTGCCAAGCATCGATGAGCGCCCATTGTCGAGCAGCACCACATGATATTCCTCGGGCCCGTCCGGGTCGCCGGGCCGGCGCGGCCCGGTGGACAGCGTCGTGTAGACGCTCGTGTCCTGGCCGGTCGCCGAGCGCGCCAGCACGCGCAGGATCTGGCTGGCGTCCTCCAGCGTCGGCACCACCTTTTCAATCGAGGCGACGACGATGTGGACGCGCGGTAGGGTCTGCGTCAGGTCGCCATTGCCCTCATTGGTGACGATGATCGAGGTGCCGGTCTCGGCAACCAGGAAATTGGCGCCGGTGATGCCGACATCCGCCGCGAAATATTGCGGCCGCAGGATCTCGCGCGCCTCGCCAAGCAGGGATTCGGGCTGCGACAGGTCACGGCCTGCCGGCAATTTGTCGTGAACGCGGCGGAAATCCTCCTCCACCTGTTCCTTGTTCAGGTGCAACGCCGGGCCGATGATGTGGCTCGGATGCTCGCCGCGCAGCTGGATGATGTATTCGCCGAGATCCGTCTCGACCGGGCGGATGTCGTTCTTCTCGAGGAAATCGTTGAGGGCGATTTCCTCCGTGATCATCGACTTGCCCTTGGTCACGGTGCGCGCGCCGACCGCGCGGCAGATGTCGAGCACCGCCTGACAGGCATCCTCGGCGGTTTCCGCCCAGTGGACGCGGCCGCCGGAGGCGATCACCTTGCGCTCATAGGCTTCCAGGTAAAGATCGAGATGGGCCAGCGTGTGGTCCTTGATGGCGCGCGCCGAAGACCGGAGGGCCTCGAATTCCGGCAGCGCATCGACCGCCTTCCTGCGCTTGCCGATGAAACCGGCCTTCGCCTTGCCCATGGCGCGTTGCAACTGCTCGTCGGCAAGCGCCTTGCGCGACTTCTGTTTGAACTGCGGAGATGAAACCTCCATCAGCGCCCTCCCCCGCCAATGGCCGGCGTGTCGTCCATGCCAGCCAGGATTTCGGCCACATGACGCACCTTGATGGCGCTGCCCTGGCGATGCAGCTTGCCGGCCATGTTCATCAGGCAGCCGAGATCGCCGGCAAGCAGCGTCTCGGCGCCCGCCGCCGCGATGCAGGCCGTCTTTTCCTCGACGATCTTGTTGGAGATATCGGGATATTTCACGCAGAAGGTGCCGCCGAAACCGCAGCAGACATCTGCGTTCTCCATCTCCTTCAGGTCCAGCCCCTCGACCGTGGCGAGCAGCCGGCGCGGCTGCGCCTGGATGTTCAGTTCGCGCAGGCCCGAGCATGAATCGTGATAGGTGACGCTGCCCCGGTGGGCTGCCGGCACCGCCGTCACCCCGAGCACGTCGACCAGGAAGCCGACCAGTTCGTGCACCTTGCCGGAAAAGGCTTCCGCGCGGCTTTCCCAGGCGCCGCCCCTGAGCAGGGCCGGGTAATGCTTTTTCAGCATGCCGGCGCACGAGCCCGAGGGCGCAACCACATAATCGTAATCCTCGAAGGCCTCGATCACCTGTCGGGCGATCGCCGCTGCATCCGCGCGATCACCGGAATTGTAGGCCGGCTGGCCGCAGCAGGTCTGCGCCATCGGCACCTCGACCGCGCAGCCTGCCTCCTCCATCAGCTTGACGGCGGCGAAGCCGACCGTTGGCCGGAACAGATCCACCAGGCAGGTGACGAAGAGGCCGACGCGGGGTGCTTTCCTGGTATCTTCTTTCAACAAATCATCTTTCGCTGGCTGGTGTGGTGCAGCGCCGCCCGGCGCTTCCTCGTGGCTGATTTCAGGGCTGAATTCAGGGCTGGGCCGCCTCGGCGCCGCCGCGCTGGTTGAGCCGGAGGCGCGACACGCGCTGCCAGTCGCCCGAACGCTCGGCCTGGAAGGTGGCTTTCTCGACGAAATCGATATGGGCGACCGCCGCCGCGCGCGCCGCGACGGGATCGCCGGCGACAATCGCCTGGTGGATCGCCCGGTGCTGCGCCAACAGTGTGTCGCGCGCGTCGGGCATGGCATAGATGCGCGTGCGGTTCAGGAATACCCCGTCCGACAAGAGCCGGTAACAGGCGCGCAGCGTGTGCAGCAGGACGATGTTGTGGGCGCATTCGACGATCGCGTTGTGGAACTCGATGTCGCTGGCTGCCTCGGCCTCGAAATCCTTCGACGCATGGGCTGCGTCCATCCGGCCCATGATCGCCTCGAGCAGCACCAGATCCTCGGGCGTGGCGCGACGCGCCGCGTAGTCGGCGGCGATCGCCTCGATCTCGCGGCGGTATTCCAGATAATCGGCGGTCGCCTTGCGGTGCGCGGCGATCAGCGCGCTGACCGGCGGCGAGAACACCTGGCCGATGACGTCGGCGACGTGAGTGCCGCCGCCATGGCGCGTCAGGATCAGGCCGCGCTCCTCCAGCGCCTTCAGCGCATCGCGCAGGATGGGGCGCGATACGTCGAGCTGGCGCGCCAGGTCACGCTCGCCCGGCAGCCGATCACCGTCGCGCAAAACACCCTCGAGGATCAATGTTTCGATCTGCCGAACAACGCCGTCGGCGGTGCGCGCATGCTCTATCCTGGAAAAAACTGTTTTCACCGGCCGTTGCCGTTTCGATCGCTGTTCAAACGCATGATATTGCCGGCAGGATAGCGTCACGAGGCACAACTGGTCAATTTCTTTGTCCAATTACAGGCGGCACGCCCCGCGCATCCGGATGCATTGCGCTGCCGGACGAGACGATAGCATAGTTGCATCGGGACGATCCCGATGCAGACGGCAAGGCGTCATGAGCCAGGAAATCATCGCAAAGAGCACGGCAGGGCAGGACGGCAAGGCGGGCGGCACTGCGCCCGACACTCCGGATCACGACAGGCTGGAGCGGGATGCGAGCGGAAACCCGCTTCACACTTTTGCTCATTCCGCTCTGGTCACCGGCAGCGTCCTGGGCTTTCCCGCCCATGAGGGGCGCGCCGGGGCGCTCGGCGAGGTGCATGCGCGCCCGCACGCGCTGCTCGAGGCGCCGCGTCTCATCATTCAATTGTCCTTCATGACCGAGGGCGGCTCTGCCGTCGACCAGGCGGTGCTGGCCGACCTGTCGCGGCGGCTCGGCATTGCCGCGCCGCAGGGACACGCCCGGCACCACGCGATGCGCTGGGGCAAGGGCACGCTGCGCTGGGAGCGCCATACGGAGTTCTCCAGCTACCAATGGGATTGCCCGATCTCGCCACGCAATGGCCGGCCGCTGGAAGAATCACCCTTCGGCAACGGGTTCAGCCCGCCGGGAACGGCCATCTCCGGCACCCGCGTGGAGATCCGCAAATGGTCGGAGGCGAGCGGGAGACTGATTGCCGGTTTCGACCCGGCAAGCCTCGGCTATTCCATCGTCGAGGGCGGCCGCGCCGCCGTCGCCACGGATTTCCGCCAGGACGGCGACGGGCTGACCCGCATCCTGATCCTGGAGAAGGGCTTGTCGCCGGCGCGCATCGGCGCGCTTTCACAGCGCCTGATCGACATCGAGACCTATCGCACGCTGGCCATGCTCGGCCTGCCGCTGGCGCAGTCCTTGTCTCCGCGCCTCAGGCGCATGGAAGACCAGCTGGCGGTGCTGACGGCGCGGATGCGCCGGCGCGACCGGCATGACAGCCAGGCGCTGCTGTCGGAACTCACCGAACTCGCCGCCGAACTTGAAGCCGATGCCGCGGCCAGTCTCTACCGTTTCGGTGCCAGCCGCGCCTATCACGGCATTGTCGAGGAACGGCTCGAAACGCTGAATGAGGCCGCCGTGGCCGGCTATGAGACCTGGGCCGCCTTCCTGCAGCGGCGCGTGGCGCCCGCCATGCGCACCTGCCGGTCGGTCGAGGAGCGGCAGGCGAACCTGTCGCGCAAGCTGACGCGCGCCGCCAATCTGCTGCGCAGCTGGGTCGACGTGGAAGTCGAGCGGCAGAACCGCGATCTTCTGGCCTCGATGAACCGGCGCGCCAAGCTGCAACTGCGCCTGCAGCAGACCGTCGAGGGCCTGTCGGTCGCCGCCATCTCCTACTATGTGGTGGGCCTTGTCGGCTATGTCGCCAAGGGCGCGAGCCACACCCTGCCCGGCATCTCCGCCGAGACGATCACCGCCGCCGCCGTGCCCCTCGCCGTGCTTGCCATCTGGCTCCTGGTCCGCCGCATCAGGCGCGGCCATGCGCGTGAGGATGCCGGCGCCGAGTGAGGTCGCCTGTGCCTCTCCCATCCGAGGCGGATTGACGCAGGCACGGTTTCCGAGCAGCATTTGCAGGACTGCAAATGCACTGGTAAAGATATTGAACCAGTGGAGGAATGCGCATGTCCGGCCCCGCAATGCCGAAAGCCAATGCTGCAACCTTGCAGAAGCGCGCCGATATCGTCGCCGACATGCGCATCATCGTGCCCGGCGAGGGCGTGGTCGATGCGGAACACGCGATGCGCGCCTTCGAGAGCGACGGTCTGACCGCCTACCGCCAATTGCCGCTGGTGGTGGTGTTGCCGGAGACCACGGTGCAGGTGGCGCGCATCCTCAAATATTGCCAGGAGCGCGGTATCCGCGTCGTGCCGCGTGGCTCCGGCACCTCGCTTTCGGGCGGCGCGCTGCCGCTGGAAGACGCGGTGCTGGTCGTCATGAGCCGCTTCAACCGCGTTCTCGACATCGATTACGCCAACCGCACGGTGGTCGCCCAACCAGGCGTGACCAATCTCGGCATCACCCATGCCGTCGAGCAGCGAGGCTTCTACTATGCGCCTGACCCCTCGTCGCAGATCGCCTGCTCCATCGGCGGCAATGTGGCGGAGAATTCCGGCGGTGTGCACTGCCTGAAATACGGGCTGACGGCCAACAACGTGCTGGGCGTCGAGATGGTGCTGATGAATGGCGATGTGGTGCGGCTGGGCGGCAAGCACCTGGACGCCGAGGGCTATGATCTGCTCGGGCTGATGACCGGCTCGGAGGGCCTGCTCGGCATCGTCACCGAGGTGACGGTGCGCATCCTGCAGAAACCGGAAACGGCGCGGGCGCTGCTGATCGGCTTTCCCTCCAGCGAGGAGGCAGGCCAGTGCGTGGCGGAAATCATCGGCGCCGGCATCATCCCCGGCGGCATGGAGATGATGGACGGGCCGGCGATCCGCGCCGCGGAGGATTTCGTCCATGCCGGCTACCCGCTCGACGTCGAGGCGCTGCTGATCGTCGAGTTGGACGGACCGCAGGCGGAGGTCGACCATCTGATCGACCGGGTCGAGGCCATCGCCAGGACAAACGGGGCGACGACCAGCCGCGCCTCCACATCGGACGAGGAGCGCGCCGTCTTCTGGGCCGGCCGCAAGGCGGCGTTCCCGGCTGTAGGACGCATCTCGCCCGATTATTACTGTATGGACGGCACGATCCCGCGCAAGGAGTTGCCGCGCGTGCTGGCCGGCATGCGGACGCTGTCGGAGAAATACGGGCTGCGCGTCGCCAATGTGTTCCACGCCGGCGACGGCAATCTGCACCCGCTGATCCTCTATGACGCCAACAAGCCGGGCGAACTGGACAATGCGGAGGCCTTCGGCGCCGACATATTGCGCCTCTGCGTCGAGGTCGGCGGCGTGCTGACCGGCGAGCATGGTGTCGGCGTCGAGAAGCGCGACCTGATGCCGGTGATGTTCACGCAGGACGATCTCAACCAGCAGATCCGGGTGAAATGCGCCTTCGATCCGGGCCATCTGCTCAACCCCGGCAAGGTGTTTCCGCAACTGCATCGCTGCGCGGAATTGGGCCGCGTGCACATCCATCGCGGCCAGGTGCCTTTTCCCGAGCTGGAGCGGTTCTGATCGTGCTGTTCAAGCAGGCTATCCTCGAAGGGATTGCGCGCGGCGAGGTCAGGCTCGCGTTCCGCCGCTGGAAACGGCCGAGCGTCGTTGCCGGCACGCCTCTGCGCACGGCGCTCGGCACAGTCAGGATCGGCAATGTCGCGCCGATTGCCGAAACCGAACTCAACGAGACCGCGGCCCAAAGCGCTGGCTACGCCTCGCTGGCGGCGCTGCGGCAGGACCTGCGAAGCGACGGCGAGCGGACCTTGTATCGTATCGAGATCGACGGAATCGAAGCAGACCGGCGGGTCGCGCTGCGCGAAAATACGACAATCGACACGGCTGACTTCACCGCCCTGACGGACCGATTTCAACGCTGGGACGCGGCCTGCGGGCGCGACGCCTATCATCGCCGCATTCTCGAAGCGATCGCCCGCGAACCGGCGGCAAGGGCCGCCGACCTCGCCGCCCTGCTCGGCGTCGAGAAACTGAAATTCAAGCGCGACGTGCGCAAGCTGAAGGAACTCGGCCTGACGGAAAGCCTCGATGTCGGCTACCGGCTGTCGCCGCGCGGAGAGAGGGTGCTGCGGATGATCGAGGGCGAACCAACGTGACGACTTTCACCCCTTCCACCGCCGTCGAAGTGCTCGAAACCATCCGCTGGGCCGTCGCCGAAGAGGCACCTCTGGAAATCCTCGGCCACGGCTCCAAGCGCGGCATCGGCCAGCCGGTGCGGACCGAGCATGCGCTGGACCTGTCGAAACTCACCGGCATCACGCTCTATGAGCCTGAGGAGCTGGTGCTGTCGGCGCGCGCCGGCACGCCGCTTGCCGAAATCGAGGCGGAGCTTGTTAAAAACCATCAGGAGTTCGCTTTCGAACCGATGGATTACGGTCCGCTGCTCGGCGGCGAAGCCGGGCGCGGCACCCTTGGCGGGCTGTTGTCGGCCAATCTCGCCGGCCCGCGCCGCATCAAGGCTGGGGCGGCGCGCGACCATGTGCTGGGCATCCATGCGGTGTCCGGTCGCGGCGAGACCTTCAAGTCCGGCGGGCGTGTGGTGAAGAACGTGACGGGCTACGATCTGTCCAAGGGGCTGGCCGGCTCGTGGGGCACACTCGCCGTCACCACCGACGTGACGTTCAAGGTGCTGCCGACGGCCGAAACCGAGACGAGCTTCATCCTCACCGGTCTGGACGACGCGCAGGCAAGTGCCGCGATGGCCGAGGCGATGGGCTCCAGCGCCGAAGTTTCGGGCGCCGCGCACCTGCCGGAAGGCGTTGCCGGCCGCTTCGTCGACGGCGGTCTGTCCGGAGGAGCGAGAACCGTGCTGCGCGTCGAGGGTTTCGGCCCGTCCGTCGCCTACCGCATCGACCTCCTGGCCCGCCTGCTGAAGCCTTTCGGCGTGAGCGAGACGCTGGACGAGGCCATGTCTCGCCGCCTGTGGCGCGACATCCGCGATTGCCGGCCTTTCGCCGATGGCTCGGCAGCGCCCGTCTGGCGGGTGTCGATGACGCCATCGGAAGGCCACCGCCTGATCGACTCCTTCCGCCGCGCGGCGGGCGCGAACGCCTTCTATGACTGGCAGGGCGGCCTGATCTGGCTGCGCATGGAAGCCGACCCCGAAGCCGAAATCCTGCGCAAGCTGATCGCCCATTTCGGCGGCGGGCACGCGACGCTGGTGCGCGCGCCGCTTGCCTTGCGCGCTGCGACGCCCGTCTTCCAGCCGCAAGCCCCGGCACTCGCCGCCCTTTCCGCCCGCCTCAAGGAACAGTTCGATCCGAAGGGTTTGCTCAATCCCGGCCGCATGGCATTCGCATGACGCTGTGTTAGATTGCCGCGAGCAAAACGAGGAGGCCAACCACATGAGTGAAATGGAACCGCAACCCAGCGAAAGCCGCAAGACCGACGGCTGGCTCGATCCCGGCCCGACCAACATCCAGGTCATCTATATCCTTTACCTGGTCGGTTTCGTCATCGGCATTTCGGCGCTGGTCGGCATCGTCATCGCCTACATGAACCGCGGCAAGGCCGGCGGCTGGATCGAAACCCATTACACCTGGGCGATCCGCACCTTCTGGATTGCTTTGCTGGCCGCCTTCGTCTCGGTGCTGTTGATGTTCGTCGGCATCGGCTTCCTGCTGATCATCGCCGTCGCCATCTGGGTGGTCGTGCGCTGCGTCGTCGGCCTGCAGCTGGTGGGCCGCAAGGAGCCGATCAAGAACCCCGAAAGCTGGCTGATCTAGACCGGTTCAGCGTTTCATGGAAACGCTGAACCGGTCTATCTTCTTGTTTTTCCGCATTTATGCGGACGTCAGGTAGTTCTACCTGACTGCAAAATGCTCTAAAGAAGGAGATGCCGTGCAGACGAATTTCACGCCCCAACAGCTCGCCGATCCGCATGTGGCGGAATCCGAGGCGATCCTGCGCAAATGCGTGCATTGCGGCTTCTGCACGGCGACCTGCCCGACCTATGTGACGCTCGGCAACGAGCTCGACAGTCCGCGCGGGCGCATCTACCTGATCAAGGACATGCTGGAAAACGGCAGGCCGGCGGACAAGGAGATCGTCACACACATCGACCGCTGCCTGTCGTGCCTTGCCTGCATGACCACCTGCCCTTCGGGCGTCAACTACATGCATCTGGTCGACCATGCGCGCGCGCATATCGAAAAGACCTACCGCCGGCCCCTGTTCGACCGGCTGACCCGCTCGGTGCTGGCGCAGGTACTGCCTTATCCGAACCGCTTTCGCCTGGCGTTGAGGCTTGCCCGTTTCGGCCGCCCCTTCGCTTCATTGTTCCGCAGGATTCCAGCTCTGAAGCCGATGGCGGCAATGCTGGACCTGGCGCCCGCAACGACGCCGACGCATCGACCTGCCACCGCCGGGCCTGTGCTCGGACACAAGCGCGGGCGCGTCGCCCTTTTGACGGGCTGCGCCCAGTCCGTGCTCGATCCAGGCATCAATGCCGCCACCGCGCGGCTTCTTGCCCGCCTTGGCGTGGAGGTGGTGCAGAACCCCGCCGGCGAAGGCTGCTGCGGGGCGCTGGTGCATCACATGGGCCGCGAGGACGACGCGCACTCCGCCGCGCGGCGCAATGTCGATGCCTGGACGCATGAGATCGAGACCGGCGGGCTCGACGCAATCGTCATCACCGCTTCGGGCTGCGGCACGACGATCAAGGATTACGGCCACATGCTGCGGCTCGACCCCGCTTATGCGGCCAAGGCCGATCGCGTCTCGGCGCTTGCCCGGGACGTCACCGAATATCTTGCAACGCTCGACCTGCCCGCGCCCGCCGTCGCGCCCGGCCTCAGCGTTGCCTATCATTCGGCCTGCTCGATGCAGCACGGCCAGAAGATCACCCGAGAGCCACGCGCGCTGTTGAAGCAGGCGGGCTTTGATGTCCGCGAGCCGCGTGAGGGGCATCTGTGCTGCGGCTCGGCCGGCACCTACAACATCCTCCAGCCCGAGATCGCCGCCAAGCTGCGCGACCGCAAGGTGACCAACATCGAGGCAACGGGTGCTGCCGTCATCGCCACCGGCAATATCGGCTGCATGACCCAGATCGGCGCCGGGACGGATATCCCCATCGTCCATACGGTCGCGCTGCTCGACTGGGCCTATGGCGGACCGAGGCCGGAAGGCGTCCCGGAAATGGCGCGGGCTCCGGAGATGGCGGCGGCGGAATAAGAACGGAAAAAGGGCGGCGCTCCCCCAAGCGCCGCCCTTCTCCACTAGCCCGGCGGTCCCCAACCGGGCATCCCCCACTCGGACAGACCGTTGCTTCACCGAAGCGAACGTCTGCTCTGTCCTTTCTGCCAGTCCGCATTTGTGCGGACGGCTGGCGGCAAAATGCCTTCTCACCCGCATTTTTGCCGACGCCTGACGATATCGTCAGGCTGCAAAATGCTTCCCTCAGATCACCACAACCTCTGCGCCGACCGGAACGCGGTTGTACAAATCCATCACGTCCTCGTTGCGCATGCGGATGCAACCAGACGACACCGCCCGGCCGATGGTCCAGGGCGCGTTGGTGCCGTGGATGCGGTAGAGCGTCGAGCCAAGATAAAGCGCACGGGCGCCAAGCGGATTGGCAGGCCCGCCCTTCATATGCGCGGGCAGGACCCGGCCCTTGGCTTTCTCTCGGGCGATCATCTCCGCCGGCGGGCGCCAATCCGGCCACTCGCGCTTCTGCGAGATCTTCTCCGTGCCCGTCCAGCCGAAGCCTTCCTTGCCGACACCGACGCCATAGCGTTGCGCCTGGCCGTTCTTCAGGACCAGGAACAGGAAGCGCTGCTTGGTGTCGACGACGATGGTGCCCGGCGCATGCTTGCCGTTGTACTCGACCACCTGAGGCAGCCATTTCGGGTCGCTCATGCTCCACGAGCGATCGCTCGGCGTGGCGTTGTAGGCCGCCGGCTGGGCCTGTTGCACGGGGGCCACGGCCCGGCGGTTGGCCCGGTAGTCCTGCTGCACCTGCGGCTGGGCCGACCGGCCCCTTGCCTGCTGATAAACGCGGTATTCCTGGACCTGCTGCTGGCGATGCTGCGGCGCGGCGGGGGCCTGCCCACGGCGCAACTGCATCACCCACGGGGCGGAAAGATCAGGACTGACGAGAACCGGCGGCGGCTCCACGTAGCGGTCCTGGGCATGTGCCCCCCAGGAAATCAGCAGCGCGGCGGAAATGCCGGCGGCACGCATCATCGACTTCATGAGACTTTACTCTCTGTTGCTCATCACATTGACCAGGCCCTGCCACAGACCCTTGCGGGAATCGGGTGGCGCAGGCAGGAACGCGGGTACTAAACGCCGTTCCATGTCAGGATGCTGCCGGACACCTGCAACTGAATGGTGAATCCGTTTTGATAAAATGCAATGATTCCGGAAAACCATTTGGCGTGGTTACCGACCGGTTCAAAAAGCTGGTGAACATATCGCTAAATCGGCCTGATTGCCCATTAACCAGAGGAATTTACAGAGAATGAGCGAGCAGAAGACCGGATTGATCATCGGCGCGGACGGGCTGACGCGCTGCTTCTGGCCGGGCGCGCTACCGGACTACCTGGCCTATCACGACCAGGAATGGGGCCGTCCGGTGACCGACGATCACCGCCTGTTCGAAAAGCTGTGCCTGGAGGGATTTCAATCCGGGCTTTCCTGGCTGACCATCCTGCGCAAGCGGGAGAATTTTCGCGAAGCCTTCGCCGGATTCGACTTCGAGAAGGTCGCGCGCTTCACCGACAGCGACGTGGAACGGCTGCTTGGCAACACCGGCATCGTGCGCCACGGCGGCAAGATCCGCTCGACCATCAACAACGCCCAGCGCGCGATCGAACTGTGCGAAAAGGAAGGCTCGCTGGCGGGCTATTTCTGGCGCCAGGAGCCGCGCCCGCACGAGCGTCCGGACCCGGTCGATTATCCGACGCTGGTCGCCAACCCCAAGACGGACATCTCGACGCGCATTTCGAAGGACCTGAAAAAGCGCGGCTGGTCGTTCGTCGGGCCGACCACCGTCTACGCCTTCATGCAGGCAATGGGCCTGGTCAACGACCATATCGAGGGCTGCGCCTGCCGGGCCGAGGTCGAAAAGCTGCGCGGCCAATTGCGCCGCCCAAGCTGAACCGCGATCAGCCGTGCTCAAAAATGGCCGTGCGGTTCCCGGAAAAACTTGACTCGCATGAGAGGCGCCACTATCTCAAAGCCGCGTTAGCACTCGCCGATAGGGAGTGCTAATCGACGTCCGGCGTCGCCGGACGGAGGAAAAGCCTAATTCATCATCCGAATCAAGGGTTCAGAACATGGCCAACACGAATTTTCGCCCGCTCCATGACCGCGTGGTCGTACGCCGGGTCGAATCCGAAGCAAAGACGGCTGGCGGCATCATCATCCCCGACACCGCGAAAGAGAAGCCGCAGGAAGGCGAAATCATCGCCGTTGGTTCCGGCGCACGCGATGAAGCGGGCAAGCTGGTTCCACTGGACGTCAAGGCCGGCGACCGGGTGCTGTTCGGCAAATGGTCGGGCACCGAAGTCAAGCTCAATGGCGAGGATCTCCTGATCATGAAGGAATCCGACATCATGGGCATCATCGGCTGATTATCGCCACCAGATCGAAACGGTAACAGAGCTTCCCAAGAAGCTCAGGAGCTTGAGAAACATGGCTGCAAAAGAAGTAAAGTTCTCCCGCGACGCGCGTGAGCGCATGCTGCGCGGCGTCAACATCCTCGCCGACGCGGTGAAGGTGACGCTCGGCCCGAAGGGCCGCAACGTCGTTCTCGACAAATCCTTCGGCGCCCCGCGCATCACCAAGGACGGTGTGACGGTCGCCAAGGAAATCGAACTTGAAGACAAGTTCGAAAACATGGGCGCACAGATGGTGCGTGAGGTCGCTTCGAAGACCAACGACATCGCCGGCGACGGCACCACGACCGCCACGGTTCTGGCCCAGGCGATCGTCCAGGAAGGCGCCAAGGCGGTTGCCGCCGGCATGAACCCGATGGACCTGAAGCGCGGCATCGACAAGGCCGTCGACGAGGTCATCGCCTACCTGACCAAGGCCACCAAGAAGATCAACACTTCGGAAGAAGTCGCCCAGGTGGGCACGATCTCGGCCAATGGCGAGAAGGAAATCGGCCAGATGATCGCCGAGGCGATGCAGAAGGTCGGCAATGAGGGTGTCATCACCGTCGAGGAAGCCAAGACCGCCGAGACCGAGCTCGAAGTGGTCGAGGGCATGCAGTTCGACCGCGGCTACCTCTCCCCTTACTTCGTCACCAATCCGGAGAAGATGATCGCCGATCTCGACGATGCATACATTCTCCTGCACGAGAAGAAGCTCTCCAACCTGCAGGCTCTGCTGCCGGTCCTGGAAGCCGTCGTCCAGTCGTCCAAGCCGCTCCTCATCATCGCCGAGGACGTCGAGGGCGAGGCCCTGGCCACGCTGGTCGTCAACAAGCTGCGTGGCGGCCTGAAGATCGCCGCCGTCAAGGCTCCGGGCTTCGGCGACCGCCGCAAGGCCATGCTCGAGGACATCGCGATCCTCACCGGCGGCCAGGTGATTTCCGAGGACCTCGGCATCAAGCTTGAGAACGTCACGCTCGACATGCTGGGCCGCGCCAAGAAGGTCTCGATCTCGAAAGAGAACACGACCATCGTCGACGGTGCCGGTCAGAAGGGCGAGATCGAGGGCCGCGTCGCCCAGATCAAGCAGCAGATCGACGAGACCACGTCCGATTACGACCGCGAGAAGCTGCAGGAACGTCTTGCCAAGCTCGCCGGCGGCGTCGCCGTGATCCGCGTCGGCGGCTCGACCGAGGTCGAGGTGAAGGAGCGCAAGGACCGCGTCGACGACGCGCTGAACGCGACCCGCGCCGCTGTTGAGGAAGGCATCGTGCCTGGCGGCGGCACCGCGCTTCTGCGCGCCTCGCAGGCGATCAGCGTCAAGGGCGACAATGCCGACCAGGACGCCGGCGTCAACATCATCCGCCGCGCCGTTCAGTCTCCGGCTCGCCAGATCGTCACCAATGCCGGCGACGAGGCTTCCGTTGTCGTGGGCAAGATCCTCGAGAACAAGGCCGTCACCTTCGGCTACAACGCCCAGACGGGTGAGTATGGCGACATGATCGCCATGGGCATCGTCGACCCGATGAAGGTCGTGCGCACCGCCCTGCAGGACGCGGCTTCGGTTGCCGGCCTGCTGATCACCACCGAGGCGATGGTTGCCGAACTGCCCAAGAAGGACTCCCCGGCAATGCCCGGCGGCGACATGGGCGGCATGGGCGGCATGGGTGGCATGGGCTTCTAAGCCAGGCCATTCACCCCTTGAGAACAAAGGAAGGGCGCTCCGCAAGGGGCGCCCTTTCTCGTTTGACCGATCAGCCTGCACCATCGGACATACGACGAAGCGCATCTTCGTGCTCCGGCGACCGCGCATGGCTGCCGGCACACCGGCAAATAAAAAAAGTGTTTTGTGAACACTTCAAGAGCACTTCTGAAAAGCCCAGAAATCCGACGTTCCAGTATCACTGTTTTCACGTGGGTTTTGAACGGTCGAAACATCAGCTACGATCGACTGGTAGCGAATCGCGGGATGGCTCTCGACATGGAACGCATCGAAGGGTGGAACGTCGCCGCGAGCCTCGCCGGGGAGCAGTATCTTGACTATCGAGGTGCGCCGCCAGATGGATGGCTGGATACCTTGGTCGAACACGGCGTAGGCGAGCGGCTGCCAGACGGCAAGATGCGCCTCAATGCTCTCGGCCATCGCTACCGCGAGCGGCTGCATCGGGCGTAGCGCTGCGGGCGCAGACCTTTCCCCGAAAGGCCCCCCCATGCAGGGCCAGGCGTTCTCACATCGTTCCTGAATTTGGGAGCGGCCTTATTCCGTCCGGAGGGGATGCCTCGCGCGACCAGGTGGCATGGAGAGGGGGTATCCTCGAAATCAGATACCCTCTCCGGAGAGGTGGAGCTTGTGCGATCTTCGACCTTCAAATGGGCAACAGGGGGTGCCTTTCGCTGCGTCTGAGAAGGTAGGGGTGCCTCCGGAAATCAGAGCCTCTTGCTTGCAGGGATCGAGTCCTTGCACGTTTCGGAAGTTGGAGGGGGTCCGGGGAAGGATTCGCTTCCGGCGCGGACAGCACGCACGCGGACGGGCGAGATGACGAAGGATGAGCTGATCGGCGAGATCATTGACGAGTTGCTGGCGATCAGCCGCGGCGCGCCTCCGGTCGAGAACTCGCTGTGGAACATGCCGCCATCGATCGCGCTTGAAGACGGCCACTCGTTGCTGATCAACGACAGGGTCGAATTGTTGCTGGGAAACTATCAAAGGATCCTTGTACAGAACGACGCCGGCATCGCGCGGTCCTATTCCCAGAAGGAATTCGGCAAGGTGGTCGCGATGGCATTTGGCGCCGTGCTGGCAACGATCGACCTGGACGATGACCGCACGGAAAACATCAAGGTTGTGAAGACGGCGGTTAGCCAGTCGCTGACCGAAACGACAGCGCACCTGCCGCAAGCGCGCGACCTGGTGTTCGGTTGCCACCTTTTCGCGGACCCGGTGGCGGCGATCGAAATGGGTCCTGTTCGGATTGAGGATCGCAGCGAGTGGTTGGGTCGGATGACGGTGACGGGAGCCTTTTCCGCTGTCGCGGGACGACGGATCGCGCGCCGTTGGTCAGGCCTCCCGATCGGGCGCAGGAAGGGTTCCGCCGACAGCATGTGGGAGCGAACCGCCCTCGATATTATCGGCAAATGCGGGGCCGTCTGCACCGTCTCGGTTCGATCGATGTCCCCTCGCATGGCCGAGGCGCGAGCATCGACCGCCGCGCGCATGTCGCTTGCGGCAATCGGTCTGCTCTGGCAGCAACCGTCGAGTGTGCTGCGGGGGATTGGCCTCGCCTACGATCACGGCCGGGAGCATCATCGGGAAACGATTGTCATCATCGACGGCAAATTCGGGGCGTCGAACCACACGCTGGCGCGCCTCCCTCATGGCCCCACGATCGAAGTCGGGAAGTGGAAGGACTTCTACGAACGCGACACATGGTTCTTCGAGGTGATCGGCGAGCTGTTTGCCGAATACCTTCACGTCGCCAGCTCGTCACGGCCGCGCATGATGAGCGCCTTGTTCCATAGCCTGTGGTGGTTCCAGCAGGCCTGCGTCGAGCATTCCCCCTTGCTGGCGGCTATCAAACATGCGGCGGCGATCGAGGCGCTGGCGGGCGGACGGGAAAAGCAGGGGATCATGGAGCTGCTTACCGCGCGTCTATCCCTCGATCGGAAGCGGCAGGCCTTCAAAGACGGAACAACGCTCGATCAGTTCATCGAGCAGCTGTACGGCGTGGCGCGAAGCCAGACCCTCCACGGGACGAACGTTCGGCACGCCGAGGATTGGAGCCAGCTTCAGGTGCGCTCGGAGCAGATGGCCCGCTTGGCGCTGCGGAGCGTCACTCACTGGCTGTCGAAACACCCCAACACCGACGAGTTGGCAGCGCTTCGGTCCACCGCCAATCCTTAGGTTTGAAGGACATGACCTATCACTTTCGCGTAATCTTCCTTCCGCACGTGCCTAAACGACCACTTTTGACCGCCTGACAGGACGAGCGAGGATGCCGAATAATTTAATGATTTCAATAAGATAATATGGCGCGCCCGAAAGGATTCGAACCTCTGACCCCCAGATTCGTAGTCTGGTGCTCTATCCAGCTGAGCTACGGGCGCGTCGGTTGCCGAGAAGGCCAACCGTTGTGGCAGCCGATGACTGCCAACCGCGGTTACCTAACGAGTGGCGTGGATAAATGCAAGCGTCATAAAGCGAATTTTCGCATATCCGCACAGGGCGTTGGCTGGCACGCCGCGCAATCGGGCAACGCATTCCTCCCAACGGTCAGCGCTCCGCCCGCTGGTCGGGGATGGTGATGGCGAACACCGTGTGCCCACCGACGCTTTCCACCAGTTCCAGGTCGCCGCCATGGGCGCGCACCAATTCCAGCGCGATCGCCAGGCCGAGGCCGGTGCCGCCGCTCTTGGCGGAGCCGCGAAACGGCGCGTAGAGGTTTTCGCGCGCCTTCTGCGGCAGGCCAGGCCCCGTATCCGTGACGAGAATGCGCGTCGTCTCGCAGTCGCGCTCGGCGGCGATGGTCAGTCGGCGGATGACGTTCGGGTCCTTGTCGCCGGCCATCGCCTGGATCGCGTTGCGGCAGAGATTGGCGAGCACCCGGAAGAGCTGCTCCGAATCCGCATCCACCTCCAGATCCGGCTCCACCGCATTGACGAATGCGATGCGGTTGTCGGCATCGAGTGGCAGGATGCTCTGCACATCGTCGACGAGTTGCCGCAGCCGCAGCCGTCGCCGGTTGGGCGCGGCTTCCTGCGTCCGGCCGTAGGTCAAGACACCTTCCGAGTAGGTGACGGCCCGGTCGAGCGCGCGCAGGAGGCGCGGCGCCAGGGATTTGACGGCCGGGTCGTCGATCATGCTCAGCCGGTCCGACATCAGATGCGCCGAGGCCAGCATGTTGCGCATGTCGTGATTGATCTTCGACACGGCAAGGCCGAGATCGGCCAGCCGCTTCTGTTCGCCGAGCGTCTTTTGCAGCGCCGCCTGCATGCGCGCCAGCTCGTGCTCGGCGACGCCGATCTCGTCACCACGCCGCTCGGGCGCGATCACGCGGCGAGGATCGTCCGGTGCCGCGGAAAACGACAGCATCGAACGCGTCATGGCGCGGATCGGCCGGATCATGATCCGGTTGATGGCGTAGAAGACCAGGGTCGCGGTGAACAGGGAAATGATCAGCGAAAGCAGGGTGACATTGCGGGCGTAGATCAGCATGGCGTTGCGCAGGCCGGCATCGGGGATGAGGATCTCGAACACCTTGCCGCTTTCGCCGACCGCGCCGAAGATGCGGAACACCCGCTCGCCGCCGAAGAACAGCGTGCCGAAGGTTTCGACGATCGCCGCCACCGGCGTGATCGTGTCGAGGTCCAGATGCGCATCGACCTGCGGCGGCATGTCGGAGATGACGAGAATGCGCGAGATATCGGCATCGCGCACGGCGATCGCCTTGACGCCGGTCGCCATCAGGATTTCGTCGCGAATCGCCGGATCGAGACGGTCGTTGCCGCCCTCCATCAGAACGACGCTCACCGCCGCCGCATTGGTCAGCCGCTGCATCATCCATTGCATGCCGAAATTGGCCACAGACGGGATGAAGATCAGCACTTCGGCGATCATGACGAACAGGACCGTCAGAACCAGCAGCTTGGTGGACAGGCCGCGTGTCAGCGGTACGGAACCGGTAATGCTCCGCTCGTCACCCGCATTGTGGTCCGCCTTGTCCACCATCGTCCGCCTTTCGGAGCCACGCGCGTCGGGCGGGCGGCCATTCAGGCACGCTACTGCATAATTCCTTAAATCGGAATCGATTTGAGGAAAAAATTATGCAGCATTTCAAAGTGTTACAGCGTCCTTTGCGCGTCTGAAAAGACGCGCGGCGCTGTAAAGTATTTTGCCGCCAGGTGGAATCACCTGGAAGCCGCATAGATGGGGAGAAACAACAGGATGGAGCCTGCCCGTTGTGCTGGGGCATAGTACACGACGCGACAGTTTGCACCCCATTGCATAGATGTGGATGCGTGGTTCGACAAGCTCACCATGAGGGATGTTGGACCTTGCAGGGCGTCTGGTTCCCCGACGTTGCGGATGGTTTTTGCAACCATATATCCACCCTCATGGTGAGCTTGTCGAACCACGCACAACGCTGTTGCCACAAGATCAAACACGACCGAAATCGGCATGCGTCGTGTACCATGGTGCCGGGGAGGTGAGCTTCACCCGAAGCGGCGCAGGAAACGCACCAGCCCGCGTACGAAAGGCTTGCGCGGCGCCGCCGAAAAATAGGTGATCGCGGCGCGTTTGCCGATTTCGGTCATCGTCGGATAGGGCGCGACATAGCCGGCCACGTCGCGCACGCCGAGCTTCTGCGACAGGGCAAGCGCCCAGAGATTGATCATCTCGCCGGCACCAGCGCCGACGATCGAGGCGCCGAGAATGCGACCCTTGCGGTCGGTGACGAGCTTGATCAGGCCCTCGGTCTTTCGTTCCGCCTGGGCGCGGTCGTTCTCCGCATAGGGCCAGCGCAGAATGTTGATCCTCCTGTGGCTCTTGCGTGCCTCGTCCTCGCTGAGACCGACATGGGCGATCTCCGGGTCGGTGTAGGTCGCCCAGGGAATGATCGCGCGGTTCTCCCGCGCCGACAGCCGGAACAAGAGCGCGCGCACCACCAGGCCGGCGTGATAGCCCGCCACATGGGTGAATTGCAGGCCACCCGCCACGTCGCCGATGGCGTAGACGCGCCTGTTGCTGGTGCGCAGCCTGTCCGACACGGCAATCCCCTTGCGGCCATGGACGACGCCTGCCCTGTCGAGATCGAGCGCGTCGATGTTCGGCGTCCGCCCGGCCGCTACCAGCAGGTGCGATCCTTCGATCGTCCCGTCGCCGGTCTCACTCTCGATATGCACCCGCACGCCGGAACGCCCGTGCTTCTCGATCCGCGTCACCCTGGTGCGTTCGAGGATGGAAACGCCCTCGGCGCGAATCCGGCGGAGTGCCAGTTCGGTGAGCTCGGGATCGTCCTTGCCGAGCGCGGTCAGCGCCTCGACGACGGTAACCTTCGATCCCAACCGCCGGTGCGCCTGAGCGAGTTCGATGCCGATCGGCCCGCCACCGATGACGATCAGATGGGCCGGCAAACGCGTCTGCTCGAAAATGGTTTCATTGGTCAGATGAGGCACCGCATCGATACCGGGAATCGGCGGCACCAAGGGCGAGGACCCTGTGGCGATGACGAAGCGGCGGGCGCGGATCGTCTGGTTTCCGGCAACCACCGTCCTGCCATCCGTGAAGCGCGCTTCGGCCTGGATGACCCGCACGCCAAGGCTGGTAAAGCGCTCGACCGAATCGTTCGGTGCGATTGCCGCGATGGTCTGTTCCACATGCTTCATGACGCGGCGGAAATCGACATCGGCATCGACCGGGGCGATGCCGAAACCCTCTCCCTGGCCCATCAGATGCGCCTGCTTGCCCGCCGCGATCAGCGCCTTGGAGGGCACGCAGCCATAATTCAGGCAGTCGCCGCCCATCTTGCCCTTCTCGATCAGCACGACGGGCACGCCGAAGGCGGCGGCGGCGGCGGCCACCGTCAGGCCGCCCGAGCCGCCGCCGATGACGCAGATGTCGGGAGTGAGAATGCTGCTCATGAACGCGGTCTCGGTTGTCGGATGCTGTGGGTCATGCGGCGCGGCGCAGCTTTCTGATGACGAGCGGGATCGCCGCCACCACTGCAAGTGCCGCGAAGGCGATGGTCAGTTGCGGCGTCACCAGATCACTGAGCGTCACGTCGCGCCCCGCCCGCGCTGCCGCGGTCAGCACGCTGTCCAGCCCATGGCCGAGATAGGCGTAGGCAAAGGTTGCAGGCAGGATGCCGATGAAGGTCGCCAGCGCATAGGTGCCGAGCCGCACGTTGAACAGCGCCGGGGCGATGTTGACCATCCAGAACGGGAAGATCGGCGCCAGGCGCAGCACCAGGAGATAGCCGAAGGCGTCCTTCTCGAAACCCTTGGCCATTTGCGAGGCGCGGCCACCGAGCCGGCGTGAAAGCGCGTCGCCAAATGCGCTGCGCGCCGCCAGAAACACCGCCGCAGCACCAATGGTCGCGGCGACCGCCACCAGCGCACCACCCAAAAGCCAGCCGAACAGGAAGCCGGCGAAAAGCGTGAGGATGGAGGCGGCGGGAAAGGAAAAGGCGACGGCCAGCGCATAGAGCGCTGCGAAGCCAGCCGGCGCCAGAAGCGGATTGGCCGCCACGTAGCCCCGCAGCGCCTCGCGGCTTTCGGCGAGAAAGCCCAGCGACAGATATTGGTGCAGGCCGAGCGCGTAGCCGCTGACCAGGCCGCCGGCAATAACCAGCATCGGCAGGACACGACGAAGCAATCGACGTTTCCCCGCCGTTTCATTCTGGTCTGTGGTCATCTGCATCATCGCCATCTGTCCAGGGCTCCGGACGTCAAAGGTCTGTTCTTCCATCACTTGGGGTCTACATGCGCCCTGGGCCTGCTCCGTGCAATGCCGCCGGCGGCGGTCTCACTGCGTTTTGAGCAGCGGACGGGGCCGTATCAACCATCCGTGATGGCCCGCCCTGGACCTGCACGCGCCCATTGAAGCTCTTTTTTGCCTTCCGCGTTCATGCGGGCGTCAAGTGGTTCCCCCGGACTGCATGGTTCCGCAGGGCGGAAACGAAAAAGGCCCGCGCGATGCGGGCCTCTTCAGTCTTGACGATGGGTGCGTTGACCGGGCGTCTATGCCTTGCCGCGATCGACGGACAGAGCCGCCGGGCCGAATGCGGCCAGGACCAGAAGACCGCCGGCGATCGCCAGGTTCTTCATGAACTGGATGCTCTGCATCTGGTCGGCGAAATCGAAATGCGCGATCAGCGCCGAGCCGACGCAGAACAACGCCAGCAGCAACGCCGCAATGCGGGTCTTGAAGCCGACCAGAATGGCAAGGCCGCCGACGAGTTCGAGCAGCGCCACGACCCAGGCCGTGACCATCGGCGCAGGCAGGCCGAGACCGCCGAAATAGCCGGCGGTGCCACCGATGCTCGTCAGCTTCGCGTAGCCGGACGTGATGAAGATGACCGAGATCAGAATACGGCCGACAAGGACGAGGATGTTTGCAGACATTGTTGGGCAATCCCGTGTGAGAGAAGGTGGGCCCCTATACACAAAAACACTGTATAAGAAAATAGGCCCAGTGTTGACGCTGTGTCGTCAAAATAGATGACAATCGCAACATAATCCAGCCGCGTCAGATGGACAGCGCCGGCGACGCGCCCTCACGCAGGCGCGATCATCTTTTCAGGACGCACCAGCCGATTGTAATCCTCTTCCGAGACGAGGCCGCTCTTCAGCGCCTCCTCGCGCAGCGTGGTGCCGTTCTTGTGCGCCGATTTGGCGATCGCCGCCGCGTTGTCGTAGCCGATGGCGGGCGCCAGGGCGGTGACCAGCATCAGCGAACGCTGCATCAGGTCGGCGATGCGGGTTTCGTCGGCCTCGATGCCCTTGACGCAATTGTCGGCGAAGGAGCGCATCGCGTCCGACAGGATGCGGATCGACTGCAGCACCGCATTGGCGATGACCGGCTTGAACACGTTGAGCTCGAAATGGCCCTGGCTGGCGGCAATGCCGACCGTCGTCTGGTTGCCCATCACCTGCGTGGCCACCATGGTCAGCGCCTCGGCCTGGGTCGGGTTGACCTTGCCGGGCATGATCGAGGAACCAGGCTCGTTTTCCGGCAGCTTCAGTTCGCCGAGGCCTGAACGCGGGCCGGAGCCGAGGAAGCGGATGTCGTTGGCGATCTTGAACAGGTCGGCTGCCAGTGCATTCAGCATGCCGTGGAACGCGTTGAGCGCGCCATGGCTGGCCAGCGCCTCGAACTTGTTGTCGGCGGTGCGGAAGGGAAGGCCCGTGATGGCGGCGACGCGCGCGGCAAAATCCCTGTCGAAGCCGATCGGCGCATTGAGGCCGGTGCCGACGGCCGTGCCGCCCTGCGCCAGCGCGTAAACGTCGCCGAGGCTCTCCTCGATGCGCCTGGCGCCAAGCTGCAGAGCCGCCACATAGCCGGAGAATTCCTGGCCGAGCGTGAGCGGCGTGGCGTCCTGCGTGTGGGTGCGGCCGATCTTGACGATGGCGTCGAATGCCTTTGCCTTCTGGTCCAGGGCCTCCGTCAGATATGCGAGCGCCGGCAACAGATCGGCCGCCGCCTCCCGGCCGGCGGCAATGTGCATCGCCGTCGGGAACGTATCGTTGGAGGATTGGCCCATATTGACGTGGTCGTTGGGGTGAACCGGCTTTTTCGTGCCCATCACGCCGCCAAGCCGCTCGATCGCCCGGTTGGAGATCACCTCATTGGCGTTCATGTTCGACTGGGTGCCCGAACCTGTCTGCCAGACGGCCAGCGGGAAATGGTCGTCGAGCTTGCCCTCGACCACTTCCCCGGCGGCGGCGATGATCGCCTCGCCGAGCTTCGCGTCGAGCTTGCCCGACGTCACGTTCACCTCGGCCGCCGCCTGCTTGACGATGCCCAACGCGCGCACCAGCGGCACCGGCATCTTCTCCGTGCCGATCTTGAAATTCGACAGCGAGCGCTGCGTCTGCGCGCCCCAGTAGCGGTCAGCGGCAACTTCCAGCGGGCCGAACGTGTCGGTCTCGGTACGGGTGTTGGACATGCGATCGTGCTCCATTGTCAATTCATGCGTCGGGCGGCCATCGGCGATGTTCCACCATCATATGGGTATCCGCCCGGGAAACGCCGCCGTTTAATGGCGCGCGCCGGAGGATTTGGCAATGGGAGCGTCGTGGACTTTCCGCACATCTCCACGCCGCGCGCCTTCCGCCGGTTGTGCGGCGCGACGGGTGACGCCCAGATGGAAATCAGGCCCGGCCTGCCAAGTCCAACGCCAAGAATGTTGTTCATCGTCATTGTGCACAAGTTGAGAGTAGCCGACTAATCTGATTGAAATCTTCCCTTTGATAGTTTCTCCGGAACAGATGATTTCATTCCGGCAAGGGGGTGTTTTCATGAAGTTCGAGATTTTGCCGTCGTGGCGCGCATCTTTCCCGCCAATCGCCGCCGCGCTTCTCGCCGGCGCCGAGCATTTTTATCTGGTCGATGCCCACGCGCTTCCTTTCCTGGTTCTGGCGGGCGGGCTGCTGATCGCCAGCGTCTTTTCCGCCGTCCATTTCGCCGAAACCGTTTCGCATCGCATTGGCGAGCCATTCGGCTCCATCGTCCTGGCGATCGCCGTCACGGTCATCGAGGTGGCGCTGATCGTCTCCATGATGATGTCGCCATCCGAAGGCGATCCCACGGTTGCGCGCGATACGGTGTTTGCCACCGTCATGCTGGTGCTGAACGGCGTCGTCGGGCTGTGCCTTCTGGTGGGCGGCCTGCGGCACAAGGAGCAATTGTTCCAGAGCCACGGCGCCGCGGCCGCCTTTGGCGTCCTCGGAACGCTGGCGACCCTGACGCTGATCCTGCCGAATTTCACCCTGGCGGTCGCGGGGCCTTATTATTCGCCGGTGCAACTCGCCTTCGTGACGGTGGTGTCGCTGGTTCTCTATGGCACGTTTCTGTTCGTGCAGACGGTTCGCCATCGCGGTGATTTCCTCGACATCGCCACCGCCGGCCAGGCAGAGCACCATGCCATTCCGACGAATGGCAAGACCGCCGTCAGCGGCGCTTTTCTCGTCGCCTCGCTGTTGATGGTGATCCTGCTCGCCGAAATGCTGGCGCCGAGCGTCGAGACGGGCGTCGCAGCGATCGGCTTCGCCGAGGCGTTCGTCGGCCTCATCATTGCTGCGGTCATCCTGCTGCCGGAGGGTATGACAGCGTTCCGCGCCGCCTCGTCCAACCGGCTGCAGACCAGCCTGAACGTGGCAACCGGCTCTGCCCTGGCAAGCATCGGCCTGTCGATCCCGGCCATCGCCGTCGTGTCCTTTCTGCTCGGACGGCCGATCACGCTGGGCCTCGAACCCGAGCATATCGTCCTGCTCGTTCTCTCGCTGTTCGTCGGCACGCTCACCTTGGCGACCGGCCGCACGACAATCATGCAGGGTGCCATGCACCTGGTCATCTTCGGCTGCTTCGTCCTGCTTACAGCCATACCGTAGTGGTGCGATCCCAACAGATGGTACTCATCTGTTGGGAAAAATCGCCCCACCAGATCAATAGCTTGTGGGCTGACTTGTCGAAACAGATGGGTTCCATCTGTTTCGGTCAGACCACTAGGCGCGGGATCAAACAACGCTCCATCGGACATTGACAGCGCACCGGCATTTCATCATTAATCAATAAATCAATTGAATGTATTAATTTTGAACGCCCTGACGGCAATGAAACGACCTGGAAGGAAGCCGGCGCATGAATGAGGGAATGGAATTTGTCGTGCGGGCAGCACTGATCGGCATCGGCGCGACGCTTGTGATGGATGTCTGGGCGGCCATCCAAAGGCTGCTGTTGGGCATCCAGCCGTTGAACTACGCCATGGTCGGCCGGTGGATGGGGCATCTGACCAAGGGGCGCTTCGTTCATGACCCGATCGGCAAGGCCGCGCCCATCCCCGGCGAGGCAATCCTGGGGTGGAGCGCGCATTATGCAATCGGCATCGTCTTCGCCGCCCTGCTTCTGGGCGTATGGGGGGTCGACTGGGCGCGCAACCCCACCCTCCTTCCGGCGTTGATCACCGGGCTGGCGACGGTGGCGGCGCCATTCTTCATCCTGCAGCCCGGCCTGGGCGCCGGGATCGCCGCATCCAAAACGCCACAGCCGAACGTCGCCCGGCTGCGCAGCCTCGTCGCGCACACCTCTTTTGGTGTCGGTCTCTATCTCGCGGCGCTTCTCTTCACGCTGCTCATGCCGTCCCAAGGGTGAAAGCCGGCGGGCAAGAAGCGGCGCACAGCGTCCTGCAAACGTCGGAGTATCCTTGATCAAATGATAGGTTTGGGCGAATAAGCGAAGGCGACGACATGTCGATGCGTGGGCACAAGCCAGGGAGGCACTCTTGACCGACACCGCGAAAGCCGGGATTCCATCCACCAAGGGGCAGATCACCTTCTTCTACTATGCGGACATGGCCGCCGCCGAACGGTTTTACGGCACGGTGCTCGGCCTGGAAAAAACGTTCGACAAGGAATGGGTGAAATTCTTCCGCCTCGCCGATCACGCGCAGGTCGGATTGATCGATGAGGCCAAAGGCCATCACGCGGCGGGCAATGCCAGGGGCGTCATGCTGAGCATCGAAACCGCCGAGTTGGAAGCCTGGTATGCGCGGGCGAAGGCCGGCGGAGCCGAGTTCATCAAACATTTGAACCCGGACCAGACAACCAACGCGTTGGTCAACGCCTTCCTGTTGCGCGATCCGGGCGGCTATTCGGTGGAGTTCTTCCGCTTCAACGACGCCGCCTGAAGCGGCGCGGCTCAGGCGCGCAACGCGGCCTCGATCTTGTCGAGCGCCTCGGCCTTGCCCATTCCGGTCAGGAAGGCGAGCGTGACAATCGACGGCACGGGCAGATCCGACGGCAATTGCGTCGTCGAGACGATCAGATCCATGCCGCTCGCTTCGCTGCGCACCTCTGTCGCCTTGCACTGGCGCGGGTCGATGCTGATGCCGCGCTCCTTCATGGCCTCGACGACGGCATGCGAAACCACCGTCGAGGTGGCGATGCCGGTGCCGCAGGCGAACAGAACGCGTTTCTTGATGCTCATGCGATTCTCCCGATCAGCGCTCTAACCTTTTTGTTTTACCGCATTCATGCGGATGTCAGGTGATCCCACCTGACTGCAAAACGCTATGTTATTTCAGTATCGCCGCCACGTCTTCAAGGGACGCGGCCTGCATAAGGCCGGCAATGGCCGCCTCGCTCTGGATCGTCTCGATGATCTGCTGCAGCATCTCGATCTGCCGGTCCTTGTCGTTGAGCGCCATCAGGAAGACGAGCCCGACCTCCACCACCTCGTCGGGATCTTCCATATTGGCGAAGGCGACCGGCCTGGCGAGCGTCGCCAGGGCAATGCCCGGCTTCAGCACATGCTCGGGATCGGTGTGCGGCACGGCGACATTGACGGCACGGCCGAGCGGCAGGCCCGTCGGCATTGCTGCTTCACGGGCGATGACCGCATCGGCGAAGCTGCTCTTCACATAGCCGCCGCGCTGCAGCCGATCCGCCAGAAGGCGAATGACCGTTTCGCGGTCGTCGGCCTCGACCCCGAGGGCGATCGCCCCGGGATCGATCTGGGTGATGAGTGCTTGCGTCATCGACGACCTTTCTCAGCCTTCCTGTTCCGCATCGTCCCCGGCGCCGGCCGCCCGCTCCCAGGCAGCCGTGTTGCGGCGGTAAAGCCAGAAACACGCGGCGATGATGGCCGCCAGCAATGCCAGCCCGGCGGCGCCGAACCCGCGGATCGTGGCGATCACGGCATAGGAAATCCACAGGAAGCCATCGACCACGGAGGTGATCTGCACCGCGTTTTCCGGCAGTTCGAAGCCCGAAGCGACGGCCGCGCTGGTGAACAACGGGGCGAGCGCATTGGCGACATAGAAGCCGGCGGCAAGCGTCACCGTGCCGACGATGACCATGCGGAACACGTTGCCGCGCAACAGCGGCGCCGTCATGGCGACGATGAACGGGATAACCGCCAGGTCGGCGAACAGGATGACCCGGTTGCCGGGCAGGATGATCGACAGGACGATGGCGATCGGCACCAGGATCAGCGAGGCGGAGATGGCCGCCGGATGGCCGATCAGGATCGCCGAATCGAGGCCGACCAGCAGTTCGCGGTCGCCGGTGCGCTTGCGGACAAACTCCTGTGCCGCTTCCGAGACGGGCAGAAGCCCCTCCATCAGGATCTTCACCATGCGCGGCAGGAGCAGCATCACGGCGGCAAGCGTCATGCCGGTCTGCAGCACCTTCGACAGGACGACGCCGAAATCGCCGGCATTGTAATAGGCGATGACACCAAGCACGAGACCGATGATCAGGCCAAGCACGACCGGCTCGCCGAAGACGCCGAAGCGCCTTTCGATCGTCTCCGTCGAGATGTTGACCCGGTTGATGCCAGGAATGCGTTCGATCAGCCAGTTGACGACGATGGCGATGGGCAGGATCTGGGCGGAGGCCAGATGCGGCACGGAAACGCCCGGAATGCCATAGAATTTCTGCACCGCCTTCGCCGACCAATCGGCGAACAGCAGGGACAGCGCGGCCATCAGCGCAGCGATCACCAGCCCATAGGCCAGGCTGCCGGTGGCGGCGACGGCCAGCGAGCCGATGAAGGCGAAATGCCAGAAATTCCAGACATCGACGTTCAGCGTGCGTGTCATTCGGGTCAGCAGCAGGGCGATGTTGACGGCGATGCCGATGGGAATGACCCACAGGCCGACCGACGAACCAAATGCGATTGCCGCCGCCGAGGGCCAGCCGACATCGACGATATCACGCTGAATGCCGGTGTTGGTGACGATCGCCTGGGCCACATCGCCGATGGAGCCGAGCATCAGGCCGAGCACCAGATTGATGCCGATGAAGGCAACACCGATGGTAACGGCGGCGCGGAACGCCTTGCCGACCCGGGCGCCCAACACCACCGCGATGACGAAAATCACGATGGGCAACAGCACGGTTGCGCCAAGCGTGTCCACGGCCGCTTTAAGGCCGCTCAGAAATGCGTCCATTCTTCTCCCCCCGGAGCGGGCGCAAGCCCCTCCTCATCCTGGAGCGCCGTGCGTTCGCTCGGGCGCTCGACGAATGCTTCAAACCGTTCGATCCACACATCGTGCTTTTGCGAAGCCCGCTTCCGGCTTTCGCCTCGATGCGTTAGAACATTTGTCTCCTCTACAAGACGCAAGTTTATTCCCGCCGCGGTCCGCCTGTCAATTGGCGATCCGGCGCCAACTGCGCCGACAATGCAAAAAACAAAAAAATACGCGCCGCCTATTTGCTCATAATCACCCCCCGGCAGCACTGTCCATTCAGACACTCAATGAAGACATCGGACAGGGGCAATGACGCTCGATCAATCCAAACCATATTGGCCGGCAATCCTGGCTGGCGCGATTAATCCACCCCCTCGCCCCGTTCGCAGTCCAAGCTCTCCCGCCTAGCCGGAGAGCTTCACGAATAGCCGGTCCTCCCGCCCCCCGGGCCGGCTTCTCCCAAGGCCTCGTCTGCCTCCGCAGGAGTGCAAACGAGGCCTTGGGACCCAACCATCCCGACCGGATCGTAGCACGTGGGTCGCCTTGCCATGGACGAAGCCATGCCCGCCCAACCGCTGATCGATCAGTTCACCATTTTCATGCTTCTCGATGAACTGGCCGGACTTGGCCTGTCGGATGCGGAAGTGGACCTGCTCATCGTGCGGCAGGGGCCGGTGGATCTCGATCTATTGCAGGAATGCAAACGTTTGCATCCAGCCTTCGGCCGCAAGAAGACCAGCAATCCGCAGCGGCGTATGGGGCGAAAATAGCCGACGACCGGCGGACCCGACATGGCCGAAGGTGCCTTTCATCCGGACGGTTGTTTCCCTGACTGGACTGCCCATCAAGCGCGAATGCCGAATGCACGGGCAGAGTATACTTGCCCGTCCATTCGGCAGCGCGAAGGACGCTCCGGTTGTTCTTGAGAACACGATGCTTCGGGACCGCCGGACCGGGCGGGATCACATGGAACTCACCTCGAAAGGTCGTTTGCCAGAACCTTCGCTCCGTCGGCATATGGAGACAGCACGCCGTCGTAACCGAACAACGAGGCCGCCATGTTGGCGGCGATCGCGTCGGCGGCCGTATTGCGCGCATCGACCGCGACCTCCTGACTGACCCGCGACGAATAATAGGTCTCGCGGGAATCGGCATCGACGAGATGCCAGTATACGCGGACATTGTCGTTCTCTACCTGCACCGTCGTCAGCAACTGATACAGGCGCTCGCTGTCGCTGAAGGACTTGCGCGCCTGCGAGACGACCGCATCGAGCTTCTCCTCGGCGCGCACGCCGATCAGGCGGATCGCGTCATGGCGTCCCATCTGAACCCACAACGCCTCGGTCAGCGCATGTGCGAAGCGGCCGGACGCCTGATCCGCCGCGCCGCTGCGGGCGCTGTCGAGCACGACGACCGCGTGCTCCGCGCCGGCGGGCGCCTTCAGGTCGGAGACAGAAAGGGCAAAGACCGTTCCATAGCCGATCGCGGCTGCCGTGACGACGGCCAGGCCGGTCGCGACAAACTCCTTCGAGGTCAAAAAGAACTTCAGGCGCTGAAGGGCCTGTTTGAACCTCGAGCACTTCTTGAAGGAAGGAACATAGGCGCCCAGTGGCAGACTGATCCGCATGTCATCCATGCGCCCCTGCCCGGCGTAGTATTCGTTCAGGGATTTGCGCAATTGCCCAGCGGCGATCCGCACGATGGGATCGACCGTCGCATCGAAGTCCGCGTCACGGCCGAAAACATCCACGGCGATGGTGAACGCCTTGATGCGGTCGGCCCGTCCGGCAATCGTCTCCTCGACGACGAATGTCAGAAACCGCTTGTTGCGTTCGGATGCCCGGAAATGCGGGTTTGCCAGGAGCGCCTGCAACGTCGCGAGGCGCTCATCCTGCTCCTTCGCGGCGGCATTGCGGGGCTCTGCGCGCGTTCCAGCCCTTGGGCTCCGGGAAACGCTCCGCTCAATCTTGGCAGTGTTCGTAAGAGTATGTTGCAGCATCGTTCTTTCGCTCTGTGCATCCGCCGAGAACAGGCTCGGGGATTTGATGGATGTTCGGGAACACTGGCTCACCTACCCTCTGTTCAGAACGCCAATCGCTTTCTCAGCGCGGCCTTCATCACCCGCCTCGCATATACGGTGCGAATCGGTATTGGCGCCTTCATCGCTTCAAACTGTCTGCAGGACCGTTCGATCTGGTTCAGCAAACACCAAAGTTCGAAAGTGCTTATGCTCATTTCGTCCGCCAGCCAGGTCGAAAGCGTCTCGATGTCTCCCAGCCGCGGAACGCCCGAAAACGGATCGAGCACCGGCTTGTCTTCCAGTTTCTGTTTTGCGCGAAAGGAATCCGCGTAAGATCCGCGTATCCCTTGGGCTACCGACACATTTGAGATACGATGATCGATACTGGGACTATTACTTCGCAAGCCAAATGCGCTTGCCATCCGGCTGTCGTAACCGGATGATTCTCAAACTGGTTCGACTACGCGTTATGGGCAAGTAAGGATCGCCCTTCGATCCGCGCGGTGCACCGCGAAACCGTAACATTGTGGATGGCTTACGGCTGGGACGGGTGTGCAAATCCGGGCCAGCAAATCAAGGTCGATCGCGTTTTTGGGAATCGGCGGGGATGAACTGGTGCTGCGAGAGAGGATTGAACTCTCGACCTCTCCCTTACCAAGGGAGTGCTCTACCACTGAGCTACCGCAGCAGCGCCATAACGGGTTCTCGTGACCGGCCCTGATCGAGGAACAAGACCTCACCGCCCCTTTGATGCCACATGGCCCGCGCAATGTCGGAGCCATGATGCGGCGGACTTCTGCCACAATGAAAAGCATAGCGCAAGCGCACATTCGCGGTGATTGCCGAGCGCCGGCGGCACCGCATCGACACCGCTTGCAGCCGGGCGATTGCCCGGTACGATGCAACTGACGCGAACTTGAGGGCAATGGCTTGACCGAACCGAAGCAGGATGACCGCAAAGGAGGCGCCGACAAGGGTGGCAGCGGGGGTGGCGGACGCGGCGACAGGCTGGCTGCGGAACTGCGCGCCAACCTGGCGCGGCGCAAGGCCCAGGCGCGCTCGCGGCGCCAGGGGAATGCCGACGAACGGCCGGAGGGCCTGTCGACCGAAGCAAAGAGCAAGAAGCCGTGAGCGGCCGCACCCAAGCATTCCTTGCGCCTGAAGCAGCCTTGTTTTAGGACCATTTTAGATAAACATGCTTTTGCGTGGGCGAGTGACGATGCCGAAACCGAACTGCCTCCCCGCGACCGGGCTTTATCATCCCGCAAGGCACTCAATGCATTCTGGTCCAGCGGGGAAAATCCCGCCGCGACCGAGACTGGGGATCGCCCCGGGAAGTGAGAACAGATGGATCGCATACGCATAACCGGCGGCAACACGCTTCACGGCACGCTGCCTATCTCCGGCGCCAAGAACGCCGCCCTGCCCCTGATGATCGCCTCGCTTTTGACCGACGACACGCTGACGCTCGACAATGTGCCGCATCTGGCAGACGTCGAGAGCCTGATTCGCATCCTCGGCAATCATGGCGTCGATTATTCCGTGAATGGACGTCGCGAAAGCCAGGAAAAGGGGTATTCCCGCACCATCCATTTCACGGCGCGCAGCATCGTCGACACGACGGCGCCCTATGAGCTGGTGTCGAAGATGCGGGCGAGCTTCTGGGTCATCGGGCCGCTCCTGGCGCGCATGGGCCGGGCCCGTGTCTCGTTGCCGGGTGGCTGCGCCATCGGCACGCGGCCGGTGGATCTGTTCATCGACGGCCTGCGCGCACTGGGTGCGGAGATCGAGATCGAACAGGGCTATGTGCTGGCGGAAGCCAGGAACGGCCTGATCGGCAACCGATACGTGTTTCCAAAAATCTCCGTCGGCGCGACGCATGTGCTGATGATGGCGGCGGCGATGGCCAAGGGCGAGACGGTGCTGGAGAACGCGGCGCGCGAACCGGAGATCGTCAACCTGGCCGATTGCCTGAACGCCATGGGCGCGAAGATTTCCGGCGCGGGCACGGCGACCATCACGATCGACGGCGTGACCAGCCTTTCAGGCGCCCGCCACCGGGTCATTCCCGACCGGATCGAGACCGGCACCTACGCGATGGCGGTGGCGATGACCGGCGGCGACGTGATGCTCGAGGGTGCCGAGGCCGACCTCCTGGAAACGGCGCTTGGAACACTGGAGCAGACCGGCGCCGAGATCATCCGCACCAATACCGGCATTCGCGTGCGCCGCAACGGACACGGCATTACGCCGGTGGATGTCACCACCGAACCGTTTCCCGGTTTCCCGACCGACCTGCAGGCCCAGTTCATGGGCCTGATGACGATGGCCAAGGGACGGTCGCACATCACCGAGACCATTTTCGAGAACCGGTTCATGCATGTGCAGGAACTCGCCCGGCTGGGCGCGAAAATCTCGCTGTCGGGCCAGACCGCCGTCGTCGATGGCGTGGCGGGCCTGCGCGGAGCGCCGGTCATGGCGACGGATTTGCGCGCCTCGGTTTCCCTCGTCATCGCGGCGCTCGCGGCCGAAGGCAGCACCGACGTCAACCGGGTCTATCACCTCGACCGGGGCTTCGAGCGACTCGAGGAAAAGCTTTCGGGCTGCGGCGCGACGATCGAGCGTATTTCCAGCTGAACTCAGAACGGCGCGGTTGACCATGGACTTTCTCAAACTCGTGGCGCTCGATGAGGAGGATCTGGCGATCCTTTCGGCGCATCTGCAGGATGCGGTCACCAAGGTGGGTGACCTGGCGTTCGAACCGGGCGACAAGCGGTTCGCCCTGGCGATGAACCGGTTCGTCTGGGAGAAGGAAACCAAACGCCGCGCCTTCCGGCCGACGCCGCATGAGCGGCGGCGCAGCATCCTGCATTTCGACCGCGTCCAGTCCGTGAGGACCGCCGGCATCGACCGCAGCCGGCCGAACGACATCCTGTCGCTGCTCGCCGTCGACTTCACCATGGGCGCGGCGCCTTCCGGCACGGTCGAACTGATCTTCTCGGGCAATGCGGCGATCCAACTCGACGTGGAGTGCGTCGAGGCGCGGCTGACGGATCTCGGCGCCGCCTGGGAAACGCCCGCACGACCAGACCACGATCTCTGAGATGAGCTGCGCCGGCTCCGACACAGCACGCCTGGTCGAAGTCGAACTCGACGAATCCGTCGGCCGCGCGACCCCCGACATCGAGCACGAGCGGGCCGTGGCGATCTTCGACCTGGTGGAAGAAAACAGCTTTCGGCCGGTCGGCGACGAGGCGGGAGGCCCCTACAGGTTGAAGCTGTCGCTGGTCGATTCGCGGCTGGTTTTCTCGATCTCGCGCGAGAATGGCGAAACGGTGGTGACGCATATTCTCTCGCTGACGCCTTTCCGGCGCATCGTGAAGGATTATTTTCTGATCTGCGAGAGCTATTACGATGCGATCCGCAGCGCCACACCGAGCCAGATCGAGGCCATCGACATGGGACGGCGCGGCCTGCACAATGAGGGCTCCCAGACCTTGATGGATCGCCTGAAAGACAAGATCGACGTCGATTTCGACACGGCGCGCCGGCTCTTCACGCTGGTCTGCGTTCTGCATTGGCGGGGCTAGACGATGCGCTTCGGCGGCCGTGGAGCACGGCCATGAACGCACTCGACCCCTTGTCCAAGGCAGACAAACGACGCGCTCCGCAGTCGGTCCTGTTCCTGTGCGGCATGAACGCCATCCGCTCGCCGATGGCCGAGGCCCTGGCACGCCGGGCCTTGCCGCGCAGCGTCTTTCTCGCCTCGGCCGGCCTGCGCGCCGGCGAACGAGATCCCTTCGTCGATGCGATCCTCGACGAAGACGGCCTGACGCTCGGCGACCGGCATCCGCAATCGATCGAGGAACTCGCCGACACCAATTTCGACCTCATCATCACCCTTTCTCCTGAGGCACATCACAGGGCACTGGAAATGACCCGCACCATAGCCGCCGACGTGGAGTATTGGCCGATGCTGGACCCGACCATCGTCAGCGGCACGCGCGAGCAGATCATGGCTGCCTATCGCGATGTGCGCGAGCGGCTGGCCGCGGCGATCGGCGCCCGTTTTGGCAAGCGCAACAAAACGGACACAAATTAACTTCAGGCCACCCTAAGCTTGTTCACAAAGACGGATGAATGGGCTAGGTTCCGCGCCAATTCCGGCCGTCGGCCGGGAATATCTGCAAAACCGAAGGTATCGGATGCCAAAGGAAGAAGTCCTGGAGTTTCCAGGCGTGGTTACGGAATTGCTGCCGAACGCGATGTTTCGCGTAAAGCTGGAAAACGAACACGAAATCATCGCGCACACGGCAGGCCGGATGCGCAAGAACCGCATTCGCGTTCTGACCGGCGACAAGGTGCTCGTTGAAATGACGCCCTATGACCTGACCAAGGGTCGCATCACCTATCGCTTCAAGTAGAACCGACAACCGCGACCGGTAAGACAAGAATGAGCGCCTTTCAGAAACTCGTGCTTGCTTCCGGATCGCCGCGGCGTGTCGAACTGCTGCAGCAGGCAGGTCTCGAGCCTGATCACCTGGTCCCGGCCAATATCGACGAGACGCCGATCAAGGGCGAGCACCCGCGCTCCCTTGCCAAGCGGCTGTCGCGCGGCAAGGCGGAAAAGGCGCTCGAGCGCCTGCGGAAGGACGGCGCGGCGGAGGACGGATTCATCCTCGCCGCCGACACGGTGGTCGCCGTCGGACGACGCATCCTGCCCAAGGCGGAGATGATCGACGAAGCGTCGAACTGCCTGCAACTGCTTTCCGGCCGCTCGCACCGCGTCTTCACCGGACTTTGCCTGGTCACGCCGGCCGGCAAATTGCGCCAGCGGCTGGTCGAGACGCGCGTGCGCTTCAAGCGCCTGTCGCGCGAGGAACTGGAGAGCTACCTGGCTTCCGGCGAATGGCGCGGCAAGGCCGGCGGCTACGCCATCCAGGGGCTTGCCGGAACGTTCGTCGTCAAGCTGGTCGGTTCCTATACGAATGTGGTCGGCCTGCCTCTGTTCGAGACGGTGAACCTGCTGGTGGCCGAGGGCTACAAGGTGCATTTCAACTGGCTTTCGGGCGCGCGAGACCAGTAGACCGGGGACCAGTAGACGATGTCGCAGCACCAGGACGAAAAAGTCACTCCGTTGCGGCCGAAGCGCCCTTGCCCGGAATGCGGCGCGGCTTCGCAGCGCGCCTTCTATCCATTCTGTTCCAGCCGCTGCAAGGACGTCGATCTCAATCGGTGGCTATCCGGATCCTATTCCATTCCCGGCCGTTCCATCGACGAGGAAGACGGCGACCCGAGCTGAAATAACGTTACAGCTTTTTGCACCGCCATAAAAAAGCCCGGTCCGTTGACGGGACCGGGCAATGTGCAGGCAGCCGGGGGGAAACCGGCATTGCGGGAGTCAGGCCTGCAAGGGATTTACGGAATTCGGCATCCTGGGACGCGTGCGGTCGGCAGCGATTTCCTGCAGCGCACGCGTGGCGTCGCCGTGCGGCACGCTCAGCGAAACGACATCGATGTCGCAGCGCGTCAGGCCGATGTCGGCCAACTGCCAGTCGGACATTTCCGAAAGCTGATGCATCGCCTGTCGGGTTTTCCAGAAGCGCGACACAGCGGCCATGAAGGACGACACGGCGTGACGCGCAATGCCGACCGGCCGTGCGGCGGCGGTCATGGCGAAGGCATCGGAATCGGCGCGTGTCATGGTCGTTCTCCTTCCTCGTTCGAAAATGGTCCGGCTCAGCGAAAAGTGCGGCTGGGGCGCTTCCAAAGTGGCTGGAAGCGCCCATCGGCCTTGCATGAAAAGAGAATGCCAAGACCTTATTGATTAGTCGAACGAATGTTTCTAATCTTTAGCATCAACAATGATGATAGATGATGCCATGGCCGCCCCACTCGACCTCGATCAACTCACCACGTTCATCGCCATTGCCGACACCGGCAGCTTCACGCGGGCGGCGGAAGAGGTTCATCGAACCCAGTCCGCCGTTTCCATGCAGATGCGCCGTCTCGAGGACCGCGTCGGCAAACCGCTGTTCCAAAAAGACGGCCGCACCAACCGGCTGACAGAGAATGGCGAGCGTCTGCTGACCTTTGCCCGCCGCCTGATGCGCCTCAACCGCGAAACGCTGGCCGCCTTCGACGATGCGAGCCTGGAAGGGCACATTCGCATCGGCACGCCGGACGACTATGCCGACCGTTTCCTGCCGGAGATCATGGCGCGCTTTTCGCGCTCCAATCCGCGTGTGGAGCTATCGGTGTTGTGCGAGCCGACGCCCAACCTGGTCGAGCATATCAGGCGCGGCAATCTCGACCTGGCGCTGGTCACCCATGACGATGCGAAAGGCGGCTCCGAGGCCGTGCGCCGCGAACCGGTCCTTTGGGTCAGCTCTGCCAACCATTCTGTGCATGAGCGCGACGTGCTGCCGATGGCCTTCGGCCGCCCCAACTGCCTGTGGCGTCGCGCCGCCTGCGCGGCGCTCGATGAGATGAACCGCGACTATCGGGTGTTGTTCACCAGCTTCTCGGCGACCGTCATCACCACGACCGTGCTGTCCGGCCTGGCGGTTTCGGTCCTGCCCGAATGCGCGTTGCGACCGGGCATGCGGGTGCTGGGCGAGGCGGACGGTTTCAACACCCTGCCCGACTGCCATATCGGCCTGATGCGCGGGCATACGGGCCAGGTCGAGATCATCGACGCGCTGGCCCGACACATCGGCGAAAGCCTCGACAATCTGTCGGTTCCAGCCTTTATTGAGGAGAAGGGAAGCTTCGATTTCAATGGAACCTTCCACAACCCGAAGGGCAAACGGCTGCGTCCCGGCCGCATCCTGGCGGGCTGGTAAGGCAAACGTCGCGAGAGGAAGGCGCGCGGGCTTGACCCGCGACGTCCGCACCGTCTCAATCGACCCATGACAGACCTGCCACCAAACGATTCGCCAAGCAATGTCGCCGAGTTTTCCGTCAGCGAGCTTTCCGGCGCGCTGAAACGCACGGTCGAGGACGCTTTCGGCCATGTGCGCGTGCGCGGCGAGATCTCCGGCTATCGCGGGCCGCACTCCTCCGGCCACGCCTATTTCGCGCTGAAGGACGACCGGGCACGGCTGGAGGCGGTGATCTGGCGCGGCGTCTTCTCGAAGCTGAAGTTCCTGCCGCAGGAAGGGCTGGAGGTCATCGCCACCGGCAAGCTGACCACCTATCCGGGCTCGTCGAAGTACCAGATCGTCATCGAAAGCATCGAGCCGGCCGGTGCCGGGGCGCTGATGGCGCTGCTCGAAGAGCGCAAGAAGAAGCTCGCCGCCGAGGGCCTGTTCGAAGACGCGCGCAAACAGTTGCTGCCGTTCATGCCGCGCGTCATCGGCGTCGTTACTTCGCCGACGGGCGCGGTCATCCGCGACATCATCCACCGCATCAACGACCGGTTCCCGGTGCATGTGCTGGTCTGGCCGGTGCGCGTGCAGGGCGAAACGTCGGGTGATGAAGTCTCGGCCGCCGTCAACGGCTTCAACGCACTGCCGATTGACGGCCCCCTGCCCCGCCCCGACGTTTTGATCGTCGCGCGTGGCGGCGGCAGCCTCGAGGATCTCTGGGGGTTCAACGACGAAGCCGTGGTCAGGGCGGTCGCCGCTTCGATGATACCCGTCATCTCGGCGGTCGGCCACGAAACCGACTGGACGCTCATCGACCTCGTCGCCGACCGGCGTGCGCCGACGCCGACCGGAGCCGCGGAAATGGCTGTCCCGGTGAAGGCCGATCTCGAAGCGTCGCTGGTGCGGCTTTCCGCCCGGCTGAAGGGTGCCGTCTCGCGCGACGGGGAACGAAAACGGCAGGCGCTGAGGGCACTGGCCCGCGCCCTGCCTTCGCCCGACCAGTTGCTTGCCCTGCCACGCCGGCGTTTCGACGAATCGGCCAGCCGGCTCGGCCGGGCGCTGTCGGCCGCCACCCAGCGCAAGCGCCTCACCTTCAGCGGTCTCCGGCTGTCGCCGGCGACGCTGCAGCGGCGGCTGAAGGAAGCCCGGCGGCGGACAACCGCATCCGGCGAGCGGCTGCCCGGCGTGTTCCTGGCCATGGTGCGTGGCCAGCGAACCCGCTTCAACCGCGACGCGGGCCGCGTTTCGCCCGGCGCACTCAACCAGCGCATCGCCCATTTTCGCGAACGGCTGAGGCTGATGGAACAGCGCTCCGACACACTCGTGCGCACGCGGCTGGAGCGCGCCGCCCAGCGCCGCGAACAGGCGGTCCGCCTGATGGAATCGCTGTCGTACCGTGCCGTGCTGGAGCGTGGGTTCGCGCTCGTGCGCGGCGCCGACAACGAACCGCTGAAGCGAGCCAAGGACGTTCAGCCGGGCCTTGAGCTGCAGATTCAGTTCGCCGATGGCGTCACCCGCGCCATCGCCGCCGGCGAGAGCCGCAAAGGCAGCGCCCCGCGCAAGCCGCCTCAGGATGCGCCGGCCAAGCCGCAGGATCAGGGCACGCTGCTGTGATCGCGGCCACGATGCCGAGCTGGACGCTCTGTAGCGCGCAGTTTGCGTTGGGTTTCGGGAACATAGGGAAATGAAATGGTACGGTTGGGTGGGTTCGAACCACCGACCTCAGGAGCCACAATCCTGCGCTCTAACCAACTGAGCTACAACCGCACGCGGCCATTGACTGGCGTAGGCGTCAATACGGGCAAACCACCGCTTTTTCAAGCCAAAACAATGACGCCGCCCAAAACAAAAAAAGACCGGGGGGAGGATCCCGGTCTTTTCATTGATGGGCCGAAGGGAGGAGGTTTCGGCCCGAGCCCAGCGGCAATGGGAGGAGGATCTGCCGCCGGGTGTTCCTGCCCCGATCGATCGCAAACGTGTTCGACCGGTTTATCACTTCACGGAACCGCTGCCCCGTGCGCTATCTCATGTTGCTCCGCATTTGCGCGGACGCTAGTGGTCTGACCGAAACAGATGGTCCCCATCTGTTTCGAAAAGTCAGCCCACGAGCGATTGATCTGGTGGTTCCACCTGATCGCAAAATGCCTTAAGCGACGCGGAGTTCCTTGACGGCCTTCTCGAAGACGTCCTTCATCGGCTTGGCAAGGGTCTCGGCGGACTTCTGCGAAACAACCTGGAAATCCTTCAGCTGGTCGACGGCAACTTCCATGCGCTTGCGCATGAAGGTGCTCTGCATCTCGATCAGGTCGGCGAAGGAACGGGCTCCTGCCAGCGCCTCGAGATGGGCGAGATTGGCCTCGGCGCCTTCGCGCATGGCGGCAATGGACTTGCTGGTGAATTCGTTGCCGGCCGACTTGGCGCTCTCGAAGGTCGCCTCGATTGCCTTCTGGGTGTCCTCGGCGTTCGCCTTCATGCGGGCGTAGACTTCCTTGGTCTGCTCGGTGCTCTTCTCGGCGAAAGCGCGAAACTGCTCGCTGGCCTGCGTCGCATCGAAGGACGGAAACTCAACGCTCTCGGTGTCTTTCTGATTGGTCTTGGTCATAGCCACGATCCTTTGGGTCAGGGCGGGTCGTGCTGCACGCTGGATCCGCCGAACAATTGATGGCCCTCATATAGCGCGATCTATGCTGCATTGCAACATTTTATTGCGCTGCAGCATAAAACCCTGTTTCGATTAACCAATCACCGAGATTCCGCGATAACGCATCAGGTGTTTGTGGACCGGGCCGCGACATGCTTTTATTAATGATGTGTTAATGCCGTTGTCGGAATGCCGCAGCAGCGGGTGCGGATGGGCAGTCCGATGCTGTTTGAACCCAACCGCGCACTGCCAGGGCCGCTTTGGCACCGGGCGTGTGCGCATAGAAATGGTCTTTTGGCTCGTTTGAATGGCGTCAGTTTCCTACTCCTTCGTTGATATCGCGGTTCTCGACCGGGTGCGGGAGCGTTTCGCGGCGGGCGATGCGCTGGTCATCCTGTCCCGGGATCTGAATGCCGTGATCTGGGCCAATGGCGCCGGCGCCGCGCTGTTCGGCCATCGCAACATCGAGGCGGCCATCGGCGCTGAACCCGGATTGTCGGTCACCGCGCGCCGGCAGATCGCCGCCACGCCTGGCTTTCCCGATATCGGCGACGACAAAGCGATCGCCGTGCGCCTTTCGCGCGGGGTGGCAGCGCCGCTCGTCACGCTGCACGCCAGCGCCATCGATCTGCCCGATGGCGAACGCGCCATCCTGCTTGCCCGCACCGCATCGGCGATGCGCATGCGCGATGACGGCTTTCGCGCCGCAGCCGCGGTGGAGGGCTTTGACGCCGTAGGCCAGTTTGCGGCACTCATCGATGGAGATGGACAGGTCGCGGCCGCGTCCCGCGACTTTGCTGCGCTCGGTATCACCCACGAGACGCTCGGCGGCCTGGTGGCGGAAGTGCGGGACGAGGCGGACCGGCTGGTCAAGCGCATCATCGAGGGCACGCCGCGCCGTTTGCCCGCCGCCTTCGCCCGGCTGACCGACGACCCGGCGATGCACCTGCTGATCGTCGTCGACGAACAGAACGACGCGCCGCAACAGGCGCCGCAGACATTGCCGGCGATCGCGCAGGACCATCAGCTCCCGCCTGCCGAAGCCGCCGAAGAGGAAATCCCGCCGCCGGTCGCGATCAAGGATGTGACATTGCCTCCTGTCCCCGGCGAAGCGGCGCAGAATGAGCCGCTGGAGGCGAAAACAGCCTCCTTTGAGCCTGCTGGCCACGGCGAAGAGCGTGCGGACGCGGAAACAACCGGGGCCGGCGCCGAAACCAAGACCGCGCCGCGCCCCTCCGGCACGGTGCGCTTTGCCTGGCGAACCGACGCCGAAGGCCGCTTCACGGCCCTTTCCGACGCTTTCGCCGAGGCCGTCGGACCGGCGGCGGCCGATGTGATGGGGCGCCGCTTCCGCGATGTATCGAACGCCTTCGGCCTCGATCCGGAAGGGCGCATCTCAGCGCTTCTCGAACGCCGCGACACCTGGTCGGGACGCACGGTCCTTTGGCCGCTGGCAGGCACGGGACTGAAGGTGCCGGTCGACCTGGCGGCGCTGCCGATCTACGGACGCGGCCGCGTGTTCGAGGGCTTCCATGGTTTCGGCCTGGCCCGCATGGGCGATGCCGTGACCGATCCGGAAGGGATCGGTCACGTGCTGACGCCCGGTGCGCCAATGCCCACGCCCCGCCATGTGCCGGACGCGCGTAGCGATGTTGCCGACGCGGCAGCACCCGAGACGCCAGCGGCGGATGAAACGGCGCGTCCCCATGACGTTGCTCCCCATGACGTTGCTCCCCATGACGGGGAAAAGCCCGCGCTGACGATCAGCGACGGGCCGGGCCGACGGGAAAGCGACAAGGTCATCCGCCTTGCCGAGCATCGCGGTCCACAGAAGGATGGCGGCCTGTCGCCAACCGAGCAAACCGCCTTTCGCGAGATCGGTGACCGGTTGCGGCGCGACAGCGACCCCGGTGAACCGGAGGGCGCGGAAGAATCTTCGATCGGGATTCCAGCGGAAGAGCGGCCCTTGGCCGCAACGATGAACGACCACGCCGACAAGGCCCTCGAGGCCGGCGAGGTTTCACCACAGGACGATGCCGGCGCAGAATCGGCCGAGGCCTTGGAGCCTCCCCAGGAGAGCGTTGTCGATGCACCGCTGGCCGATGGCGATGACGCCCGGCCGGAAAGCACGGCGGGGAATGCGCCTTTGCCTGCCGAGCCCGTCGAGACGGCGGAGGCCGGCAAACCGCTTGTTGAACCGGTAAATCCCGCCTTCCTGCCCTCGGCTTTCCACGGGTCTGCGGCAGGCAATGGCACCAGCGGGGCCGACACCACGCTTCTGGCGCGGCTTCCGCTGCCGATCCTGATCCATGCCGGCGATATTCTGCACTACGCAAACCACGCCTTCTTCGAACTGACCGGCTACCGCGACCTCACCGATCTCGGCGATAGCGGCGGCATCGACGCGCTGTTCCCGGAACCCTACGAGGCCTCGGACACGCCCGGCGACGGGCGCAGCATGAAGCTGAAGACGGCGGCCGGCATGCTGATCGACGTCAGCGCGCATCTGCAATCGGTGCCGTGGGAGCACGGCAAGGCGTTGCTGTTGGCTCTAAGCCGCAGCGAGACACCGGATGCCGGCGGAACAATCACACCGCCGCCGGCGCGGGGCATTGCCGCAGACGACAAGGCGGGCTCGGCGCTGGTCGATGCACAGATGGACGCCGAGACCGCCGAGTTGCAAATGCACCTGGCGGAAATGCGCGCCATCGTCGATACCGCAACCGACGGCGTGGCGATCATCGACAATGACGGCACGGTACGCTCGACCAACCGGCCGGCCGAGGCGCTGTTCGGCTTTGACGGCGACGACGTGGTCGGCAAGCCGTTCACCGCGTTGTTTGCCATCGAGAGCCAGCGCGCCGTTCAGGAGCATCTCAACAGCCTGTCGGACAACGGCGTGGCCAGCGTCTTGAACGACGGGCTGGAGGTGATCGGCCGCGAGGCGCAAGGGCGCTTCATTCCCCTGTTCATGACCATCGGCCGGCTGCCGCACCAGAGCGGCTTCTGCGCCGTGCTGCGCGACATCACCCAATGGAAGCGGGCGGCCGAGGAACTGACCCAGGCGCGCGCCGAGGCCGAACGCGCCTCCTCGCAGAAGACCGAGTTCCTGGCCCGCGTGAGCCACGAGATCCGCACGCCGCTGAACGCCATCATCGGCTTTTCCGAACTGATGATCGACGAGAAGTTCGGCTCGATCGGCAATGACCGCTATCGCGATTACCTGCGCGACATCAACCGCTCGGGCAATCACGTTCTGGACCTGGTCAACGACCTTCTCGACATTTCGAAGATCGAGGCGGGCGAGCAGGAAATGCACTATGAAGCGGTGCCGCTGAACGATGTGCTGGGGCAGACCGTGGCGATGATGCAGCCGCAGGCCAATCGCGAGCGGGTGATCATCCGCTCAAGCTTCGCCTCCAATCTGCCCGATGTGGTGGCCGATCCCAGAAGCGTGCGGCAAATCGCCCTCAACCTTCTTTCGAACGCGACCCGCTACACCGCGGCCGGTGGCCAGGTCATCGTTTCAACCGCTTATGGCCATGACGGATCGGTGGTGATGCGGGTGCGCGATACGGGCATCGGCATGAGCCCGGCGGAGATCGACGAGGCGCTGAAACCTTTCAAGCAAATCAATACGTTGAAGCGCAAGCGCGGCGACGGGACGGGCCTCGGCCTGCCCCTGACTCGGGCCATGGTGGAGGCCAATCGCGCCTCTTTCGCAATCAGTTCCGTGCCCGGCGAGGGCACGCTGGTCGAGGTCACTTTTCCGCCAACGCGGGTCCTGGCCGATTGATCGCGGCGCCCCATCGACTGTTAAAAGATGAGTTTTTCAGTTTAGAATCATTCCAAACTACTGATATTGCTTGATTTTCCCTTGACGTTTCGCGCAATCTTTCCCAGAAGCGGCAACGCTGGGGGAAAACACCGCAGCTCTTTCCATGGGACCTTAACTCCCAAAGGCTTGGAGACACGTCATGACCATGAACACAAATCCATTCCGCGCAGCGAAAGCCGGCATTGCCGCGCTCGCCATCGCCGGCGGCTTCGCCACCACGCTGCCTGCCGCCCAGGCCGAAGGCACGGTGAACATCTATTCCTATCGCCAGCCCTTCCTGATCCAGCCGCTGCTCGACGCGTTCACCGCCAAGACCGGAACCAAGACCGAGGTTCTGTTCCTCGACAAGGGTCTCGAGGACCGGATCGCCGCCGAGGGCACCAACTCGCCGGCCGACGTGGTGCTGACGGTCGACATCGGCCGCCTGATCAACGTCAAGGAAAAGGGCGTCAGCCAACCGGTCGACGACGCGGCCATCAATTCCGAAATTCCGGCCGAATTCCGCGACCCCGAGGGCGAATGGTTCGGCCTGACCACGCGTGGCCGTGTGATCTACGCTTCGAAGGACCGCGTCGCCCAGGACACGATCACCTATGAGGAACTTGCCGATCCCAAGTGGAAGGGCAAGATCTGCATGCGCAGCGGCCAGCACAATTACAACCTCGCCCTGTTCGCCTCGATGATCGCCCATCACGGCGAACAGAAGGCGGAAGAATGGATGAAGGGCCTGAAGGCGAACCTTGCCCGCAAGCCCGATGGCGGCGACCGCAACCAGGCGCAATCCATCTTTGCCGGCGAATGCGATCTGGGCATCGGCAACACCTACTATGTCGGCCTGATGATCAATAACGACAAGGAGCCGGAGCAGAAGGATTGGGCCGGCGCCATCAAGGTCCTGTTCCCGAACAGCGAAGATCGCGGCACGCATGTCAACATCTCCGGCATGGCGATGGCGAAGCACGCGCCGAACCGCGAGAACGCGCTCGAGCTGATGCGCTTCCTCGGCAGTGCCGAGGCGCAAGCGATCTACGCCGAGGCCAATTACGAATACCCGGTGCTCCCCGGCGCAAAGATCTCCGAAACCGTCCAGTCCTTCGGCGAAATCAAGCCCGATAGCCTGTCGCTGGCGGACATCGCCAAGTACCGCAAAGCCGCCTCCGAAATGGTGGATCGCGTCGGTCTCGATGACGGTCCGGAAAGCTGATCCTTTCAACGGCGATCAAGCCGGGCCTCGCAAGAGGCCCGGCTTTTTGCGTTTCAAGGCGTATGCCGATCTCCAACGCAGGCAAGTGGCGCGAAGCCACGCCTGGCCGCTGAGGCTATGACCGCCAGCTCCGCGTCCACCCCTCGCTCCTTGCCGCGCATTCGCGGTGAGCGTCACATTGCCGCCCTTGTCGGCAGCGTGATCGTCGTCCTGGCGGTCCTGCTGCCGGTCGCCACCATCCTGCTGGTGGCCGTTTCGGGCACGAGCGAGGAGTGGCCGCATCTTCTGCGCTACGTCCTGCCGCAATCGCTGGGCACGACCCTGGCGCTGCTCCTGTTCGTCGCTGCGGGCACCAGCGTCATCGGCGTCGGCTGCGCCTGGCTGGTGGTGGCGTATGATTTCCCGCTGCGGCGGCTTCTCGCCTGGGCGCTCGTCCTGCCGCTCGCCGTGCCGCCCTATCTCGCAGCCTATGCGTTCGGCGAGTTCTTCCACTATGTCGGCCCGTTGCAATCGGCGCTGCGCGCCTTGTTCGGCTTCACCAATTCGCGCGACTACTGGTTCCCCGACATCCGCTCCACCTGGGGCGCGGCGCTGGTCATCACCTCCGTCACCTTCCCTTACGTCTATCTGACCGCGCGGGTGGTGTTCCTCATGCAGGGGCGCAACATCGCCGACGTCGCGCGCACGCTGGGCGCGCGCCCGTGGCGCGTCTTCTTCCGCATCCTGCTGCCGGTGGCGCGCCCAGCCATCGTCGCCGGCCTTGCCCTGGTGATGATGGAAACGCTGAACGACATCGGCGCGGTGGAGTATCTGGGAGTCAGGACGCTGACCCTGTCGGTCTATTCCACCTGGCTGAACCGGGGCAGCCTCGAAGGGGCGGCGCAGATCGCCGCCGTCATGCTGGTGATCGTTTTCCTGCTGTTGTCGGCGGAACAATGGGCGCGGCGGCAGCAACGATTTCACGCCGCGCGCGGCACGCAGATGCATGTGCGGCCGCCGCGCATCACGCTTTCGGGCGGGCGCGGCTTAGCGGCGGCGGGCGCGCTGTCATTGCCCATTCTGCTCGGCTTCGGCATCCCGCTGTTCGTCTTCGGCCGCTATGTGATGCGGCGCCTGTATCAGTTCGCCGACCCGCAGGTGCTGCAGGCGTTCCTCACCAGCGTTGCGGTGGCCAGCGTCACAGCAGTCCTGACCGTCCTCCTGGCATTGTTGCTGATCAACGCGATCCGCCTGCGGCGCCGCCCGGCCACGTTGCTTCTGGTGCGGCTCGCCTCGATCGGCTACGCGCTGCCCGGCACCATTCTCGGCCTTGGCCTGCTGCTTTCGCTGGCGTGGATCGACAACACGGTCGATGGTTTCAGCCGGTCGTTTGCGGGCTTTTCCACCGGACTGATCCTCACCGGAACGGCCGCCTCCATCGTCATCGCCTGCACGATCCGCTTCCTGGCGCTGGCCGAAAGCGCCATACGATCCGGCCTGGAAAAGCTCCCGCCCAATCTCGATCAGGCGGCCCGCAGCCTCGGCAAGACAGCCAATCAGAGCGCCTTGACGATCCTGCTGCCGCTGCTCAAGCCGGCCATCCTCACCGCCGGCATCCTCGTCTTCGTCGATACGGTGAAGGAATTGTCGGCGACGATCCTGCTGCGTCCCTTCGGCTTTCGCACGCTGGCGACCCATGTCTATGAGAACGCCTCGCGCGGGGCGGTGGAAGACGGCGCCGTCGCCGCCCTTCTGATCATCGCCACCGCCATCGTGCCGGTGATCCTCCTGTCGCGCCCGCTGATGGGTGATCGCAACACCTAATGCATGTCGCATTCAAACGGATTCATTTGAATGACAACGAACATGCATCATTTCAATGTGTTACAGTGTCCTTTGCGCGTCTGATGAGACGCGCGGCGCTGTAGACCGGTTCATTGTTTTTCCGCATTCATGCGGACGGCAGATGTTTCCGCCTGACTGCAAATCACGCTAAGCCGGCAAAGCTGTTTCCAGTCAAAAAAAAGCGCCCATCGGGGCGCTTTGAGGGTCTTGGAATGCTGTCAAAAACGGGGCTTGGCGAACTTCCGGCAATCAGTCGGGGCGAATTTGGGGTTCAGCCCGGCTCGTCAAGTTGCCACTACTATCGCGACGATCCCTTAACAGAACCTTACCGGAGTGCCGAGATCTTTACCAAAGTGTACCATCTGTGAAATCTCGGTAAATTTAAGCGTTACGAATGCTTAACCACAAAGGCGGCGATCATTGCCGCAGGGCCGGCAGGTCGCGATACAGATCGAGGGCCTGCGGATTGGCCAGGGCTTCCTGGTTCTTCACCGCGCGTCCATGGACGATGTCGCGCACCGCCAGTTCGGTGATCTTGCCGGATTTGGTGCGCGGAATGTCGGCTACGGCAATGATCTTGGCCGGCACGTGGCGAGGGCTGGCGCCGGTCCTGATCTTGGTGCGGATGGTCTTCTCCAGCGCCGCGTCCAGATCGACGCCCTCGGCGAGCCGCACGAACAGCACCACCCGCACATCGTCCTCCCAATCCTGCCCGATGCAGATCGCCTCGAGGATCTCGGGGAGTTGCTCGACCTGATTGTAGATCTCCGCCGTGCCGATGCGCACGCCTCCGGGATTGAGGGTCGCGTCGGACCGGCCGTGGATGACGATGCCGCCATGCCCCGTCCATTCGGCGAAATCGCCATGGCACCACACATTGTCGAAGCGGTCGAAATAGGCGGCGTGGTATTTCTCGCCGTTCGGATCGTTCCAGAAGCCGAGGGGCATGGCCGGAAAGGCGCGCGTGCAGACGAGCTCGCCCTTGCCCTGCCGCAGCGGCTTGCCTACCTCGTCCCAGACCTCCACCGCCATGCCGAGACCGGCCGCCTGGATCTCGCCGATCCACACGGGCAGTGTCGGCACGCCAAGGACGAAGCACGACACGATGTCCGTTCCGCCGGAGATCGAGGCCAGGTGCACGTCCTTCTTGATCGCCTGGTAGACGAACTCGAAATTCTCCGGCGCCAGCGGCGAGCCGGTCGAGGAAAGCGTGCGCACCGTCGACAGGTCATGCGTCGTCATCGGCGTCAGGCCCGCCTTGCGCACCGCATCGATGAACTTCGCCGAGGTGCCGAAATAGGTCATCCGCTCGGCCTGGGCGAAATCGAACAGGATGTTGCCGTCCGGATGGAACGGCGAACCGTCATAGAGAAGCAGCGTCACCTCGGAGGCGAGACCGCTGGCCAGCCAGTTCCACATCATCCAGCCGCAGGTGGTGAAATAGAACAGCCGATCACCGGGAACGAGGCCCGCATGCAGGCGATGCTCCTTCAGATGCTGCAGCAGCGTGCCGCCCGCTGAATGGACGATGCATTTGGGAATGCCGGTCGTGCCCGAGGAAAACAGGATGTACAGGGGATGCGAAAAAGGCAATCGCTCGAAGGTCGGCTCGGCCTCGGCGAACGCGGCAAGCGCCGGCGTGAAAGCCTCGGCGCGGTCGATTTTCCGTGCTGCCTCCTGCGCGGTGCCGAGATAATCGACGATCAGCGCCAGCCTGACGCTCGGCAGTTTCGCCATCAGCTCGGCGGTCTTGTCGCCGACGTCGAACGCCTTGCCCCCGTACCAATAGCCGTCCGGTGCGATGAAGATCGTCGGCTCGATCTGGCCAAACCGGTCAAGCACGCCCTGGACGCCGAAATCGGGAGAACAGGACGACCAGACCGCGCCGAGCGAGGCCGCAGCAAGCATGGCGGCGATCGTCTCGGGCATGTTGGGCATCATCGCCGCAACCCGGTCGCCGGCCTTCAGGCCCTGGACGCGAAACAATTGCTGCAGGCGCGAGACCATGCTCCTGAGTTCGTCCCACGAAAGACGTCGCTCGACCTTGTCCTCGCCGCGAAACACCAGCGCATCGTCTGAACCCGTCCGGCGCAGCAGGTTTTCGGCAAAGTTGAGCCGCGCGTCGGGGAAGAACGCGGCCCCCGGCATCAGATCGCCATCGAGCAGCACGGGCGCGCCGCGTTCACCGATGACGCCGCAGAAGTCCCATACCAGAGACCAGAAGCCCTCCCGGTCGTCGATCGACCAGGCATGCAGCGCCTCATAATTCGCTATCGGGCGGCCCGAAACGGCCTCCGCCTCGCGCATGAAGGCGGTGATGGGCGCCTGGCCCTTCTGCGTGTCGGATGGGGTCCAAAGCGGCCCGGCTTGGCTCATTCTATCCTCCTTGCGGCCCCGAAAACGGCCGGCCTTGTTATGCATTTCCACCCCTGCCCGGGCAATGTGTCAGGGGTCATAATTTTTCGCCGGCTGACTTTTTTGCCTGCCATTGCGCACGCGGAGCGAGAAAGCCGTGCACTACGCCACCCCGGCGCCACAAATCCTTGAAATGCCGTTCGTCTGGTTTAAACCCGTTGAGGGGTTCATAAGGTCGGGGCAACGCGACCGTTTGGGTGAGGAACGATGCCCGCGTCGGCGATGAAGAAGAGCATATGGGCACTGGGTATTGCCGCATTGATTGCGGTTGTCGTGGTGCTGTGCCTGCCGGTGATCGCCTCGACGCAGATCGTCCGCGACAGCGTGGCGCAGCAGGTCAGCGCCTGGAGCGGTTACCGGGTGCGGCTCGACGATGCGCCGGAAATCCGCGTCTGGCCCTCCTTCAAGGCAGTGCTCAACGATGTGGTCCTGTCGGACTGGCGCGACAACCAGCACCCGGCGGTGATGGGGGCCGAGCGCGTCGAGATCGACCTTTCCGCGCTGGCGGCGCTGCGCGGCGAAGTGGTCTTCACCAAGATCCGCCTGGTGCGTCCTGTCCTGCGCGTCAACGGCGCGGGCGACACGCCCCGGTTCCAGACCATCCCCAAATGGGGCCGGCTGGCGCAGTCGATCGAGATGACGCGTGAACTTTTGAAAGCCAATCCCAACGCGCCCGACATCAGCGCGCTGCCGAGCGATGCCTTCGCAACGGTCGAGATCGAGGACGGGCGGATCGTCTCGCTGACGGACCGCAGCCTTCCGCCAATCGCCAGCGGGCTGAGCGGAACGCTGATCTGGCCGGCGCTCAACCGTTCAGCGTCGTTGTCGGCGCGCGGGATCTGGCACGGCGAGAGCGTGACGCTGGAGGGCTCCTCGGAACATCCCCTGTTGCTGCTGGCGGGGGGCAAGGCGGCGTTGTCGCTTTCGCTGAAGACCGCACCGGTCTTCCTTTCCTTCAAGGGCCAGGTGGACGTCGCCGAGAACGCCTTTATCGACGGCCAGGTGGAGGCAACGGCCCCATCCCTGCAGCGGCTGATCGAATGGACCATGCTCGAGGACTGGCCGGGCAGCACGATCAAGGCAGCAACGCTGAAAAGCACGATCATGGGCGATGCGAAGCGCATGAAGTTCGAAAACGCGGCAATCGGCCTCGGCGACAACAGCGCTACCGGCGCCTTCGACATCGCCTTCACCGGGCCGCAGCCAACCGTCACCGGGACGCTGGCCTTCAAGTCGCTGGATCTGCGCTCCCTGTTGGCGGCACTGACGCCGGATTCGGGCACGCCGGGGGATGCCATGAAGTCGCCGGTGTCGCGCCGGGCCAATCTGGATCTGCGGCTGTCGGCCGCCACCGCCACCGCCGGCTCGGTGTCGATGACAGGCGTGGCGGCCACCGCGCAGGTCAGGGACGGGCTGGTCAGCCTCGACATTTCCGACGCGACCGCCTTCGGCGGCATGCTGCAGGTGGGCGTCCGCCTCGACAATGTCGCAAGCCGCAATCACGCCGAACTGCGTCTCGCCGCCGAGGACATCAATGGCGAGGATCTGGCGTCGAAGCTGCAGCTGACAAACCTGATGCCGAAGGCGCGCGGCTCGTTCTCTGTCTTCCTCAAGGGCCAGGGCGACACACTGGAAAGCGTCCTGGAAACGGCGGATGGATCCATCTCGGCGAGTTTCGGCAAGGGTGTCGTTCCCGGCCTCAACCTCAAATCGTTTCGCGAGCACAATGACAAGGGGACGTTCTTTCCGCTGGCCGACATCGCCGACGGCGAGCTGCCGATCGAAGGCGCCGAATTGAAGGCGACGCTGGCCGGCGGCATCGCCTGGATCGACAAGGCGGAAGCGCGGCTGAGTTCTCAGGAAGTGGTGACGCTCGGCGGGCTCGTGCCGTTTGCCGGGCGGGGCATCGCCCTTTCCGGCAGCATCGCGCCGGCGAAAACGGAGGGCGCCGCAGAGAACGCCGGAGAGAGCCCCCAGGAAGGACCCAAGGAAACCTTCTTCATCGGCGGCTCGTGGAGCGCGCCTTTCATCGCTCCATTCCTGGTCGAATAGCCTTGCTTCAGCCGATGATGCGCGCCGCGGCGCGCTCATCGCGCTGGCGCTGGATTTCCTGGCGTTTGGTGATGATGGACGCGATGATGACGCCGCAGGCGACGATGCCGATCAGGATCGTGCAGACGGCGTTGATCTCCGGCGTGACGCCGAGGCGCACCTGGCTGTAGATCTTCATCGGCAGCGTGGTGGCACCGGGGCCGGAGGTGAAGCTGGCGATCACCAGATCGTCGAGCGACAGGGTGAAGGCCAGCATCCAGCCGGCGATGACGGCCGGAAGGATGACAGGCAGCGTCACCTGGAAAAAAGCGCCGAGCGGCGTCGCACCGAGATCGAGCGCGGCCTCCTCCAATGACTGGTCGAAGGTGACCAGGCGCGATTGCACCACCACGGCGACGAAGCACATCGAGAAGGTGATGTGCGCCAAGGTGACCGTGAGAAATCCGCGGTCGAAATTGATCGCCACGAACAGCAGCAGCAGCGACAGGCCGGTGATGACCTCGGGCATGACCAGCGGGGCGAAGACCATGCCGGAAAACAGCATCCGGCCGCGAAACCGCGTGTAGCGCGTCAGGGCGATTGCCGCCATCGTGCCGAGCACGGTGGCCACCGTCGCCGACAGGAAGGCAACGCGCGCCGTCACCCAGGCGGCGTCCATCAAGCCCCGGTTGGAGAACAGGGTGACGTACCATTTGGTGGAAAAGCCGGCCCAGACCGTGACCAGGCGCGATTCATTGAAGGAATAGATCACCAGGAGGACGATCGGCAGGTACAGGAAGGCGAAGCCCAGCACCAGCGAGACGATGTTGAAGCGGCTCCAGTTTCCCGCCATGGCTCAGTTCCCCGCTTCTCTGGCGCGCGCCTGCGAGCGCTGGAACAGCATGATCGGTACGATCAGCAGCAAGAGCAGGATGACGGCGACCGCCGAGGAAACCGGCCAGTCGCGGTTGTTGAAGAATTCGCTCCACAGGGTCTTGCCGATCATCAGCGTTTGCGAGCCGCCCAGCAGGTCGGGAATGACGAATTCGCCGACCGCCGGAATGAAGACCAGCATGCAGCCCGCCACGACCCCCGGCAGCGACAATGGAAAGGTGATCTTCCAGAAGGCGGAAAGCGATGGGCAGCCGAGGTCGCGCGCGGCCTCGATCAGCGAATTGTCCATCTTCTCCAGCGTCGCATAGAGCGGCAGGACCATGAACGGCAGGTAGGAATAGACGATGCCTATGTGGATCGCCGTCGTCGTGTTGAGGATGACCAGCGGCGTGTCGATGACGCCAAGGAACAGGAGGAACTGGTTCAGCAGCCCTTCCGGCTTCAGGATGCCGATCCAGGCATAGACGCGGATCAGGAAGCTCGTCCAGAAGGGCAGGATGACCAGCATCAGCAGCAACGGCCGGATGGAGGCCGGCGCGCGCGCCATGCCGTAGGCGATGGGGTAGCCGACGGCCAGCGTGATGACGGTCGAGACGCCGGCAATCCAGATGCTCGACAGATAGGCGTTGATGTAGAGCGGATCGTCGGCAAGCCACAGATAATTGCTGAAGGAGAGGTTTCCCAGCTTGGCGAAAAAGGCCGCCAGCCCGCCGGCCAGGTCGAACACCGGCTGGTAGGGCGGCATTGCGATGGCCGGCTCCGACAGCGAAATCTTGAAGACGATCAGGAACGGCGCCAGGAAGAACACCAGCAGCCACAGATAAGGGACGACGATGACCAGGCGGGAGGCGAGCGCGGCGAGGAAACGTCCCATCGCCAGCCTACCGCGTCAACACGACGCCGGCATCGGCCGGAAAGGAAATCCAGGCGCGGTCGTGCCAGGTCAGGGCGTCGTCGACCGCCCGCTGCCGGTTGATGCTGCTCGCCTTGACGACGCGCCCGTCGTCCAGCTTGACGTGATGGATGGTCATGTCGCCCAGATAGGCGATGTCCCAGATCTCGCCCTCGATCGCGTTGACCGCGTTTTCCGGCCGGTGCCGCGAGACCTCGATCTTTTCCGGCCGGACGGCGAACCAGACGGTGGCGCCCGTCTCGGCGCCGGCAGAATTCGTCACCGAAAGCTCGCGGCCCTCGCCGTCGGCGATGCGCGCCGCATCCCGGTCGGCGGCCGTCACCTGGCCTTCGAACATGTTGATCGAGCCGACGAAATCGGCGACGAAGCGCGAATTCGGCGCCTCGTAGATCTCGGCCGGCGTCGCCACCTGGATGACCTTGCCCTTGTCCATCACGGCGATGCGGTCGGCCATGGTCATCGCCTCCTCCTGGTCGTGGGTGACGACCATGAAGGTCAGGCCTAGGTCATATTGCAGATCCATCAGCTCGAACTGGGTCTCCTCGCGCAATTTCTTGTCGAGCGCGCCGAGCGGTTCGTCGAGCAGCAGCAGCTTCGGCCGCTTGGCGAGCGAACGGGCGAGCGCCACGCGCTGGCGCTGGCCGCCGGAAAGCTGGTGCGGCTTGCGCTTGGCGAATGGCTCCAGCTTGACCAGTTTCAGCATGGCGGCGACGCGATCGGCGATCTCGCCGGCCGGCATGCGGTCCTGCTTCAGGCCGAAGGCGATGTTCTTCTCGACCGTCATGTGCGGAAACAGCGCGTAGGACTGGAACATCATGTTGACCGGCCGCTTGTGCGGCGGGATGCCGGCAAGGTCCTGGCCGTCGAGAAAAATGCGCCCGGCGGTCGGCTGCTCGAAGCCCGCCAGCATGCGCAGAAGCGTCGTCTTTCCGCAGCCCGACGCCCCCAGAAGCGCGAAGAACTCGCGCTCGAAGACGTTCAGCGACAGATCGTCGACGGCGGTGAAATCGCCGAACCGCTTGGTGACGTTTTCGAAGGCGATGTAGGGTTTCGCCTGGGCGTCGGCCCAGGGCGCGAAACTGCGGCGCGTCGAGCCGAGCGATTTCATCAGCGGTTCCGCCCGAAACCGCTATTGGCCCGTCACCACCTTGGTCCACATTCGCGTCACCACGCGCTGCGTGCGCATGTCGTAGGGCAACGGCGCCTGCAGCTTGGCCATCGTCGCCTCGTCGGGATAGACGGCCGGATCGCCGGTTACTTCCTCGTCCATCTCGGCCTGCGCCGCCTTGTTGCCATTGGCGTAGACAACGTAGTTGGACGCCTTGGCGATGACATCGGGGCGCATGATGTAGTTCAGGAACTCATGCGCCTCGGCGGCATGCGGGGCATCGGCCGGGATGGCCATCTGGTCGAACCACAGGAGCGCCCCTTCCTTGGGGATGCTGTAGCCCACTTCGACCCCCTGCTCGGCCTCGGCCGCGCGGTCGCGCGCCTGGAAGATATCGCCCGAATAGCCGAGCGCCAGGCAGATGTCGCCATTGGCCAGGCCATTGATGTATTCGGAGGAATGGAACTTGCGCACATAGGGGCGCACGGCGCTCAGCAGTTCCTCCGCCTTGGCCAGATCATCGGCCGACGGCGTGTTGGGGTCGAGCCCCTGATAGATCAGCGCGGCGCGCACGACCTCGCTGGCCGAATCCAGCATGTGGATGCCGCAATCCTTGAATTTTGCCGCAAGCTCCGGCTTGAACAGCACATCCCAGGTGTCGACCTTGGCCGTGCCGAGAATTTCCTCGACCTTGCCGGCATTGTAGCCGATGCCGGTGGTGCCCCACATATAGTTGATCGAATATTCGTTGCCTGGGTCGTAGATCGCGGTGCGCTCGCTGATCATGTCCCACATGTTGGACAGGTTCGGCAGCTTCGCCTTGTCGAGCTTCTGGAAGACGCCGGCGCCGATCTGCCGGCCGAGGAACTCGCCCGACGGCACCACGACATCATAGCCAGAGCCGCCGGCTAAAAGCTTGGTTTCAAGAATTTCATTGGAATCGTAGACGTCGTAGACGACCTTGATGCCGGTTTCCTTGGTGAAATCCTCGAGGATCGATTCATCGATGTAGTCGGACCAGTTGTAGACGTTGACAACACGGTCCTGCGCCTGTGCGCCGACCGTCAGGACGGCTGCAGCCAGCGAGACGCAGGAAAGCAGAATGGTCTTGCGTAACATGAATCTTCTCCCCTGGGGACTTCTTGAAGTCCCGGCCTTACCGGACCGGAACCCGCCTCTTTCATGCAACCCTATTGTCGTTTCAGCAGTGCGACAAGCGTCAATTTCCATACCGATCACAGATAGGTCGTGCGCTCCAAGGGCGTGATCTCGCTCCAGAAAGCGATGATCTCGGCACGCTTCAGATCGCGGTAGACCTTGGCCAAGAGCGGCCCCAGAGCGCGGTCGAGAAAGGCGCTGCGCGAGGCGAGCTGCAGGGCGTCGTCCATGTCGTCGGGCAAGGCCGTGCCGACCTTGGCGTCCTCGTCATAGGCGCTGCCCTCGACCGGCGGCGGCGGCTTGGCGCCGCTGTCGATCCCTTCCATCATGCCCTGGATGATGGCCGCCATGACCAGATAGGGATTGGCGTCGGCGCCCGAAATACGGTGCTCGACGCGGCGGTTCTCCTCCGTCGACATGGGAATGCGCAGCGCCACGGAACGGTTGTTCTCCGCCCACACCGCATGGGTCGGCGCGTAGGAGCCGGGCGTGATGCGGCGAAAGCCGTTCCACGTGTTGATGTAGAGGATCAGCGATTCCGGCATGGTCTTGATCAGGCCAGCCACCGCCGATTCGAGCCGCGCGCGGCCATCGGCGCCGGCGAAGACATTGCTTCCCTCGCCGTCGAGCATGGAGGTGTGCACATGCATGCCGTTGCCGGCATAGTCGATGAACGGCTTGGCCATGAAGGTGGCCGTCAGCCCATGGGCGCGGGCGCAGCCCATGACGATGCGGCGCAAGAGGATGACGTCGTCGGCAGCCCTCAGCGGGTCTGCGCGATGCTTCAGATTGACCTCGAACTGGCCGGGGGCCGCCTCCTTGATGATCGTGTCGATCGGCAGGCTCTGCGCGTCGGCCGCATCGCGGATCATGTCGAACAGGGCGGCGTTCTCGGCCAGGTCGTCGAGCCCGTACATGCGCAGCCGGTCCGGCCCCTCGCCGGCGCCGAGCGGCGTCGGCATGCCGGCGCTGTCCTCCCTGGCCGGGTCGAGCAGGTAGAACTCCAATTCGAAGGCGGCGACCGGGAAGAAGCCCCGGTCGTTCGCCTCGGCCACCTTGTGCTTCAGCACCTGGCGCGCGCAGGCCATGAACGGCTCGCCCTCCGGCGTAAACGTCTGCAACAGCACCTGCGCCGTCTTGCGCTTGGCCCAGGGCACGATGGACAGCGAACCGCGCGTCGCCCGGCAATAGCCGTCCTTGTCGCCCGTTTCGATGTGCAGGCCGGTCTCTTCCACCTCGCGGCCCCAGACGTCCAGCCCGTGCAGGGACATGGGAAAGTTGACGCCTTCCTGAAAAGCCTTCTTCAAACTGTCGCCCGGCGCCCATTTGCCGCGAATGATGCCGTTCGGATCGACCAGCAGGAACTCGACGGCCTCGATGTCGGGGTGCTCGGCGAGGAATGCGCGGTATTCGGCCTCGTGGTCGGCGGAGATGAACCTCTCCGCAGGCTCGACGGCCTTCGCTGGGTCAGCTTTCGTTGGATTCTGCGCTTCGGCCGCTGGCGGAACGGCGGAACTGCTCTTACGGTTCTCCTGGAGACCGGTTACCGGATGTCTCAAGACAGGCCTTTATCTCTGTTGAAGATGAACGAGCCTGCGCCGGAGGATCGGAAATTGTCAATGGCGGCACACCGTGGCAGCGAAAGCTTGGCGGCCCGCATGGCAAAGCTGGAGGGGGAAGATGAAAGCGGCCTGGTATGAGCGCAACGGCGCGCCGCGCGAGGTCCTGAGGGTCGGCGAGATGCCGACGCCCATTGCGGAGCCGGGCGAGGTCCGCGTGCGGCTGCATGCCTCCGGCGTCAATCCCTCGGACGTGAAATCCAGGCGCAATCGGCCGCCCGGCGCCGCGCGCATCATCCCGCACAGCGACGGCGCCGGCATCATCGACGCGGTGGGAAGCGGCGTCGATCACGGCCGCATCGGCCAGCGCGTCTGGGTGTGGAACGGCCAGTGGCGCCGCCCCTTCGGCACCGCCGCCGAATGGATCAGCCTGCCCGAAGCGCAGGCGGTGCCCCTGCCCGAAGGCGTCGATTTCTCCATCGGCGCCTGTCTCGGCATTCCGGCGCTGACGGCGATCCACGCGGTCAATCTGCATGGCGACATACGCGGCAAGACGCTGATCGTCATCGGCGCCGGCTCGGCGGTCGGCCATTATGCGGTGCAGATCGCCAAGATGCGCGGCGCCCGCGTCATCAGCACCGCCTCGACCGCCCGTGCCCCGCATGCCCGCAGCGCCGGCGCCGATTTCGTCATCGACTACAAGGCAAAGGACGTCGCAGCCACGGTCAAGGGCCTGACCGCTGGCAAGGGCGCCGACGGGCTGATCGACATGGATTTCTATTCCACCGCCGCCATCATCTCCAACGGCGCGCTGGCCCCGCACGGCAAGATCGTCTGCTACGGGTCGAGCCTGGCCGGCGATGTCCCCGTATCGTTTCCAACCATGCTGTGGAGCAGCCTGACGCTACAGGTCTTCCTCGTCTACGAGCTGCTGCCGGCCGAGCGCGAAGCGGCGGTGAGCGGACTGACGGAGATGCTGGAGAAGAACAGCCTGAAACATTTGATCGGCGGGCGGTATGGCCTCGACGAGATTGCGAAGGCGCATGAGGCGGTGGAGAAGGGCGAGGTGGTGGGGAATGTGGTGGTGGAGATTGGGTGAGTTGGCTCAGTACCCAGAGTTCCAATGTACCATTAAGGAATTTTCCCCTGACACAAGTAATCCGGTTTAGTCACCCGCTCAGTAGCTTGGAATGAAGGCGCGTTTGTTAGCTGGCCCTACGCCAGCTGCTTCAGCTTGACGGATGAACTCGTCTAATCGATTGGTTTTGGTGGCTTCCATCAACGTCGGCATACGCCTATAATCCTACCTTTCTGAGAGTAACCTCTTGTTATCACTTACGCAATTCATCCAAGTCGACAAGCCTCCCTTGGGATTGTAATGGTAAACGAACAGCTAACCTTCGACTTCAACGCTCCACTTCCGAGTTTACCACAACTTTGGACGCCCGACGATATCTTCGGTTCCTGCGATCAGGAAACTATTGAACGGTTCGCAGAGGATAACCGCGTGGAGCGGAAGCGCGCAAAGGTTTCCCAAAAGGATTTGGCCGACTATCTGTCGATGTGGGCAAATACGCAGCCCCATGGCGGGATCGTGTTCATAGGCGTTGAGAACGACGGCAAGATCACAGGATGCGCTAAGACCGAGCAAGAGCACATCAATCAGCTTCACACTGTTCAGAGGCTATGTTCCGACGCAAAGCATGAGTTCAAAAAGGTGCCGGTCAAAAACGCCAGCGGTCAAGACGACTATATGCTGGTGCTTAGGGTGTACTATCGGGCTGACAAGTTGGTTGAGACCGTTGACGGCAACGCGTACATTCGAGAAGGGGACGAAAAGCGCCGCTTGAACGAGGCGGAAAAGCGGGAAATCCGCCTTAACAAGGGGGAACTGGACGTTGAATCGGAGTCGACAACTCTCAAATTCCCTGATGATTTCGACATCACACTCCTGAACGTATACCGGAACTGACCTGCTCCCCTGAATGTACCCATTC
>NZ_LFVY01000018.1 GCF_001050155.1 Nitratireductor soli
GCTCGACCTGACAAGCGAGGCGTTCGAGGAGGGACTGTATGCCCTGCGGCCCGAATGGCAGATGCAACTCGTGCAGTTGATGGCAATTCTGGAGAAGGAACCGTCAATACTGCGAATGGTCTATACCGAGGAAAGCGGCAGCAAAGCGCTGGCGCGTCGACGCATCGGCCTCCTGCAGCGACAGATCGCCGAGGAATGGCGCAGTATCGGCGGCCGCTACCGCCTCGACATCGAGACCAGGATCGAGACGAAGCGGCGGATCGCAAGAAAGACGCGTCCGATCTACAAATAGGCCGGGACTGGGAATGTTGAGCAGCAGGCGTGGAAACGAGCGTGCCGCTTGCAGGGCTGTCGACCGGGTCGATGCATAGATTGAAAACGTTAGAGCGTCCTTGTGTAGCGTCCAAATGGACGCACGGCGCTCTAATCCCTGAGGATGATCCGGTCGCCGCGCAGGTCGAATCCTGACAGCGTGTTGATGAAACTCATGCCGAGCAAGCTTTGGGCAAGTCGCCCCGGCTGGGCGACGTGCACCTGCACATTGTGGCGGATGATCGATCCGACGCGGATTTCACCGGCCCGCACCGCGGCCACCATGGTGATACCATTGGCCGTCGATACGGGGATGCGGAAGTCGAGAGCCTGGACGTCATAGCCGGAACGAAGTGCATCCTCGGCCGACAGCACCACGCTGCTCGCGCCTGTGTCGATCAGCATGCGCAACGACGCACCGTTGATATCGGCAAGCACCTCGAAATGCCCGCCCGAGGACCGGTCCACGAAAACCCGGGCACCGGCGTCGTCGGCAAGGGAGATCGGGCTGCCCGGCACCAGGCCGGCGGTGATGCGGGCGGCAACATCCTGCAACTCGTAGCGATACTGATAGACGGCGACGAGGGCGAGCATGGCAAGCACCCAGAACGCCAGGGATCGGGCCATCTGGCCGAAATGCATGCCCGAGCCAAGCAGGCCAATAACGAGCACCGAAGCCCACACGCCAAGATACAAGGTGCGGGCGAAGGCCGTGTTCTCGATGCCGAGGACGCTGCCGGAATCATGATTGGCGACGAGCAGGATCAATCCGCCGCCGAGCACCGCCATGATGACCCAGAACAGCCGCATCGGTCAGCCGCCCGTGCGCATGCGGGCAAGCCGCGCGCGCCTGGTCTCGCGCCGCGGACGCCGCTCGACCGTTTCGAGACGTGCCGCCAGCGCCTCCATGACCGCGTGGCGCTCGCCCGGCTGCATGGTGAGCCAGGAGGCGATCTCCTCGCGCGTGCGGCCGCAGCCGAAGCAATAGCCGGTCTTCATATCGATGGAGCACACGAGGATGCAGGGAGATTCGATTTCAGCCATGATCCGTCCAGCCGTTTGGCCTGACATGGGATATCCGCCGGCCATACGCAAGGGGATTTGCGTCACGGACGGGTCTCTTCGCCCGTTTCGGCCGAAGCCATTGCGTCGGGCGCGCCTGCCCGTTATGCCGTTGCCCGTCTCCAATCGGGAACTTTTCTTCCATGACCGTTTCGGGAATGCCATTCGACGATGTGCGCGGCCTGCTGCAGCAGGTCAGGGGGCCGGACCAGGCTGCGGCGGCGGATATGGCAAAGGCGTTTGCCAAAGCGGGCTACGGCGGAGACGAACTTGGGCGCCTCAAAACGCTGGCACTCTGGCTTGCCGCAACGCGCGGCCGCGTGCCGCCGCTGATCGGCCAGGCGGGCGTGGCGCTCTATGCCGCCACGCACGGATTTTCAGCCGGCGAGGACGATGTGCTGGCGGCGCAGCGCGCGCGCGTCGATGCGGTCGCGGCGGGTGCGGCGGCGGTTTCCCATTTATGCGTTGCCAATGATCTGTCGCTGAACGTTTTCGACCTGGCGCTCGACATGCCGTCGGGCGACATCGCCGTTGAAGCGGCTCTCGACGAACGGGGCTGTGCGGCCACCATCGCCTTCGGCATGGAGGCGACGGCGGAGGGTGGCGATCTGCTCTGCCTCGGTGCTCTGGGGGTGCAGGCGGACATGGCCGCGGGCGCCGTCCTTGCGGCGCTTTACGGCTCGTGTGACGGCGCTTTTGCCGGCGAGACGATTGCCGGCGCGCTGGCGTGTCACGCCGGTCATTTGGACGATCCCCTCGAAGTGCTGCGCCGGCTGGGCGGCCGCGACATTGCCGCCCTGACAGGGGCGATCCTGGCGGCGCGGGCGCAGAACATACCTGTCGTGCTCGACGGCTTGCCGGCGCTGGCGGCGGCGGCGGTCTTGCACGGCCTGGCGCCGGGGGCGCTTTCCCATTGCCTGCTGGCCGGTGCCGACAGCTTTGCAGCGAAGCAGGCAGCCGCACGGCTGGAGCTCGAGCCGTTGCTGGACTTCGGGCTGACGCAGGGCGAAGGCTGCGCCGCGGCGCTGGCCGCCGCAATGGTCAAATCGGCTGCCGTCTTGGCTGGCGGCGTGGCGGAAATCGCCCGGCGCCTTGCCTAGACCGATGCTTCAGCGCCGCCCGCCCGAGGCGGTTCTCTTCTCCGGCGGCATGGCGGGCAACTCCTCCATGACGCGCGCGCGCGGAAAGGCCACGACGGTCTCCGTTCCCGAGCGCAGCTTCGACTTCAATTCGAACACGCCGCCATGCAATTCGGCCAGTCCCTGAACGATCGGCAGACCAAGCCCGGTGCCCTGTTCGGCGCTCTTGATGGCGATCGACCCCTGGCCGAACGCGGACAGCACGATGGCGAGCTCGTCCTCGGGTATTCCAGGGCCATTGTCCTTGATGGACAGATATTGCCCGCCGCCGGCGGTCCAGCCGACGCGGATGCGGATCTCGCCGCCGCTCGACGTGAACTTCACCGCATTGGAGAGCAGATTGAGGGTGATCTGGCGGATGGCGCGCTCGTCGGCAAACAGCCGCAGCAGGGTCGGCTCCATCTGCTGGGTGAGGCGAATGTTCTTGCTGCGCGCCTTGAGTTCCATCAGCCGGCAGCAATCCTCGACGACCGGCGCGAGAAACAGTGGTTCTTCGTTGAGCTGGTAGCGGCCGGCCTCGATGCGCGAGAGATCGAGAATCTCGTTGATCAGGTTCAGGAGGTGCTGGCCCGAATCGTGGATGTCGCCGGCATAGTCGCGGTAGGTCGGGTTGTCGAGCGGGCCCAGGACCTGGTTGGCCATCACTTCGGAGAAGCCGAGGATGGCGTTGAGCGGCGTCCTGAGTTCATGGCTCATCGAGGCCAGGAAGCGTGACTTGGCAAGGTTGGCTTCCTCGGCGCGGCGGCGCGCCTCGTCGGACATGGATTTCGCCGTCTCCAACTCGCCGATCAGGCCGACCTTCTCGCTGTTGAAGGACAGCAGCGTCAAGGCGGCCCGGTTTCGATGATGGGCCACATAGGCAAAGAACGGAAGAGACGCGGCAAGCAGCACGGCCATTGCGGCATAGGCCGGCACGGGCTGTCCGGAGATGCCGAGCGCGAACAGGCAGACGGGAGCGGCGAAGGCGGCGACCAGGGCGCCGCCAAGTGCTGCGGTGATCATCGCCGTTGCGGCAATCACCGAAAGGAGCACAGCCGCCTGCAGTGCCGGAAACTGCGTGATGCCGCAATCCCCGCAGCGCAAGGTAACGAAGTAGGCCCAGCCGAGACCGCTGACGAAATGCGCCAGAAACAGCCAATGACGGGTGCGGGTCACTTCGATTTCATTGCGGCCGCGATTTGCGATGCGCCGTGCGACGAGATAGAGCGGCGCATAGCAAAGGGTCGCGGCAAGCGCCCACAAGGCGATCTGCTCGTCCATCCCGATGTAAAAGCCCGCCAGGCAAAGCGCGATGGCGAGAACCGGCAGGGCGGGCGCGCTTTGCAGAATGGCGCGGGCATGGATCTTCAGCATGTCGCGGTCGAAATCGGGATTGCCGGCGGTTTGCGACAGCCGGTCGCGCGTGCGGCGCACGGCCCGGCCGACATTGCTGTTGCGATGCGGCTTGGTGCGGTCCACAATGAACTTGTCGGCCGTTTTTGAAGGTTGCGGCACCATCACCTGTTATGAATTCCCGCTATTCGCCTATGACGCTATCAAGGAATGATTAAGAGACCCTTCAGCAGATGAGTCGCCGCCGTTTCAGGAAACGCGGGCGACGCCGGTTCGGGGGCTTGTGGGACATGCTTCTGGCGCTGTGCGTCCTGGCGGCGGTCGCGCTGGCGATCGAGCGCCTCAACCGGTCGAACACGCTCAGCCTGTCGGGCGCCGTTACGGTGCACGATGGCGACACGATCACCCTGTCAGGCGAACGCATCCGGCTGAAGGGGCTCGACGCGCCGGAATATACGCAGACGTGCAGTCGGCAGGGCGTGACCTATGCCTGCGGCCGGCAGGCGCGCGACATGTTGCGCAGGCTGGCCAGCAACGGACCGGTGACTTGTCAGGGGCATGAGCGGGACCGTTATGACCGGTTGCTTGCTGTCTGCAGCGTGAACGGCACGGATGTCGGCCGGGCGCTGGTCGAGGCCGGTTGGGCCGTCGCCTATGGCGATTATGACGATGTCGAGGCAGAGGCGCGCCGCGCGCGCAAGGGCATGTGGGATGGCGCCTTCGACGCGCCGCGCGACTGGCGCGCGCAGCACGGAGAGACGGCCGGGGCGGAGGAGGCCGATCTGCTCGGGCGGGCGTTAAATCTCGCCAAAAGCCTGTTCCGGCGCCTGTTCGGAAATCTGTCGGGGAACGAGCAATGAGGATCATCCGATGAAACTGTTCGACGGCGGCCGGGCGCCGAACCCGCGCCGCGTGCGCATCTTTCTGGCCGAGAAAGGCATCGAGGTTCCGCTGCAACCGGTGGACATGGGCGCCATGGGGCATCGATCCGAGGCGCTGACCAAACGCAATCCGTTGCGGCGCCTGCCGGTGCTCGAGCTGGATGACGGAACCGTCCTGACCGAGACGATCGCCATCTGCCGCTATTTCGAGGCGCTGCATCCGGAGCCGCCGCTGTTCGGCAAGGGCGCGCTCGGCACGGCGCTGGTGGAGATGTGGCAACGGCGGATGGAAATGCATCTTTTCATGCCAGTGGCGCAGGTGTTTCGCCATCTGCACCCGGCGATGCAGGAGTGGGAAGTGCCGCAGGTGCCGGCCTGGGGCGAGGCCAACAAGCCGAAAGTCATGGAGTTCCTGCAATTCCTCGATGGAGAACTGGCGGATCGGCCATTCGTTGCCGGCGATGATTATACGGTCGCCGACATTACGGGTCTCGTCAGCATCGATTTCATGAAACCGGCGAAACTGACGGTCCCCGACGGGCTCGCCCATCTGGCGCGCTGGTATCACGCCGTGTCCGGCCGCCCGAGCGCCAAGGCTTAGGCGCTTCTCATGGAGCCGCCGCTGAACCAGCTCCTGTCGCGCATTCGCGCCTGCCGCATCTGCGTCGAGCAACCCGCAGGCAAGCCCTTGCCGCATGAGCCGCGGCCGGTGGTGGTGGCATCGCGCCGGGCGCGAATCCTGATCGCCGGACAGGCGCCCGGAACCCGGGTTCATGCTTCGGGTATCCCGTTCGATGACCGTTCCGGCGACCGGTTGCGCGATTGGCTGCAGGTGGATCGGCCGACCTTCTACAACCCCGATTGCTTCGCCATCGCACCCATGGGCTTCTGCTTTCCTGGCCTCGACGCCAAGGGCGGCGACCTGCCGCCACGCAAGGAATGCGCGCCCGCCTGGCGCAGCGAACTGATGAGGCTGATGCCGCAGATCGCGCTGGTGCTGGTGATCGGCCAGTACGCGCAGGCCTGGCACCTGGGCGATGCGCGTTCGGCCACACTCACCGAGACGGTGCGCGACTGGCGGCGGCTGTTCGACAGCGGGGCAGAGCCGCGCGTCCTGCCCTTGCCGCATCCATCCTGGCGCAACACCGGTTGGCTGAAGAAGAATCCCTGGTTCGAACGCGACCTGCTGCCGGTTCTGCGGGAGGAAATTCAACGGCATTTGATCGCTGAATGAGGGTTATTCGACCGGAATTTTGCCTTCTGAAGAAAAATATTTCTTGTTCTGGCCGCGTGCCGCTGGCATTTTAGGAAATCATTTTCTTCGGAGCTCATCATGGACCGCCTCGACCGCAAGATCCTGCGCCTGTTGCAAGAAAATTCGACCCTCGCCGTAGCCGATGTGGCGAAAAAGGTCGGGCTTTCGACGACGCCCTGCTGGCGGCGCATTCAGAAACTCGAGGAAGAGGGCGTCATTCGCCGGCGCGTCGCCGTGCTCGATCCTGAAAGGGTCAACGCCAAGGTGAATGTGTTCGTGTCGATCCGCACGAACATGCACAGCCATGAGTGGCTGAAGCGCTTTTCCGAGGTGATCCAGCAGTTTCCCGAAGTGGTCGAGTTCTACCGCATGAGCGGTGATGTCGACTATCTGCTGCGTGTGGTGGTGCCGGACATTGCCGCCTATGACGGCTTCTACAAACGGCTGATCGCCAAGATCGAGATCCGCGACGTGTCATCGACGTTTGCCATGGAGCAGATCAAGTACACGACCGAATTGCCGCTGGATTACCTGGTGCTCGACAAGGAATCCGGTTCCTCCGCTGCCTGATCCCGCCGTGGGCCGCCGATCCGGGCGAGCGTCCTTTCGGCCGTCAGTTCGCGCACGGCGTCCTTGCCGATCCAGCGTTGCGTCTTGTCCTGGGAAGCTGCGAGCGCTTCGGCGAGCGCCAGTGCCGGACCGTGGCAGGCCGGGCTGCGCTTGCCGATGTTGCGCAGAGCCCAGTTGACCGCCTTCTTGACGAAATTGCGCCCGTCGGCCGCGTGGCGCTCGATCAGCGGCAGAAAGCCGAGCAGCGTCGCGTCGGGTTCCTTCTTCAGGTGAACGGCGGCGCCGGCGATCATGGCGAATGCCGCGCGGCGTACGAATTCGCGCTCATCCTCGGCGAATTCCGGTATCAATTCTGCGCCCAGCTCCGCTTTCAAGAACAGGTCCGCCGCCGCGTCGACGATCTCCCACGAATCGAAATCGGCCGCCCAGTGCCGCGCGGTGTCGGCCGTCAACCGGTTGGGCTCGGTGGTGTAGAGCGCCAGAATCCGGGCTTCCCGGATGCCGGTCTCCCACAGGGCCTGTGCCCTGGCGCCGTCACCGCCGATCTGGCGGGCGACTTTCCGCAGATCGGGATTGGAGATGCCGAGGGCCGACTCGGTGCGAATGCCGAAGCGCGCCATTTCGGCGGCCGTCATGGCCGAACGAAGGCCTTGCAGATGCACAACGATCTCCACAGCGGAGGAGGCGTTCGATAGCTCCGGCGCCATCAGGTCCGGCGCGCCAGGCGCGCGAGCAGCGAGGACGTGTCCCAGCGGCCGCCGCCCATGGCCTGCACGTCCTTGTAGAACTGGTCGACGAGGGCGGTGACCGGCAGGCTGGCGCCGTTGCGATCGGCCTCCGCCAGGCAGATGCCGAGATCCTTGCGCATCCAGTCGACGGCGAAGCCGAAATCGTAGCGGCTCTCATTCATGGTCTTGTGGCGGTTCTCCATTTGCCAGGAGCCTGCCGCGCCCTTGGAGATCACATCGATGACCTTCTCGATGTCGAGGCCGGCCTTCTTGCCGAAATGAATGCCTTCGGCGAGCCCCTGGACCAGACCGGCAATGCAGATCTGGTTGATCATCTTGGTGAGTTGGCCGGCGCCGGCCGGTCCCATCAGGCCGACCATGCGCGCATAGGCTTCGATGACGGGCCTGGCCTTGTCGAACACGTCCTGTGTGCCGCCGCACATCACCGTCAGCACACCGTTTTCGGCGCCCGCCTGGCCGCCGGAAACCGGAGCGTCGATGAAGCCGAAGCCGTGCTCCTGCGCTTCGCCGGCCAATTCGCGTGCCACCTCGGCGGAGGCGGTGGTGTTGTCGATGAAGACGGAGCCGCTTTCCATGCCATGGAACGCGCCCTGTTCACCGAGCGTCACGGAGCGCAGATCGTCATCATTGCCGACGCAGGCAAAGACGAAATCCTTGCCGCGCGCGGCTTCCATCGGGGTTGCCGCCTTCTGCCCGCCATGCTCCGCGACCCATTGCTCGGCCCTGGCTGCGCTGCGGTTGTAGACGGTGACCTTGTGGCCGCCCTTGTTCTGCAAATGGGCTGCCATCGGATATCCCATGACGCCCAGCCCGATGAATGCGACTTCTGACATTCGGTATAATTCTCCTGATGGTTTCGCGCTATTGGCCGCTGGCCGGATTCAGCGCTTCAGATGGCGCGTTATGCGGCGCTCGATCCAGTCGACCAGATTGCGCAGCACCTCGACCATGGCAAGATAGATGACCGCGGCCCAGATGTAAGTCTGGAAATCGAAGGTCTGGGAATAGGCGCGCCGGGTCTCGCCCATCAGATCGTAGATGGTGATGATGGCGACGATGGCCGAGCCCTTGATCATCAGGATGATCTCGTTGCCATAGGGGCGCAACGCGACGATCATCGCCTGCGGAATGATGATCTTGCGGATCGTCTGCAGCTTCGACAGGCCAAGTGCCGCGGCTGCCTCCCACTGGCCGCGCCTGACGCTTTCAATGGCGCCGCGCAGGATTTCCGCCTGATAGGCGGCGGTGTTCAGCGTGAAGGCGAAGACGGCGCAGTACCAGGCCTCTCGGAAGAAGGTCCAAAGCCCGACGGCCTGCAGTTCGGGGCGGAACGAGCCGAGCCCGTAATAGACGAGAAAGGTCTGGGCCAGGAGCGGCGTGCCGCGGAAAAAGTAGACATAGGCATAGGCAATCGCCGAGACGATGCCGTTGCGCGAGGTGCGGCCATAGGCAATCGGGATCGACAGGAGGGCGCCGAGCAGCACCGAGACGACGACCAGCTTGACGGTGATCCACAGGCCCGACAAATAGCGTGGCAGATAGCGCTGGAAGATCGCCGGATCCCATGCATCGACCATGAAGACCAGCACGGCGAGCGCAAGGGCCGCCCAGACGCACAACAGAACGACGCCGATGGTGCGCTGATGCGTCCAGCGGGGTTTCTCGACGGGCGGTCGGTCGACCGTCAGGGTCTGTTCGGCGCTCATCGCGACACCCCGCTGCGTTCGGTCCAGCGTTCGATGGCGTTGAGGACGATGGAAGAGAGCATGGCCAGAACCAGATAGATCAGGCAGGCAATGCCGAAAAAGAGGAAGGCCTCCTTGGTCACGCGTGCGGCGATGCCGCTCTGGCGCAGAATGTCGGCAAGGCCGATCACGGAGACGAGCGCGGTGTCCTTGAGCAGGATCAGCCACAGATTGGACAGGCCGGGCAGGGCAAGGCGCACGAGCTGCGGCAGGATGATCAGCCGCATGGTCTGCAAGCTGGAAAGGCCGACGGCGATACTGCCCTCATACTGCCCCTGCGGGATGGCGCGAAAGGCGGCCAGAAACACCTCGCTGGCATAGGAGGAGAACACCGCGCCCAACGCCACCATGCCGGCGACGAACGCATTGACCTCGATGTTGGCTGTCGGATCGAACAGGTGCAGCAGGCGCTGCAAGCCGATCTGCACACCGTAAAACACGAGGAACAGCGTCAGGAGTTCCGGCAGGCCGCGAAACAGGGTCGTGTAGATGTTCGCCGCCAGCCGCAGGTAACGGTCGCTTGACCGTTTGCCGAGCGCAATCAAAAAACCGATGACCAATCCAAGCGGCAGGGTGGCAAGCGCCAGCGAGACCGTCACCACGACGCCCGCCGCGATATCGTCGCCCCAGCCTTCCGGGCCGAAGCTCAACAGGGTCAAGACCCTTTCCATCGCCGAATTCCCCATCCGGGCTCGTTCCCGGGGTTGCTGAAGCCTCCTTCATGCATCTATCCGGACGCACAAAGGACGCTCTATCTCATTGTCTTTCCGTGCGGCTGGGCTCCCTTGCACAACAGGCGGCCGCGCTGTATCGGGCCGCCTGCGTGAGGTTCTGCTCAGGACATAGTCTTGCCGTTCAGTCGCCGTAGGCGTCGAAGGAGAAATACTTGTCGTTGACCTCTTTGTACTTTCCGTTCGCGCGGATGGCTGTGATGGCGGCATTGAGCTTTTCGCGCAACGCGTCCTCGCCCTTGCGAATGGCGATGCCGATACCGGGTCCATAGATGGACTCCACCGGCGTGACGGTGCCGATCTGCTTGCAGCAGGCGCCTTCATCGCTCTTGAGGAATTCCTCGAGCACGATGACATCGTCTATGACCGCGTCGAGACGGCCGCTGATGATGTCGAGCTTGTATTCCTCGGCCGTCGGATAGAGCTTTACGTCGCTGTCGGCGAAGGTTTGCTCGGCATAGGTCGAATGGGTGGTCGAGCCCTGCGCACCAATGGTTTTGCCGGCCAGGTCTTCCTTGGTGACGCCCTTGATGTCGGAGTCTTTCGGGGCAACGATGGCTGGCGGCGTGTTGTAGTATTTGTCGGTGAAATCGACTTCCTTCTTGCGGTCCTCGGTGATCGACATGGAGGCGATGATGGCGTCGAACTTGCCGGCTTGCAGGGCAGGGATGATGCCGTCCCAATCCTGCGTGACGAACTCGCAATCGGCCTTCATCTCCTCGCAAAGCGCCCGGGCGATATCGACATCGAAACCTTCCAGCGTGCCGTCAGCCGTCAGATTGTTGAAGGGCGGATAGGCGCCTTCCGTGCCGATCTTCAGCTTCATCGTGTCCTGGGCATTTGCCGCTCCCACGGCCAGGGCCAAAGCCGCTGCCGGCAGCGCGAGCGCGATACGCCTTGAAATACGCATTCGTGTTCCTCTCTTTTATTCTTCTCCGTCGCCGGGCTGGAGCCTTGGGACGGGACTTGAAACCGGATATTCCCATCGTTTCGCGCAGAATTGCAACCGTAAAGGTTTCGTGATCCAGTGCGATGATGGGCTATGCGGTTGTGTTCGCCAGTCCGGTTTGGTGAAGAATGAAATCGGCGATCGCCTCGATATCGTCGAGTGCGAAACGCGGCAGCCCGCCGCTGTCGGCGTCGTGGTCGGCCGCTACGGCCACGATGGCGGGATCGCCTGCCGCCAGGGAGGCGCTGTCTTTCGCGTCGCGGCGACGGCACTCGATCTTGGCATGGCGGCCGCGCTTGTATCCTTCGACCAGGACGAGGTCGCAGGGCGACAGGCGCGCGAGCATCGTCTCGAGGTCCGGCTCCTCGGCCTCCTGCAGTTCATGGATGATCGCCCAGCGCCGGCTGGAGACAATGGCCACCTCGGCCGCTCCGGCGCTGCGATGGCGAAACGAGTCCGTGCCCTCATGGTCGATGTCGAACGCGTGGTGAGCGTGTTTCAGCGCGGCGATGCGCAATCCGCGCCGGGTCATCTCGGCGATGAGACGGGAGGTCAAGGTGGTCTTGCCGGAGTTCTTCCAGCCGACAATGCCGAAGACGCGATGGCTCATTCCTTCTCCCTTCGCACCATGGTGCGGGCCTTGGCCAGATCGCCCGGCGTGTTGATGTTGAAGAACGGGTCGATTTCGCCGTCGGCGGCGAAATCGACCAGCGCGACGCGGCGGCGCTCGCCGGCATAGGCGGTCACGCGCCGCTTTCCACCTTCGGCGATGTGGGCGGCGAGATCGTCGGCAAGCGCCGTCGGCCAGAGACCGAACACCGGATGCACCCGGCCCATCGAGCGGGCCAGCGCGATGTCTTGCGCATCGACAACCGCCACGCCAAGACGGGTGACCAGATCGGCAGGGAAAAAGGGCGTGTCGGCGGCAACGGTAACGATGTGGGTCAGCGATTCTTGCCGTGCTGCCCAGCGCAGGCCGGCCAGAATGCCGCCAAGCGGACCGAGACGCTCGGGAAGCGGGTCGGCAATGACTTCAAGACCAAAGGAGGCGAACCGGTGCGGGTCGCCATTGGCATTGAGGACGACATGCGTGACCTGGGGAGCGAGGCGCGCCGCGACAAGTTCGAGAAGCGTCGCGTCGCCGATGCTTGCCAACCCCTTGTCGCCACCGCCAAGGCGGGTTGCTTCGCCTCCCGCGAGAATCACGCCGGCAATGGTGGTGACCATGGTGCGCTCCCGTCAGATATCGCCCGCCTGGCGCGCGACGCGGATGACATAGAGCGAGGCGACAACCGCCAGCGACGATGAAATCAGCATCACCCAAAGCAGCGGAAAGGGACCGGACTCGGCCGTCAGCAACGCCCCGGCAACCACCGCAAGTGCGGCGCCTCCACCGATCTGCAGCGCACCGCCCAGCCCGGATGCCGTGCCGGCCAGATGCGGCCTGACGCTGACCAGGCCGGCATTGGCGTTCGGCATGGTCATGCCGTTGCCGATGCCGACGAACATGGACGGCCCGAACAGCGACAGGGGATGGAAATAACCGGCCGAAAAGAGGGCCAGCGACAAAATCAGGCCGAGGGCCGCGGTGATGTTGCCGGCCAGCATCATGCGGTTGATGCCGAAGGTGCGCGAAAAACGGCCGGACAGGAAATTGCCCAGCATGTAACCGACCGAGATCAGAACGAAATACAGGCCGTAGCCCGACGGCGTCAGATTCAGCATGGTCGTCGCAACATAGGGGCCGCCGCCGAGAAAGGCGAAGAAGGCGCCGGAGGCCAGCGCCGCCGTCGCGGTGTAGCCCCAGAAGCGGCGCGAGCGGAACAATTCGGGGTAGTGCTTCAATTGCGATGTCATGCTCGCTGAGCGATTGTGATTGGTCTCTCCCAGGTCGAGATAGACGACGGTGAAGGAGATGACGCCGAAAGCGAGGATCAGGTAGAAGGTCGCGTGCCAGCCATATAATTCGTCGAGGATGCCGCCGATCAACGGGCCGATCATCGGCGCCAGCGTCATGCCCATGGTGATGTAACCGATGCGGCTGGCCGCTTCGTCCGCACCGACCGTGTCGCGCACGATGGCGCGCGACAGTACCATGCCGGCGGCTGAAAACGCCTGCAGCACGCGACAGACCAGGAAGACCGTGATGTTCGGCGCGGCGAGGGCGGCGATGGTGCTGAGGATGAAGATGGCAAAGCAGACAAGCATCACCGGCCGCCGGCCCAACCGGTCGGAAGCCGGGCCGATGCCGAGCTGAAGGATCGCCGTTGCCGCCAGATAGAGCGAGACGGCGAGCTGGACGACGCCATAATCCGCATTGAAATAGACCGCCATACCCGGCAGGGACGGGAGGAACACATTCATCGATACGGCAGCCGTCGCGGTCGCGACGACAAGCGTCAGTATGTGTGGGGGCGTGGTTCGGTCGAGCAGGGGATTTGCCATTGTGTCCTAGAAATGTTGCCGCATCAACAACCTCGTCCGAGGCGCAAAGTCAAACCGGGAGTTGGCCGGCCATGCCAAGTGAACCGGTCGCTCGATCAGGTTCCTTCCGGCGCCATGCTTGGGCTGGTGCTCTTTGCCGCCGGCTTGAGATTGCCGCGGAAACGCTCGCGATACAGCGTGTAGAGGCCGGAGCAGACGACGATTGTCGCACCGACGATCATCGGCAGATCGGGCCTGTCGCCGAACAGCAGGAAACCGAGCGCCAGCGCCCACAACAGCGCCATGTAGCGAAACGGCGCAATGAAGGACAGGTCGCCGACCCGCAGCGCCTGGATGATGAAGTGATAGCCGCAGACGACGCAGAGCGCGGCTATGGCCAGCATGCCGAACGACATGCCGTCCATCGGCGACCAGCCGCCATAGGGCACGATGAGCAGCGCGCCTCCCAGGGTGACGGCAGCCGATGTGGCGGTCGAGATCAGCGCTGTCGGCACATTGTCGGGGATGCGGCGCGTCGTCAGGTCGCGCATGGTGGCGAAGGTGACGGCGGCGAGCCCGTAGAGCGAGTAGGCGTTGAAACCATCGAAGCCGGGGCGGATGATGATCAGGATGCCGACGAAGCCGGCGATGATGGCGCTCCAGCGCCGCCAGCCGACCGGCTCGGAGAGGAAGAATGCCGCGCCCATCGTCACCGTCAGCGGCAGGACCTGCAGCACGGCGGAGATGTTGGCGATCGGCATGTTCTTCAGCGCCGCCAGGAAGCAGATGGTGGCGCCGGTCTCGCCAAGGACGCGCAGGCCGATCATCGGGTGAAGCATGGAGCGCGGCCGGACGAAGGCGCCCCAGCGCCAGGCCAGGAAGCCGATCAGCAGCGTTGCCATGATGCCGCGGATGAGCATCACCTGGCCCATGTTCATCGACACGGAGATGAGCTTGGTCAACGCGTCGTTGATGGTGAAGACGGCCATCGCAACCGACATGAAGAGCGCACCGCGCAGATTGGGTGAAAGAGGCAAGGACGCTCCACGACGCTGAATGATTCTTGAGCGTAACTGTTGCCCGGCGGCATTGGCAATCAGGCCAATGCCTTAAATGCGCTGGCGCTGGCCGCTAGTGGTCTGACCGAAACAGATGGTACCCATCTGTTTCGACAAGTCAGCCCACAAGCTATTGATCTGGTGGGGCGATTTTTCCTAACAGATGGGGACCATCTGTTAGGATCGCACCACTAGGCACGGGACTGCCACCGCTAAGGGCTTATCCGCCGGTCACGCTCATATGGCGGGAAACCGAGGGGCGGTTGGTGCGCCGGTCGATGACGAAGTCATGGCCCTTGGGCTTGCGCGTGATCGCATCGTCGATGGCCGACGCCAGCAACTCATTGCCCTCGGAGGCGCGCAGCGCGGCGCGCAGGTCGGCCGAATCGTCCTGGCCGAGGCACATATAGAGCATGCCCGTGCAGGTGATGCGCACGCGGTTGCAGCTTTCGCAGAAATTATGCGTCATCGGCGTGATGAAGCCCAGCTTGCCGCCGGTTTCGCTCACTTCAACGTAGCGTGCCGGCCCGCCGGTCTTGAAGGGAATGTCGGTCAGCGTGAACTGTTGCTCGAGTTGCGCGCGCAGCAATGACAGCGGCAGATACTGGTCGGTTCGGTCGGCGTCGATCTCGCCCATGGGCATGGTCTCGATGACGGTCATGTCCATGCCGCGGCCATGCGCCCAGCGCAGCATTTCGGGAATTTCGTCCTCGTTGAAGCCTTTCAGCGCCACCGCATTGAGCTTGACGTGCAGGCCGGCGGCTTCGGCGGCGTCGATGCCGCGCATCACCTTGTCGAGATTGCCCCAGCGCGTGATGGCGCGGAATTTTTCCGCATCGAGCGTGTCGATCGACACGTTGATGCGGCGGACGCCGCAATCGGCGAGTTCGGCTGCGAAGCGTTCCAGCTGCGAACCGTTGCTGGTCAGCGTCAGCTCCTGCAGCGCTCCCGATTTCAGGTGGCGGGAAAGCTGGCGCACCAGATGCATGATGTTCTTGCGCACCAGCGGCTCGCCGCCGGTCAGCCGCAGCCGCCGGACGCCTTTTTCAATGAAGACCGTGCACAGGCGGTCGAGCTCTTCGAGGCTCAACAGGTCGCGCTTGGGCAGGAAGGTCATGTCTTCCGCCATGCAGTAGACACAGCGAAAATCGCAGCGATCGGTCACCGACACGCGCAAATAGTCGATGGCGCGGCCAAACGGGTCGATCATGTTGCTGTGCTGCGTCATCGAGGCTTGCTTCCGCTTGCGGTCTCCGGCTGGACCTGCTGCATACTATGTCGTTCGTTTGGGCCGGCAATTCAAGCACGGCAAGCTAGCATCACGCCGCGCTGTTGGGCAATCGGTCCAGACCGGGGTTTTCTCCGGGGCAAAAGCTGAATAGTGCTGTGGGCGAAAGGCGGTGCCACTCATGAACCCATCCTCCAATGTAAAGCCACCGAAGGAACTGCGTATTTCGAAAGACCGCATGACGATGACCGTGCTGTTCGCCGCAATGGAGCCCGCCGCGCTCTCGGCCGAAATGCTGCGCGTTCTGTCGCCTTCGGCGGAAGTGCAGGGGCATTCGCCCGACCAGCGCGTCACCGTGCCTGGCAAGAAAAGCGTCAGCATCGCGCGCGTCGATCCCGTCGGCAATTATGCGGTGCGCGTCGTTTTCAGCGATGGGCACCAGAGCGGCATCTTCACCTGGCCCTACCTTCATGAACTTGTCATCGAAAAGGACAAGAAATGGCAGGGCTATCTGGATGAATTGCAGGAAAAGGGATTGAGCCGTGGCGACTGACGACGGCAGTCACATCATCGCCTCGCTCGAGGCGCTGGAAGCGCTCTACGGCGAACCGGGCGAAGCGTCGCTGGTCAAGGTGACGGAGCGGGTGATACCGGAATATGCGGCGCTGATCGCGGCGTCGCCCTTCGCCGCCCTGGCAACGGTCGGACCGGAGGGCATCGATTGCTCGCCGCGCGGCGACCAGCCGGGTTTTGTCCGCATCCATGATGAGCGGACGCTGATGATGCCAGACCGGCGGGGCAACAACAGGACGGATTCGCTGCGCAACATCGTCCGTGACGCCCGCGCGGCCTTCCTGTTCCTGATCCCCGGATCGGGCACGACGCTCAGGGTCAATGGCAGGGCGCATCTGACGGTCGACCCGGAACTGTGCGCTTCGTTTGCCGTGGCAGGAGCTCAGCCGCGCTCGGTGATCGTGCTGTCGATTGAAGAGGTCTATTTCCAGTGTGCCCGCGCCATCGTCCGCTCCGATCTGTGGAACGCCGAAAAGCATGCCGATGCGAAGCAATTGCCGACGCCTGGCAAGATCCTGGCGGCGACCAGCCGGCAGGCGATCGACGGCGCGGCCTATGACGGCGAATGGCCGGAGCGCGCCGCCAGAACCATGTGGTGAAACCTGCCGGTGTTCAACGGTGGGAGAGGATGTTGACCAGCTTGCCGAATGGATCGCGCACATAGAATCGACGCACGCCCCAGGGTTCGTCCGCCGGACCATACTCGATATCGATTCCCGCCGCGACGAATTTTTCCAGCGCTGCATCGACGTCGTCGACCTCGATCGACAGGTCGGGCACCGGCGTTCCCGAGCCGCCTTCCGTGGCAAAGCTGATCTGCACGGTCATTTGGGCCGCGCTGCCGTAGGTGGCGATCCAGCCGAGATCCATAAGCAGATCGAGGCCGAGCAGGTCGCCGTAAAAGCGCCGCGCGGCCTCGATGTCGGTGGCCTGCACGTTGCTGACGATCCGCTTGACGTTCATGGTTTTCCTCCGCCTGTCGATCAACCGGCCTTTTTCAGGTTGGGCAGGAATACGGTCAAGAGGCCGAGCACCGGCAGGAAGGAACAGGCGCGATAAACATACTCGATGCCCTTCACGTCCGCCACCACGCCGAGCACCGCAGCGCCGATGCCGCCGAGCCCGAAGGCGAAGCCGAAAAACATGCCGGCGACCATGCCGACGCGGCCGGGCAGCAACTCCTGGCCATAGACGATGATCTGCGGAAAGGCTGAGGCCATGATCAGGCCGATCGCCACCGTCAACACCGGTGTCCAGAAGAGATCGGCGTAGGGCAGGGCGAGGGTGAAGGGCAGGACGCCGAGGATGGAGAACCAGATCACCGTCTTTGAGCCGACGCGGTCGCCGATCAGGCCGCCGAGTATCGTTCCTGCCGCCACTGCGCCAAGGAAGACGAACAGCAGCACTTGCGAATGCTGAACCGAAACGCCGAATTTCTCGATGAGATAGAACGTGTAGTAGCTGGCGATGCCGGCCATGTAGACGTTCTTGGCAAAAACCAGCGCAATGAGGATGGCAAGCGATACCGCAACCTTTCGGCGCGGCAGGGTGAGCGTCCTGGCGACGGCGGGACGCGAGGCGGTGCGGATGCGGTACTGGCTGTACCAGCGGCTGACGCGCCACAGGACGATCATGCCGACCAGTGCTGCTAGCGAGAACCAGCCGACACTGCCCTGACCGCGCGGCACGACGATGAAGGCGGCCAGCAACGGCCCGATGGCGGTCCCGACATTGCCGCCGACCTGGAACAGGGCCTGGGCCATGCCGTAGCGGCCGCCGGAAGCCAGCCGCGCGACGCGCGAGGATTCGGGATGGAAGATCGCCGAACCGAGGCCGACGAACATGGCGCCGATGAGCAGCATGGGATAATTGGCCGCCATTGCCAGAAGCAGCAGCCCGACCAGGGTGGAGCCCATGCCGACCGGCAGCGAATAGGGCATCGGCTTCTTGTCGGTGACCAGGCCGATGGCCGGCTGCAACAGGGAGGCCGTCACCTGGAAAGCCATGGTCAAGAGACCGATCTGCCAGAAATCCAGTCCGTAATCGCTCTTCAGCATCGGATAGATGGCTGCCAGCATCGACTGCATGATGTCGTTCAGCATATGGCCGAAGCTGACGGCGAGAAGCACCGCATAGGCGGTCTTTTCAGCGATTGCCGAATTCTGGGATGCCGGAATCTGGCTGGCGGTGGTGTCGGTCAAGGGAGTGCTCCGTCGCATTGCCGCCAAGTCTCAGCAGCACAGGCGCTTATACGCGGGTTGCCAATGACCTTCCTTGGTGATTTGGTCTAGTTTCTTTGCAACTGGGCCAAATCGTGATGAAGGAATTCCAGCCGGAAGCGGTGCGCTCGTCGCGCGAGATGGGACAGGTGGACGTGCGCCGCCGGGCCTGGCTCGAGGAGGCGGACGGCGATGTGGTGGTCTGGCAAAGCGTTTATCCGTACGGGTTTCAGGTAGCGCCGCATCAGCACAGCCGCTCGCAGCTCCTGCATGCGCGGTCCGGCGTCGTCCTGGTGAAGACCGTTTTCGGCCGCTGGATGGTGCCGGCGGGCCACGCGATCTGGATTCCAGCGCATGTCGAGCATGCGGTCGACATGCTGGGCGGGGTGCGGATGCAATCGGCGTATGTCTTGCCGGGGGCGATCGAAGGCCTGCCCGAGACCCTGCGTGTCGTCGGCATGACCGATTTGATGCGCAGTCTTCTGGACGAGGCGGTTCCGCTGCCGCATGAGGCGCAGCCTTCGGGCCGCAGCGGTCTGCTGCACAGCCTGATCCTGCACGAGGTCCCGCGGCTGCGCGAAATGCCGCTCGGCCTGCCTTTCCCCGCCGATCCACGGCTGGCGGGATTGTGCCTGCGTTTTCTCGAAGCGCCGTCGAGCCACGTCACCATCGATGCCTGGGCGGAGGCGATCGGCATGAGCCGGCGCAGTTTTACGCGCAAATTCCAGCAGGAAACGGGGATCAGCCTGTCGTTGTGGCGCCAGCAGGCCAGCCTGTTTGCCGCGCTGCCGCGCCTGACAGGCGGCGAATCGGTCACCAATGTGGCGCTCGATCTGGGCTATGAGAGCGTGGCGGCCTTCACCACCATGTTCAAGCGCATGCTGGGCGCCTCGCCGCGCGCCTATCTGCGTGCCGCGCCGGTCAATCCTCCGCCAGCGCCTCGCTGATGCGGCGCATCTGCTCGCCCATGGCCTCGCACTGCGCCGGCGTCGACTGGGCCAGCACACGGTCGATCAGGTCGGTGTAGACAGCCAGCGCTTTCATCAGGCGGGACTCGCCTTCCGGCGTCAGATAGAGGCGCAGCACGCGTTTGTCGGTCGCATCGCCTTCGCGTCGGACGAGCCCCTGCGTCTCCATCTGCGGCAGGAGCATGGTGATGTTCGAGCGCCCGACCAGAAGGCGGCGCGCCAGATCGTGCTGCGACTGGCCCGGATGACGATAGAGGTTCATCAGCATATCGAGCTGGGCGAGTTTCAGCCCAAGCGGCTCCAACCCCCTGCTCAGCGCCCGTACAATGGCCTTCTCGGCACGGGCGACGGCAATCCACGTGCGAAAGCGCGGATTGTCCCAGGGGAGGTCTTGTTTTTTGTTCATGCTTGAACTAACTTTGTTCATCGTTGAACATTATTGCGGAACGTCGGCATGGACACCCTCAGCTTGCGGATCATACGCAGCCTTTTTGGCACAATCGAACATGTCGCGCCAAGACTTGCCGGACGCTTTGCATTCGAGTTGTTCTGTCGGACACCAGATCCGCTGCGGCAGTCGGCCAAGGAGCGGCGCGTGCTCGCCCAGGCCGACGCCTTCATGAAACGGGCGCGCCGGCATCGGCTGACGACTGCCTATGGCGATTTCACGGCTTATGAATTCACCAACTGGGGCGCGCGGCGCGATGGACCGGCAGTGCTCGTTCTGCATGGCTGGCGCTCGCGCACCGAGCATATGCGACCTGTGATAGAAGCGCTCCTGGCGCGCGGCTTCCGCGTCGTCGCCGTGGACCTGCCGGGGCATGGAAGGGCGACGGGACGCAAGCTGCACATGCCGAACGCGGTTGCGGCCGTGCACGCGGCGGCGCTGTGGCTCGGGCCCTTCGATACGGCCGTCGGCCACTCCTTCGGCGGCGCCGTGGCGCTCAACGCGGCGACCGGTTCCGTGCGGCAGGTTCCGCCGATCGGTCTGCGCCGGCTGGTGATGATTGCCTCGCCCAACTCCCTGCCGCGGTTGTTCTGCGAGTTCGGCGCCGCCGTCGGCCTTGGCCCGCGCACGCAAGCGGCGCTCGAAGGCATGGTGCAGAGATTGGCCGGCACCCCGCTGGCGGCATTCGAGGGCGCGCTGCAGTTGAAGGCTTTCGCCGCGCCGACCTTGATCATTCATGCGCCCGAGGACAAGGAAGTGCCGGCGGATGATGCGGAGGCCATGGCAGCCGCGGGCGATCATGTTTCTCTGGCCTGGGCGCCGGGCCTCGGCCACCGGCGCATTCTGGGCGATGCAGCGGTTGCCGCACGGGCAGCGGAATTCGCCGCCAGCCGTCCGGAACGCCCGCTGACCGGCGCGATCGGCGACAAATCAGATCCGTTAAGGCTTCATTCACCAAGCTGAAACCGATCGCGCGTTTCAAGACAATTTTATCGATCGTCCGGCGACCGATCGGTTGTGAAGTGTTATCCTTGTGGCGATTCATCAGGCTGGCGTCGTTCAAGCACAACTCAGACCGTGCCGGAGCGTCGCTGATCGCCGGGGCAGCGCGCATGCATAAGCAGCGTTCCGGAGAGACGATATGAGCTGGCAGATTCGGGTGGGGATGATCGATGATTTTGTTTTCTTTTCAAAAGGCTGGCCTTGCCTGCGCCACCGTTGCCTTACTCGCTGGCGGCGCGTCGCAAGCGCAGGCAGACAATCTGTTCGACATGCTGTTCGGCGGTGGCAACCGCGCCACGAGCAATGCACGTGTCGAGCCGCAGCGTGGCGTGGTGCCGGCGGAACCGGTTCGGCGTAAATCACCGCGTGCTCCGGCGCCGAAGATTGCCGCGCCGTCCTATTACACCTACAGGCCCGCCGAACCTGTGCATGTGGATTTCTCGCGCATCGCGCCGCCGGCGCTGGAATCTGCGTTCGAGCCGAGGCTCGACGGCGCAGCGTTTCGCGAGGCGCTGCCGAAGCTTGCCGGTTTCGAACTGTTTGCCGAGAAGGGCATCGCCGAGGCGCTGACCGACTACTATTCGAAGAATCCGGATTTCCTCTGGGTGTCCGGCTATCATGCCAACAAGCGCGCCGAGCAGGCGCTGCGCGTTCTGGCCGAGGCCGGCCAGTTCGGCCTGTCGGAGGCGGACTATACGGTCGGCGTGCCGAGCGCCGATTTCCGGTACGACCAGATCGCCGAGCGGCAAAAGGAACTGATCCGCTTTGAGATGATTCTGTCGGCGCGCGTCCTGCGTTATGTGCGCGATGCCCATGGGGGGCGTGTCGATCCCAACAAATTGTCGGGCTATCACGATTTTCCCGTGAAGCCGCTCGACCTGGTGCAAAGCCTCGGTTTCATGGCGCGCGCCTCGGATGTCGCCATCTATCTGAATCAGCAGCACCCGCAGAACAGCGATTATCGTGCACTGCGGGCCGAACTCGAAACGTTGCGGGCGGCTGCCGAGCGGGAGATCGTCGTCGATCCGAAAACCTTCGTGAGGCCGGGCGGCAGCAATCCGGAATTCGCCAAGCTGCTGAAGATCATCGAGCGCGACGGAGATGCGGATCTTCTGGCGGAATACGGACCGCTTCTGAAAAGCCATGCAGACAGCGCGCTCTATGCCGATGAATTGGTGCCACTCATCAAGGCCACGCAAGAACAGCATGGCTTGAAGCCCGACGGCGTCATCGGCCCGCGCACGGTCAGGGCGATAGCCGGCGAATCAAAGGCGGCGCGCATCGAGAAGGTGCTGCTCGCGCTGGAGCGGTTGCGCTGGCATCCTTCGGATATGGGTGAGACGCGCGTGGTCATCAACGCGGCTTCGTACATGGTCGATTTCTTCGACAAGGGAAGCCTCCGGCTTTCGATGCGCACGGTGGTCGGCAGCCCCTCTAACCAGACCAGCTTCTTCCATGACACGCTGGAAACGGTGGAGTTCAATCCCTATTGGGGCGTGCCGCGCTCGATCCTGGTCAATGAGATGCTGCCGAAGCTGCTGCGCGATTCGAGTTATCTCGACCGCAATGGCTATGAAGTAGTCAATGGGAGCGGCCGGCAGGTCTCCTCGACCGCCGTCAATTGGGGCCAGTATGGCAGCAATATTCCCTTCAACGTGCGGCAGAAACCTGGTCCGGGCAATTCGCTCGGCGAGCTGAAGATCCTGTTTCCGAACCGGCACGCCATCTACATGCATGACACGCCGTCGAAAAGCCTGTTCCAGCGCGACACGCGCGCCTTCAGCCATGGCTGTGTGCGCCTGGCTGATCCACGGGCGATGGCGGCGGCCGTTCTCGACATTCCTGTCGAGGAGGTGGCGGCCAGCATCAATCGCGGCGGCGGGCAGCCGACGCGGCGCAAGATCGAGCGCGATATCCCGGTCTATGTCGCCTATTTCACTGCCTGGCCCGATGCGGAGGCGGATGGCAAGATCGCCTATCACGGCGACGTCTACGGCCGCGACGAGCGGCTGAAAATCGCTCTGGAGAAGGTTGCCGACACGCGCGCGCCGAGCAGCTGACGCATCGATTTTCCGAAGGCTCCCGGGTCGGGAGCCTGCTCAGCGCCGTCAACTGCGCCAGAAGGTCGGGACGAACAGGACCAGAACGGCCAGGATTTCCAGGCGGCCAAGCAGCATCGTCGCCGCCAGGACCCATTTGGCGAAGTCCCCCAGAGACGTGAAATTACCGGCGGGTCCGACAACGGAGCCAAGGCCAGGCCCGACATTGGTCAAGGCCGTGAGCGAGGCCGTGACCGATGTCAGGAGATCAAGCCCCGTCAGCGACAAAAGCAGGGTCGAGACGACCCATGAGGCGAGAAATGCCGTCAGAAACAGGACGACGGAGCGCTGCATCTCCTCATCGACCACGCGATTGCCGTAGCGCAGCGACTGGACCGAATGCGGGTGGATCAGGAGTTTAAGACCGTTCAACAACATGCTGCCGAGAATCAGGAACCGGTAGGATTTGATGCCGCCCGAGGTCGAGCCCGAGCAACCGCCGAGGAAGGTGGCGAAAAACGCCAGCGCGACGGCGAATGGCCCCCACAGCGTATAGTCCTCGCTGGCATAGCCTGTGGTGGTGATGATCGAGGTGAAATTGAAGGCGGTGGTGGCCAGCGCCTCGTCGAAAGGCAGACCGGTGGTGATGCGCCGTTCAACCGCCAGGGCCAGGACGATGGCGGTCACATAGGCAAGAAACAGGCGGATTTGCGGATCCTGCAACGCGTCGAGGCGGCCACGGACGAACAGCAGCACGAGGATCGAGAACGGCAATGCGGCCAGGAGCATGAAGACCGTGCCGACCCAGAGCACGGTCATGCCTTCGAAATATCCGAAGGACGCGTCATGTGTCGAAAACCCGCCGGTGGCGATTGTGGTCAATGCGTGGTTCAAGGCATCGAAATTGCTCATGCCGCCGGCGGCGTAGCCAAGGGCGCATAGCGCCGTCAAAAGGCAGTAAATGCCGATCAGGGCGATCAGGAAGCTGATGAAGCGCTCGAAGGGTCGGTTCTCGATGTCCGACGATTCGACGCGGAAATAGGAAAAGCCGCCGACTTTAAGCAAGGGCAGAAGGAACAGGCCGAGGGCCACGACGCCGATGCCGCCAATCCATTGCAGCAGGGAGCGCCACAGAAGGAGGCCGGGCGGCAAGCCATCGAGGCCGGTGATGACGGTGGAACCCGTGGTGGTGATCGCCGACACCGATTCGAACACTGCCTCGGCCAGGTCGAGTTTCAACGACGCCGCATAAAAGGGCACAGCGCCGATGGCGCCCAGCGTCACCCAGAGAACGACCACGACAAGGAAGGTGGTCTGCGTCGACCCACGGGGCAGCGAACCCCGCGTTGCCGCGGCGATGGTCAGAGCAACCGCACCGGTGGCCAGGGCGCAAACGACAAAAACCTGCCAGTCATCATTGCCGTAATAAAGGTCGACGGCGGCCGGAAACAGCATGGAGGCTGCGACATAGACGGCAAAGATCGCTGCTGGATAGGTGGCGGTGCGGATCGCTGATGGCTGCAATGGATGGCTCTCACCAATTGACGGTCAGTCCGTGTGCAGGAGCCAGCCGAAAGGAAGCCCCCGCGTCACCACCTGATTCTCGCGAATGGTGGGCGCGGCAGGGATTGAACCTGCGACCCCACCCGTGTGAAGGGTGTGCTCTCCCGCTGAGCTACGCGCCCGCTCGCAAACCATCATCGAGCGAGCCGCGATATAAGGGGCGGCGCGGGGCCGAGTCAAGGTGGGTATCGGGGCGCTCAATTTCTTTGTTTTTCCGCGTTCATGCGGACGTCAGGTGATTCCACCTGACTGCAAAATGCCCTATGCGGCCGTTGCAGCGATCAGGCCTTCAGCCATTTCGACACTCAGTTCATCGAAATGCGAGATGATGCGCGATGGCTCGAACTCGCGCACATGGCGGTCCGTGTAGCCGAAATCGACGGCGACGACGGGAATGCCGGCCGCCTTTGCCGTGTCGATGTCGGTGCGCGAATCACCGATCATCACGGCGCGGTTGGGATCGGCGCCCGCCATGGCGATGGTGTTGAGCAGATGGCCCGGGTCCGGCTTGCGCATGGGGAAGGTGTCGGCGCCGCAGATCGCCTCGAAATGGTGCGAGATGCCGAGGGCGGAAAGCAGCGACTTCGACATGCCCTCGAGCTTGTTGGTGCAGATCGCCGTGATATAGCCGGCGGAGCGGAAGCGGCCGATCGCCTCGATCACACCGGGGTAGGGACGCGAGCGGCCCGGCACATTGGCCGTGTAATGGTCGAGGAACAGGGCTTGCAGCGCGTCCAGTTGCCCTTCGGCCAGTTGGCGTTGGCGCACGGCAAAGGCCCGCTCGATCATGACGCGGCTGCCGAAGCCGACAATGCGGTTGATCTCGCTCTCCTGCACCGGCGCGATGCCGACGCTCGCCAGGCAATGGTTCAGGCTGTCCAGCAGGTCCGGTGCGGTGTCGACCAGCGTTCCGTCCAGATCGAAGACGATGATTGGCGCTGACATGATGTCCCCTTTACAATCCTGTTGGGATAACCCGCCGGACCGGGCGGCGCAAGTTAACGCGCAAGTGGGTCAACGCGCATTTGCGAGCCGCGTCAAAACGGGTTAGGAACCGCAGATGAACAGACCCGGGCTATATTTGGGGGTACGATGTCGGGCGATATGCGCGAACTGAAGATCGAGGCGGCGCGGGCAGCGCTGGGCCAGGTCACCGACGGCATGCGCCTGGGGATCGGCACCGGCTCGACCGCCGAGGAGTTCGTTCGCCTGCTGGCGGCGCGCGTCGCCGAGGGTCTGTCGGTGATCGGCGTGCCGACCTCCGAGCGCACGGCGCGGCTCTGCGAGGAACTGGGCGTGCCGCTGACGACGCTCGATGAAACGCCCGCCCTCGACCTGACGATCGACGGCGCTGATGAGATCGGCCCCGGCCTCGCCTTGATCAAGGGCGGTGGCGGGGCGCTGTTGCGCGAAAAGATCGTCGCGGCCGCCTCCCAGCGCATGATCGTCATTGCCGACAAGAGCAAGATGGTCGAGACGCTGGGACAGTTTCCGCTGCCCATCGAGGTCAATGTGTTCGGCCTGCGCGCCACGATTCTGGCAATAGAATCGGTGGCGCGCGAACTCGGTCTCAGCGGGAGGCTTGCGGTTCGCCAGGACGGCGAAAAACCCTTTGTGACCGACGGTGGACATCTTATCGTCGATGCATCATTTGGCCGCATTCGCGATCCAAGAGCATTGGCAAACGCGCTGCACGCCATACCGGGCGTTGTGGAACATGGCCTGTTTCTCGACCTTGCCGACACCGCCTTCATCGCGGGCGATGGCGAGGTGCGAACAGTCGGGCTGTCTGATTAGAAATGGAGTGTGAATAACATGACTTTGGCAACTCGCGTCCGTCTCTTCGCAGCCTCCGCCGCAGTGGCGGCGACGGTCGCCTTCACTCCGGCTTTGGCGCAGGATATTTCCGAAACGCATCTTTCGGCGGCGCGTGCGGCGATCGCGGCGATCAACGCTACCGGCGATTTCGACGGCGTTCTGCCGCAGGCCGCCGGCGCGCTCAAGTCCGAGCTCATCCGCAAGAATCCCGACCTGGTTCAGCTGATCAACGCAGCCGTCGACGAGAAGGCCATCGAGCTTGCCAGCCGCCGGGTCGATCTGGAGCGCGAGGCGGCGCAAGCCTATGCGCGCGTGTTCAGCGAGCCGGAATTGAAGGAGATCGCCGCCTTCTACGAATCGCCGACCGGCCGGAAACTGATCGCCGACGGACCGATCGTCACGCGGGAAGTGCTGAAGGCCGGCGAGATCTGGCGCCGTGGCATTGCCCGCGACCTGGCACAGATGGTCGGACAGCAGATGGAGGCGGCGTCCGAAGCCACGGGTACCCAGCCTGCTCCGGCAGAGTCTGCCCCGGCCGAATCCGCGCCGGCAAACCAGTAGACGCTGTTTTCTGGATTGTCTCGAAGCCCGGCCGTCGTGCCGGGCTTTTATTTTGGCCTCCGGATTTCTAGAGCGCCATGCGTCTATTCGGACGCATAAAGGACGCTCTATCTCTTTGATTTTCCGCATTTATGCGGACGTCAGGTGATTCCACCTGACTGCAAAAATGCTATAAGTCTATGGCGGTTGCTGGCGCCAATAGGCCTGAGAACCTGATGCAGGATGTGACAAGGCCGTTCGGGCCGAGGGATTGAGATGACGAAATTCGATTACGATCTGTTTGTGATTGGCGGCGGCTCGGGCGGCGTGCGCGCGGGGCGGCTGGCGGCGGGGCTGGGCAAGCGCGTGGCGATCGCCGAGGAATATCGCTTTGGCGGCACCTGCGTCATTCGCGGTTGCGTGCCGAAAAAACTGTTCGTCTACGCCTCGCAGTTTCCCGAGCATTTCGAAGACGCCGCCGGTTATGGCTGGACCGTGCCCGAGGCCAGCTTCAACTGGCGTGACCTAGTCGACAACAAGGACCGCGAGATCGCCCGGCTGGAAGGCCTGTACCGCAAGGGGCTGGAAAACGCCGGGGCCGAGATTTTCGAGGCGCGGGCAACGCTGGTCGACCGGCACACGGTCGAGGTCGGCGGCAGGCGGGTGACGGCGGACAAGATCCTGATCGCGGTCGGCGGGCGGCCCAATCCGCATGCCGCGCTGCCGGGCCATGAGCATTGCATCTTCTCCAATGAGGCGTTCGACTTGGCCGAGCTGCCGTCTGCCATCATCATCGAGGGCGGTGGCTACATCGCCGTGGAATTCGCCAACATCTTCCATGGCCTGGGCGTCGATACGACGCTGGTCTACCGCGGCAAGGAAATCCTCTCGCGCTTCGACGTCGATCTGCGTCGCGAACTGCACGCGACGATGGAGGCCAAGGGCATCAAGATCCTCTGCCATGACGTGCTGACCGCCGTCGACAAAGGCAGCGATGGGACGCTCATGGCATATCTCAAATCGGGCAAGGTGCTGGAGGCGGGCCAGGTGATGCTGGCCATCGGCCGCATTCCCAACACGGACAATCTCGGCCTCGATGCGGCGGGTGTTGAGACCGGCAAGACCGGCGAAATCATCGTCGACGACTATTCGCGTACCAATGTCGACAACATCTGGGCGCTGGGCGACGTGACCAACCGGGTGCAATTGACGCCGGTTGCGATCCATGAGGCGATGGGCTTCGTCGATACGGAGTTTCGCGGCAAGCCGACGAAGGTCGATCACGACACGATCGCCACCGCCGTGTTCTCGCAACCGGAGATCGGCACGGTCGGCCTGTCGGAGGACGAGGCGACACACCGTTTCGACAGGCTGGAAATCTACCGTGCCAGCTTCCGGCCGATGCGCCACACGCTGTCGGGACGCCAGGAAAAGATGCTGATGAAGCTGGTGGTGGATGCGGACAGCCGCGTCGTCGTCGGGGCGCATGTGCTGGGTCCCGACGCCGGCGAGATGGCGCAGATTCTCGGGATCGCGCTCAAGGCCCGGCTGACCAAGGACGATTTCGACCGCACCATGGCGGTGCATCCATCGGCGGCGGAGGAGCTGGTCACCATGTACCAGCCGAGCTATCGGGTCGAAAAGGGCAAACGGATCGACTGAGATGGACGGGAACGGCGACGGGCTGGTGGCCTATTTCGGCTATGGCTCTCTGGTCAATCGCGCCACGCACCGCACCGAGATCATTGGTGCGGTGCCGGCACGGCTGATGGGCTGGCGGCGCCAATGGGTGCGTCGGGACGATGAAACCGAGCGCGCGCTGTTGAGCGTTCGCTGCGACGCGGACGCCTTCATCGACGGGCTGCTGATCGTCGACCGGGTCGAAAACCTGCCGAGCGTCGATCTGCGCGAAGCGCATTACGCGCGCGTGGCGCTCGATCCCGGCGCGGTGAAGGCCGCCGAGGCTTTGCCGGTCAATTGTCCGATCCATGTCTATCAGGCGAAGCGATCCGTCGAGCCGATCCGGTTGCAGATCATTCAATCCTATCTCGATGCGGTTCTGCAGGGGTTTCTGCGCGAATTCGGTGAAGAAGGCGCAGCACGCTTTATCGCGGAGACGGACGGGTTTGACGCTGCGATCCTGGCCGATCGCGCCGCGCCGCAATATCCGCGTGCCGTCGCGCTCGAGCCGAGCGAACAGGCATTTCTCGACGCGCTGCTCGCCCAGTGCGGGCTGCGCATCGTGCCCGCTGCGGGATAAGCCTTCGCCATCACCGTGATTCCGGGGTAGTATCGTGCCCGCGCTTTCGTTAATAAGCGGGCTTTCGGTATCCGTGAACGGCTGTCGCCGCGGACCGAGGGCATGATTCCTGAAGCCAAAGTCGAGTAAGCAAGATGACGAAGTGGTCGCCGAATTCGTGGAGAAACAAGCCCATCCAGCAGGTTCCGGCCTATCCGGACCTGAACGCCCTGGCCGAGGTCGAGGCGCGCATGGCCACCTATCCGCCACTCGTTTTTGCAGGTGAAGCGCGCAAGCTGAAGAAGCAGCTCGCCGCCGTTGCCGAGGGCAATGGCTTTCTCCTGCAGGGCGGTGATTGCGCGGAAAGCTTTGCCGAGCATGGCGCCGACAACATTCGCGATTTCTTCCGCGCCTTCCTGCAGATGGCCGTTGTCCTGACCTTTGCCGGGTCGCAGCCGGTGGTGAAGGTCGGGCGCATCGCCGGCCAGTTCGCCAAGCCGCGCTCCTCCGACACGGAGGCCAAGGGCGATGTGATCCTGCCGAGCTACCGTGGCGACATCATCAACGGCATCGAGTTCGAGGCCGCCTCGCGCACGCCCGATCCGGCGCGCCAGGAAATGGCCTACCGGCAGTCGGCGGCGACGCTGAACCTCTTGCGCGCTTTCGCCCAGGGCGGTTTCGCCAATCTGGAGAACGTGCACAAATGGATGCTCGGCTTCCTGTCGGACAGCCCGCAGGCCGAGCGCTACCAGGAACTGGCCAACCGCATCACCGAGACGATCGACTTCATGCGCGCCGTCGGCATCACCGGCGAGAGCTCGCATGCGCTGCGCGAGACCGATTTCTACACCAGCCACGAGGCGTTGCTTCTGGGCTATGAAGAAGCGCTGACGCGCGTCGATTCGACGTCGGGCGACTGGTACGCCACGTCCGGCCACATGATCTGGATCGGCGACCGGACGCGCCAGGCCGACCATGCGCATGTGGAATTCTGCCGTGGCATCAAGAACCCGCTCGGCCTGAAATGCGGACCGTCGATGACGCCTGACGGACTGATCGAGCTGATCGACCTGCTCAATCCGGAAAACGAGCCGGGCCGGCTGACGCTGATCGCCCGTTTCGGAGCCGACAAGGTGGGCGAGCACCTGCCGAAGCTGGTGCGCGCCGTGGAGCGGGAAGGGCGCAAGGTGGTCTGGTCGTGCGATCCGATGCACGGCAACACGATCACGGCCGCCGGCTACAAGACGCGGCCCTTCGACCGCATCCTGAAGGAGGTGCAGACCTTCTTCGAGGTGCATCGCGCCGAAGGCACGCATCCCGGCGGCATGCATGTGGAGATGACCGGCAAGAACGTCACCGAATGCACGGGCGGTGCGCGCGCCATTCGCGACGAGGAATTGCAGGACCGCTACCACACCCATTGCGATCCGCGGCTCAATGCCGACCAGGCGCTGGAACTGTCTTTCCTGGTGGCCGAGCTGTTGAAGAAGGATCGCGCGGCGCAGCCGGCCGGCAAGGTCGCCAACGCTTGAACGGGGTTGAAGCTTAACTTCAGCCTTTGGCAATGCCCTGTTGGGTGTTGAGATGGTAGTCATGGCTCCTGCAAGGAACCAGTTGGGATCGGAGGGAACCATGACCAATCATCACGACGGATCGTGCCTGTGCGGCGCGGTCCGTTTTCACACCAGCGGAGATCTGCGTGGCGTCGTCTATTGCCATTGCTCGCAATGCCGCAAGCAGACCGGCCTGTACTATGCGGCGACCGACGTCAGCGATGCGGACCTGAGGGTCGAGGGCGGCGAGAACCTGACATGGTATGCCGCATCGGACTTCGCCAGGCGCGGCTTCTGCAGGGTTTGCGGCTCGGCGCTGTTCTGGAAACGAAACGGCGCCGATAAGGTGTCGATTATGGCCGGCGCTTTCGAGGCGCCGAGCGGGCTTGTGGCCGACAGCCACATCTTCGTCGCCGACAAGGGCGATTTCTACACGATCGACGATGGCCTGCCGCAATATGCGCGCTCGTCGGCGGCGGTTGCGGTTGCCGGGAACGATGACTGACGCGATGGCCGATCTGCCGGACAGTTTGCGGATCGAGACGCGGCAGGGCCTGCCGCCCGATCTGCGCTATCTGGTGGAGAAATATCCGCGCGATACGTGGCAGGGGCATGCCAATCTTGGCGGCATGGCGCAATTCTGGCTGCAGCGGCACGACATGTTCCGCGAGCTCGGCGGCCTGCTGCAGGGCAGCGTCACCGACTATCGCGAGGGGCGGTTGGCGCCGCATGATTTCGCCGCCTGGTTCGCACCGCGCCTGCGGTTTTTCCTGCAGCAATTGCATGGGCATCACCAGATCGAGGACATGCACTATTTTCCCGTCTTCGCCGCTGCCGAGGAGCGCCTGAAGCGCGGCTTCGACCTTCTCGATGCCGATCACCACACCATCCATGACGCGCTGGAGCGCAACGCGCAGACCGGGTCGGCATTCCTCCAGGCGCTCGGCGCTGCGCGCGACACGCGGCTGTTCGCCGCCGACGCCTATGCGGACGAGAACACGAAGCTGCTGTCGATGCTGCTCAGGCACCTGCACGACGAGGAGGATCTGATCATCCCGCTCATTCTGGACAGGACCGAGGAAGGGCTTGGCGTCGGCGGTTGAGCCGGCCGATCATGTTGCAAGCCGCCCGTGCGCGGGCTAAACGCAACGGGTCAGCAGCCTGGATCGGTTCATCGTTTCACGGAAACGCCGCTCCGCTCTATCTGCTTGTTTTCCGCATTTGTGCGGGCGCCAGGTGAAGTCACCTGACTGCAAAATGCTATAGGAACAGGAACGCCATGGCCCGCAAATCACACGCCCCCGACATCCTGCGCATTGCCACCGCCCAGCTCAATCCGGTGGTCGGCGACGTGGCCGGCAATCTGGCCAAGGCGCGCGAGGCACGGGCCGATGCCGCCAGGCAAGGCGCCGATCTCATCCTGTTCACCGAATTGTTCATCGCCGGCTATCCGCCCGAGGATCTGGTGCTGAAACCGGCCTTCCTCGAGGCCTGCGAGGGCGCCATGGCCGATCTGGCCGCCGATACGAAGGATGGCGGACCCGGCATCATCATCGGTACGCCGCTGCGCCGCGACAGCGGGCTGCATAACGCCGTCATGGTGATGGACGGCGGCAAGATCGTCGCTGAACGCTTCAAGCTCGACCTGCCGAATTACGGCGAGTTCGACGAGAAACGCGTGTTCCAGCCGGGACCGGATATGCCCGGTCCGGTGAATTTTCGCGGCGTGCGGCTTGGCATTCCGATCTGCGAGGACATTTGGGGCGAGCTTGGCGTCTGCGAGACGCTGGCTGAATCCGGCGCGGAAATCCTGCTCGTGCCAAACGGCTCGCCCTATTATCGCGGCAAGGTGGACGTGCGCCACCAGGTGGTGATCGCCCAGGTGATCGAGAGCGGTCTGCCGATGTTGTATGCCAACCAGCTCGGCGGGCAGGACGAACTGGTGTTCGACGGCGCGTCTTTTGCGATCTCGGCCGACAAGTCGCTGGCCTTCCAGATGAGCCAGTTCGAGGAATCCGTGTCGGTTTCCACCTGGAAACGGGATGGCGAGGGCTGGCGCTGCGATGACGGGCCGATGTCGAAGATTCCCGAGAAGGAAGAGGCCGATTACCGGGCCTGCCTGCTTGGCCTGCGCGATTATGTGAACAAGAACGGCTTCAAGAATGTCGTGCTCGGCCTTTCGGGCGGCATCGATTCGGCGATCTGCGCAGCCCTCGCCGTCGATGCGCTGGGCGAGGAGCGGGTGCGCTGCATCATGATGCCGTATCGCTACACGTCGAAGGATTCGCTGCAGGACGCCGAGGCCTGCGCGCGGGCGCTCGGCTGCCGCTACGACATCGTGCCGATCTCCGAGCCGGTTGAAGGGTTCTCGCATGCGCTGACACAGCTTTTCGAGGGCACGAAGGAAGGTGTGACCGAGGAAAACCTGCAAAGCCGCACGCGCGGCACCATCCTGATGGCGGTCTCCAACAAGTTCGGCTCGATGGTGGTCACCACCGGCAACAAGTCGGAGATGTCGGTCGGCTACGCGACGCTCTATGGCGACATGAATGGCGGCTTCAATCCAATCAAGGATGTCTACAAGATGCAGGTCTACGCGCTGTCGGCCTGGAGAAACACCACCGTGCCGCCCAGCGCGCTTGGCCCATCGGGCGCGGTGATCCCGCAAAACATCATCGACAAGGCGCCGTCTGCCGAATTGCGCCCCGACCAGACCGACCAGGATTCGCTGCCGCCCTATCCGGTGCTCGACGACATCCTGGAATGCCTGGTCGAGGGCGAGATGGGCGTCGACGCCATTGTCGCGCGCGGCCACGACCGCGAGACCGTGCACCGGATCGAGCATCTGCTCTACATCGCCGAATACAAGCGCCGGCAGGCCGCGCCAGGCGTGAAGATCACGCGCAAGAATTTTGGCCGTGACCGGCGTTATCCGATCACAAACAGATTCCGGGATCGGACATAAACTGCTGATTTAGCAGATTTTTCCGCGCTTCACGGGGCGGCTTTAGTCCTCGGCGGGTTTCTTCCTGTTTCGTTCCTCGAGTTCGGCCCGGTTGGAATAGACGTGATCGACCAGGCCCCAGTCGCGCGCTTCCTGCGCGGTCATGAAATAGTCGCGGTCGAGCGTTCGTTCGACGTCTTCCTCGGTGCGTCCGCAATGCTCGGCATAAAGCCTGATCATGCGGCGCTTGACCTTGACGATGTCCTCCGCATGCCGCTCGATGTCCGATGCCTGGCCGCGAAAACCACCCGATGGCTGGTGCAGGACGATGCTCGAATTGGCGAGGGACGCCCGCCGGCCCGGCGCACCCGCCATCAGCAGGAACGAGCCCATCGAACCGGCCGTGCCCATGCAGACGGTCGCCACCGGGCATTTGATGAAATGCATCGTGTCGTAGACGGCAAAGCCACTCGATACCACGCCGCCGGGCGAGTTGATGTAGAAGGAAATCTCCCTGTCGGGGTTTTCCGATTCGAGGAACAGCAGCTGGGCGCAGATCAGCGCGGCGGACTCGTCGTTCACCTCGCCGTTGAGGAAGATGATCCGTTCGCGCAACAGCCTGGAAAAAATGTCGAACGAGCGTTCGCCTCTCGGCGATTGCTCGACGACCATGGGGATGAGCGCCATCGTGTCGCGCATGGGCGAAATCTCCTGTTCAAAGATGGTGATGTTGTCTGGCTAGGCGGCGCGCGCCAAAGGCGGGCCGTTGAAATTGGCGGCGGGGCGCGGCACCTTTTCGGCGCTGTGCGTCAGGCGAAACCAGGTGCCGCCGTCGGGTTGCGGCGACAATTCGACCGTCACCAGCGTGTCGGGCTCGTTTGCCCCGGCATCGTGCCAGGCATAGCGCACCCGCGAAAAGGGCAGGGCGTCGAGCACCTCATAGCTTGCGTCGGGCGCATCGCCGCCCGGTGCATCCAGCCATGCGGCGGCCAGTTCCGGAACGGTCAGCGCGCGCCAGACCTTCTCCAGTGGCGCTTCCAACACGCATTCCACGACGATGGTTTCGCTCTCTTTTTGCTCGTCGGCGGGCGTCATTGGTCCATCTCCTTGAGCAGCGTTTTCAGCTTGTCGACCCGGCTGGGCCAGAAGGCGCGATAGCGTGTCAGCCAGTCGACCAGCGGCCGCATGCCGTCCGGATCGACCCGGTATGTCACGTGACGGCCGGTCTTCTGCTCGGCGATCAGGCCGACGCCGCGCAGGACCGCAATATGCTGCGAGATCGCCGGCTGCGAAACCGCCAGTCCCTCGCGCAATTCGGTCGCGTTGCGCGCGCCTGCGCTCAGCCGTTCGAGAAGGAGGCGCCGCGTGGGGTCGGCGAGCGCGCGAAAAATATCCGTTTCGTTCATGCACAATAGATAAGCACAGACTTATCTGTCGCGCAAGCAAGCGCTGGAGCAGGAGATGGCGCCGCTGCGGCCATTGCGCCGCTTCGGCCGATGGCTACGATGGGTGGACGTAGTCTTTCGCCTGCAATTCCAGGCGGCTTTCACAGCATGATGGACGCTTGGCGATGTCGTTCCTGTCTTTCCTTCGCGAGAATGCGCGCTGGCTTGCCGGCGGTTTTCTGCTGACGCTGTTCTCGTCGTTCGGCCAGACCTTCTTCATCTCGCTGTCGGCAGGCGACATCCGCGCCGAATACGGCCTGTCGCACGGCGCGTTCGGCACGCTCTACATGCTGGCGACGCTGGCCAGCGCCTTCACCCTGCCGCGGCTCGGGCAGATCGTCGATCGCTATTCGGCGCGCACCGTCACCTGCATCATCGTGCCGATGCTGGCGCTGGCGGCGGTGTCGATGGCGCTGTCCCATTCGATCATCCTCCTGGTGGTGACCATCTATCTGCTGCGCCTGTTCGGGCAGGGGATGATGACGCACAATTCGCTGACGGCGATGGGGCGCTGGTTTTCCGCGCAACGCGGGCGCGCCGTGTCAATCGCCACATTGGGGCACAATGCCGGCGAGGCGCTGTTGCCGCTGGCTTTCGTCGCGGTCGCCGGCGCGGTCGGCTGGCGCAACAGCTGGCTGATCGCCGCCGCGTTGCTGCTCGTCGTGGCGCTGCCGGTGATCAGCGGCCTGATGGCCGTCGAGCGCGCGCCGCGCGCCAGCGATCCGGCGCCGCGGTCGAGCAAGGCGCGCGACTGGACGCGCGGCGAGGTGGTGCGCGACCCGGCGTTTTATCTGACGCTGATGGGCGTGATGGCGCCCGGTTTCATCGGCACCACGGTGTTCTTCCACCAGATCTACCTGGTCGATCTGCGCGGCTGGTCGCTGGAGGTGTTCGCCTCGTCATTCACCTTCATGGCGTCGATGACGGTGATCTTTGCGCTGGTCGCCGGCCAGCTCATCGACCGCTTCTCCGCCGTCGCGCTGCTTCCCGGCTTTCTGATCCCGCTGGCGGCGGCCTGTCTGGTGCTGGCCGGCTTCGAGGCGCAGTGGAGCGCCTTCGCCTTCATGGGGCTGATGGGCGTTTCCTACGGCTTTTCGTCGACCCTGTTCGGCTCGCTATGGCCGGAAGTGTACGGGACCAGGCATCTGGGCTCGATCCGCGCCCTGACGGTGGCGATCATGGTGTTCGCCACGGCGATGGGGCCGGGCCTGACGGGGTTCCTCATCGACCGCGGTGTCAGCTACCCGCTGCAGATCGGCCTGATGGGGGCCTATTGCCTGCTGGCCAGCGCCGTGCTGCTGTTCGTTTCAAGGCGCTTGGCCGTGCGCCTGCAGGCGGCGTGAACGGCGGTTGAAAATTTTGCGGTTGAAGGGGTTGGCGAAGCAAATCCGGTTCGTTATAAACGCGCTCTTGTTTTCGCTCTCTCGGGAGGTCTGAATGCCAGCTTTCGCCAATTCCATCCAAGGCAGCGCCCGCTGACCGACTGACTTGCTGCGGCCGCCATTGCGGCCTCCAAAGCCGGCGGTTCATCGCGCGACTGCGTGTGGCTCCAACCCGCTTCGCAGCGGCTGGATGCCGTTCCGATTGCCGGCGCAATCCTCTCGACAATCCGTTCCATTTTTCGCGCCAGCACCCGTAATCCTTTTTTCGGGACCGGAAGCATGCCGCTTCCGGAATGCATCATGTTTCTTTTGCGCAAGGCCCTCAAGGGCAATGCTTTTCGCAGCGTGTTCGGTTTCACCTTCCAGCACTGGCGCCGCCAGCCCGTGCGGCTGAGCTTCATCATCCTGCTGGTCCTCGTCGCCACCATGGCCGACGTCCTGACGCCACTCTATTCGGGCCGCCTGGTGGATGCGGTGGCCAGTGGCGTGGCGAGCGACGAGGTGGCCTGGAATGCGGCGCTTTCGGCGTTCTTCATGCTGCTCGGCCTGTCCGCCAGCGCCATCGTCGCACGGCATTTCGCCTTTGTCGGCATCATCGACCTGACCATGAAGATGATGGTCGACATCGCCGCCGACGCGTTCGCCCATGTGCAGCGCTTTTCGACCGAGTGGCACGCCAACAGCTTCGCCGGCTCGACCGTGCGCAAGGTGACGCGCGGCATGTGGGCGCTGGACCTTTTGAACGACACGATCCTGGTGGCGCTGTTGCCCTCGGCGGTGATGCTGATCGGCTCGACCATCCTGCTTGGCTGGTACTGGCCGATGATGGGCGTCATCATCGCCACCGGCACGGTCATCTATGTGGTGATGACCGTCGCCCTGTCGCTGTTCTACGTGGCGCCGGCGGCCAGTCTCGCCAATGGCTGGGACACGCGGCTGGGCGGCGCGCTGGCCGACGCCATCTCGTGCAATTCGGTGGTCAAGGCGTTTGGCGCCGAGGCGCGCGAGGACGGGCGGTTGGCGGGCGTCACGGCCAAATGGAGCGGCCGCACGCGGCGCGCCTGGATGCGCGGCACCTATAACGGCACCGGGCAGGGCGTGACGCTGCTCGTCCTGCGGGCGGCGGTGATCGGTTTTGCGGTGCTCTTGTGGACGCGCGGCCAGGCGAGCGCCGGCGACATCACCTTCGTGCTGACCGCGTTCTTCGTCCTGCAGGGCTATCTTCGCGATGTCGGCATGCATGTGCGCAATGTGCAGCGTTCGGTCAACGAGATGGAAGAGCTGGTCGACATCCAGGCAGAGCCCGTCGGCGTCGAGGACAAGCCGGGTGCAAAACCGGCCACGATCGGCGCGGGGCGGATCGACTTCGAAAACGTCACCTTCCACTATGGCGGGCACGACGAGCCGTTGTACAAGGATTTTCCGGTGTCGATCCCGGCCGGCCAACGGGTCGGATTGGTGGGCCATTCCGGTTCCGGCAAGACGACCTTCGTCAAGCTGATCCAGCGGCTCTACGACCTGACGGACGGGCAAATCCTGATCGACGGGCAGAACATTGCCGATGTCGCGCAGGCTTCGCTGCGCTCGCAGATCGCCATCGTTCAGCAGGAGCCGATTCTGTTTCACCGGTCGCTGGCCGAAAACATCGCCTATGCCCGGCCGGGCGCCAGCCAGGCGGAGATCGAGCACGCGGCCAGCCTGGCCAGCGCCGACGATTTCATCCGCCGGCTGCCGAAGGGTTATGGCACGCTGGTCGGCGAGCGCGGCGTAAAATTGTCGGGCGGCGAGCGCCAGCGTGTGGCCATCGCCCGGGCGTTCCTCGCCGATGCGCCGATCCTGATCCTCGACGAGGCCACATCGAGCCTCGATTCGGAATCGGAGGTGCTGATACAGCAGGCGATGGAGCGGCTGATGGTCGGCCGCACGACGCTGGTGATCGCCCATCGCCTGTCGACGGTGCGGGCGCTCGACCGGCTCCTGGTGTTCGACAAGGGGCAGATTGTCGAGGAGGGCGACCATGCGGCGCTGATCCGGCTCGAGGGTGGCATCTACCGCCGGCTTTTCGAGCGGCAGGCGCTTGAACTGACGAAGGGTTTCGTCTGATGTGAAATGGGCGGGCCGTCAATCTGGCGGCCCGCCTTGCCAAGGAGAAGGGCTTCGGCTACGCCGCAATCATGACAGTCACCGTTCGTTTCGCGCCGTCCCCGACCGGCCACATCCATATCGGCAATGCGCGCACCGCGCTGTTCAACTGGCTTTATGCGAAAAAGCATGGCGGCCGCTTCATCCTGCGTTTTGACGATACGGACAGGGAGCGCTCGAAAACCGCCTATGCGGAAGGCATCGCGCGCGACCTGACCTGGCTCGGCATCCGGCCCGACGACACGGTTTCGCAGTCGGCGCGCTTCGGCAAATACGACGCGGCGGCCCAGACGCTGAGGGCGGCCGGGCTGCTGTATGCGTGCTACGAGACGCCGGAGGAACTGGAGCGGCGGCGCAAGATCCGCCTGACGCGCCGCCTGCCACCGGTCTATGGGCGGGAGGCGCTGAAGCTTTCGGACGAGGAAAAGGCAGCTTTCGAAGCCGAGGGCCGAAAGCCGCATTGGCGCTTCCTGCTGCCCAACTTCGCCGAGACGCCATTCGAGCCGCAGCGCACGGAGGTGCATTGGGACGATGTGGTGCGCGGACCGCAGACCGTCGACCTGGCGTCGATGTCGGACCCGGTGCTGATCCGCGCCGACGGCACCTATCTCTATACGCTGCCCTCGGTGGTGGACGACATCGACCTCGGTGTCAGCCATGTCATTCGCGGTGACGACCATGTCACCAACACCGGCGCGCAGATCTCGCTGTTCAGGGCGCTGGGCGCCGAGCCACCGGCCTTCGGCCACCACAATCTGCTGACCACGGTTTCCGGCGAGGGGCTCTCCAAGCGGACGGGCGCGCTGTCCATCGCCAGCCTGCGCGACGACGGCATCGAGCCGATGGCAGTTGCCTCGCTGGCCGTGCTGATCGGCACTTCGGAGAACGTTTCGCCGGTGGCGACGATGCCGGATCTCGCCGACCGCTTCGAGCCGACGGCCACCTCCAAATCTGCGGCAAAATTCGATCCGGCCGAACTGGCCGCGCTCAGCCGTCACCTGATCCAGGCAATGCCGTTTTCAGAAGTCGCCGAGCGATTGGCCGGGCTTGGCATCGCCGGCGACAAGGCAGAGGCATTCTGGCTGGCGGTGCGCGGCAATCTCGATCGGCTGGAAGACGCCGCCGCCTGGTGGCGGATCGTCATGGACGGGCCCGATCCGGAAGGCAGGGTTTCACCTGAGGACCAGGAATTCGTCAGCGAAGCGATGCGGCATCTGCCACCCGAACCCTGGGACGGCGAGACATGGCGCGTGTGGACCGATGCGGTGAAGGCCGCCACGGGCCGCAAGGGGCGGGCGCTGTTCATGCCGCTCCGGCTCGCGCTTACTGGACGCGATTCTGGACCGGAGCTCGCAGGTCTATTGCCTCTTCTGGGTCGGGAAGAAACTCTGGCCCGACAATCCTGACGCGGCGTGGCTCGCTCGGCACAGAGGGCGCCGGCACGGCTTCCGGTTCCGCTTTGAGCGTTTCGGCGTTTACGTCGATCGCCTTGGCCAGCATCTCGGGATCGGGACGTGGGGTCGGCCTGTAGAAGCTTCCGCTGTCTGTATCGCCGACGGAAGCCGTTGCCTCTTCCGTCACGGGTGCGGCTGAACCGCCGATTGCCGGGCTTCCGGCGGCCGGCGGTTCTCCGGCGATCACCGAAAAATTCCTGGTCGGCTGGCATCCGCAGACTTTCTTGCTGACGCCATCGCGCCGGTAGCTGAACGCCTTCGGCAGGTCGCGATAGGGCGTACCGCTCGCAACGGACACCATGTCCTCCGATTCCTCATTCAGCACGTCATGGGCGTAAAGCGCGACCTCGGCGCCTGGACAGCGTGCCTGGCAGGTTTTCTCGTCGCGGCCGAACATGTCCTTCGACACGGAGAAGGAGATCGGAAAATAATATCCATCGCATGTGCGCACGCACATGGTCTGGTAGACGTTGCCGGAGCGCCGCAGGGGCTTGTCGGCTTCTCGCGCCTGACGCGCTGCTCTGGCCTTGGCCGGTGCCGAGACAGCCTTAACGGCGGGCTCGTCGTTGCAGCGGTTGGCGCGCATCGAGGCCAGGATGCGGGCGCGATCGCGGCCTGCGCTTGAGCGGCCCTGCCCATCCAATTGCATCTGCAGCTTCCAGATATTGTTCTCCATGCTCGACGCTGATTTTCTGAGCGTGGCGCACTGCGCGATGTTGTTGCCGAAAATGCCGAAGCCGCACTGCGCCTGCCGGATCTGCGCGCGGACCTTGCCAAGCTGGGCATTCTGCTTGGCAATGGCGTTCTGCAACTTTCGGGCCTGGGAATTCGAACCCCGACCTGTCGCAACCTTGAGCTCGGCGGCGAGATTGCGGCAGACGCTGGACTGGCCAAAGGCTTCGTCGGCCGAGACGACCAGCCCGGCGCTCAAACCGAGAACCAGACACAATGCACGAAAGACCGTTCCGCCGCCCGTACCCATATTGCCCCCAGAACGCGCGATCCCGCTAAAGACGGCACGTCGATAAAATCTTCGATAGAAATGCCAAGCGTCAATTCAACCATATCGCGAATTGAATTTCCACCCTAAGGCGTGCAGGTTAAATCGTGGTTAGAAAAGTATGGTAAATTTCCCGGGCCGGGTGCGATTGTTTCGCGGCGAAGGAAACTGCTGATGCAGCTCATCGACTCAATGCAAGTGCGGCCGCTTGCTCCTCACGGAAACCGGCGGCCGCTTTGTGCCGAGCCGGGTCAGGCGGGGGCGGTCGCCTTGCTTTTCTGCAACGCCTCGACAGCGGCCAGCGCCGTCATGTTGACGACGCCGCGCGAGGTCACGGACGGTGTCAGGATGTGTGCCGGCATGGCGGTTCCCAGCAGGATCGGACCGACATGCAAGGCCTCCGTCATGGTTTTCAGCGTCGTCAAGGTGATGTTCGCCGCATCGAGATTGGGAAACACCAGAAGATTGGCTTCGCCTGCCAGGCGCGCCTGCGGGTAGACGCGCTGACGCAAGGCTTCGGAGAGCGCCGAATCGCCGTGCATCTCGCCATCCGAGACCAGGTCCGGCGCAATGCGCTTGAGGATGTCGGCCGCCTCGCGCATTTTCAGCGCGCTTTCGGAATCGCGCGAGCCGAAATTCGAATGCGACAGCAGCGCTGCCTTCGGCTCGATGCCGAAGCGGCGGATTTCCTCGGCGGCGAGCACCGTCATTTCGGCGATTTCCGTGGCGGACGGGCAGATGCTGACATAGGTGTCGGTGAGATAGATCACGCCCTGCTGCGAGATCAGCATGGAAAGCGCCGACAGGTCGCCGACCCCTTCGCGCCGGCCGATGATCATGTCGACATAGCGCAGGTGCCGTTCGAAACGGCCCTCCAGGCCGCAGATCATGGCGTCCGCCTCGTCGCGCATCATGGCGATGGCGGCGATGACCGTGGTGTTGGTGCGCACCAGCGTGCGGGCCGCCTCCGGCGTGACGCCGCGGCGTCCGGCAAGCTGCACCAGGAGATCGACATAGTGGCGGTAGCGCGGATCGTCCTCCGGATTGATGATGGCAAAATCCTCGCCCGGCCGGATGCGCAACCCGTAGCGCTTGAGCCGTGTTTCGACGACATGCGGGCGGCCGATGATGATCGGCTCGGCTATGCCTTCCTCGATCACCACCTGGGCGGCGCGCAGCACGCGCTCGTCCTCGCCGTCGGCATAGATGACGCGTTTGCGCCCGGCGCCCTTGGCTGCGGAAAACACCGGTTTCATGACCAGGCCGGAGCGGAAGATGAAGCGGTTCAATCGATCGAGATACTGGTCCATATCGGCGATCGGGCGAGCGGCGACGCCACTGTCCATGGCGGCTTTGGCGACGGCCGGCGCGATGCGCAGGATCAATCTGGGGTCGAAGGGCGAGGGGATCAGGAAATCGGGCCCGAAGATCGGCGTCTCGCCGGAATAGGCGCGGGCGGCAACGTCCGACGGTTCCTCGCGGGCAAGGGCCGCGATCGCCTTGACGGCGGCGCGCTTCATCTCCTCGTTGATCGCGGTCGCGTTGACGTCGAGCGCGCCGCGGAAGATGTAGGGAAAGCACAGGACGTTGTTGACCTGATTGGGGAAATCCGAACGTCCCGTGCAGATCATCGCGTCCGGTCGGGCTTCCCGGGCCATGTCGGGCATGATTTCCGGCACCGGGTTCGCCAAGGCCAGGATGAGCGGCTTCTCAGCCATGCCAGCCAGCATTTCCGGCTTTAGCACACCAGCCGCCGACAGGCCGAGAAAGACATCCGCTCCGCCGATGACCTCGGCCAGCTTGCGCGCCTTCGTCGACTTTACATAGGGACCCTTCCAGCGATCCATCTCTTCCTTGCGGCCTTCGTAGACGACGCCATGACGGTCTGTGAGCCAGATGTTTTCCGCCTTCGCGCCGAGCGAGACCAGCAGGTTGAGACAGGCGAGGGCGGCAGCGCCAGCGCCGGAGGAGACGATCTTGACGTTGGCGATGTTCTTGCCGGCGAGTTCCAGCGCGTTGAGCGTGGCGGCGGCGACGATGATGGCGGTGCCGTGCTGGTCGTCGTGGAAGACGGGGATGCCCATGCGCGCCTTCAGCCGCTCCTCGACCTCGAAACATTCCGGCGCCTTGATGTCCTCGAGGTTGATGCCGCCGAAGGTCGGCTCGAGCGCGGCCACGGTCTCGACCATGCGGTCGATTTCCGGCGCGTCGATCTCGATGTCGAAGACGTCGATGCCGGCGAATTTCTTGAACAGGACCGCCTTGCCCTCCATCACCGGTTTCGAGGCGAGCGGGCCTATGTTTCCCAGGCCGAGCACCGCCGAACCGTTGGAGATGACGGCGACGAGATTGGCGCGCGCCGTGTAGTCGGCAGCGCGGCTCGGGTCCTCGTGGATCGCCATGCAGGGGACGGCGACGCCGGGCGAATAGGCAAGCGCCAGATCGCGCTGGTTGCCGAGTGGCTTGGTGGCCTGAATCTCGAGCTTTCCGGGCGTGGGGTGGCTGTGGAAATACAACGCGGCCTCGTCGAACTCGGATTTCGCGGGCTTCTTGGGCTTCGACGGCATGCGAACGGCTCCCCCATCATGGCTACTCGGCGGCCGCCCTGGTGGTCTGATCGAAACGGATGGGCATCATCTGTCAGGATCGCACCATCTGGGCGGTCAGGGGGTAGTGATTAGGCTTTCGCAGGGCCTTTTTCCAGCACGGAATGGCCGGTTGCGTCATTCCGCTCGGAAATTTCGGGCCGTCACGCCGCGCCGGTCCGCCAATGCCCGGCTTTGCCTCATCGTGAGGCGGGCCGTCACACGGCTGTGACATGAATCGGGCCATAGAGTGCGCGATTTAGGCAGGCTTGGACGTGATCATGGACGGCGCCGGACACCGCAGCTTTCGGGCACTCTTCATCTCCGACATCCACCTTGGATCAAAACCGGCCAAGGCGGAGTTCCTGATCGACTTTCTGCGCCATCACGATGCGGAGAAAATCTATCTGGTCGGCGATATCGTCGACGGCTGGCGGCTGCGGCGTTCCTGGCACTGGCCGGAAAGCCACAACGACGTGGTGCAGAAATTGCTGCGCAAGGCGCGCAAGGGTGCCGAGATCGTCTATATCGCCGGCAATCACGATGAATTTCTGCGCGCTTTCCAGGGGGTGCATTTCGGCGGCATCGTGGTCGCCGACCGGGCCATCCATCAGGCGGCCGACGGGCGCACATTCCTCGTCATTCATGGCGACCAGTTCGACCAGGTGGTGCACAATGTGCGCTGGCTCGCCTATCTCGGCGACAAGGCCTATGACTTCGCCATCGTCGTCAACCGGGTGATCGCCCGCGTGCGACGCCTGTTCGGCCGGCCCTACTGGTCGTTCTCCTCCTGGGCCAAGATCAAGGTGAAGAAAGCCGTCAAGTTCATCAGCTCGTTCCAGGACGTGCTGGCGCAGGAGGCACAGCGCGCCGAGGTCGACGGGGTGATCTGCGGCCACATCCATCACGCGGCGATCGAGGACATCCGCGGCGTCAGTTACATGAACACCGGCGATTGGGTCGAGAGCTGCACGGCGCTGGCGGAGAATTTCGACGGAACGTTCGAGATCATCACCTGGGCGCAGGTCCTGAATGCCGAACCGGTGGTGGCGGAAGCCAAGCCGCGCCTGGTCGCCGCTTTCCAGCGCGAACGGGAAGAAGCCGCTTGAGAAACACGATTAGAGCGCCGTGCGTCCATTCGGGCGCACAAAGGACGCTCCAATTCTCTAAATCCACACATCGTGCTTTCCGAAAATCGGTTCCGATTTTCGGGCCGATGCTGTAGGTCCGTCAGCCCCAAAGCTGCGGGTGGGGCGGCGAGACCAGCGAGCCGGAATAGCTGAGGCCGTGCGGCCGGTCGCGGGCCAGAAGCAGCGGCCCGTCGAGATCGACGAAGTCGGCGCCTTGCGCCAGCAGGACCGCCGGCGCCATGGCCAGCGACGTGCCGACCATGCAGCCGACCATCACGCCGAAACCCATGTCGCGTGCCCGGTCGCGCAATTCGAGGGCCGCGGTGAGGCCGCCGGTCTTGTCGAGCTTGATGTTGACGAAATCATAGAGGCCGGCGATCTCAGCCAGATTGTCGGCCGTATGCAGGCTTTCATCGGCGCAGATGGGCACGGGGTGCGGGATCGTGCGCAGGATTTCGTCCTTGCCGGCCGGCAGCGGCTGCTCGATCAGGGCGACGTGAAACTCGGCGGCCGCAAGCATGTTTTCGCGGATGTTCTGCTCGGTCCATCCTTCATTGGCGTCGAGAATGAGGCGGCTTTCAGGGGCCGCGCCGGCCACGGCGTGGATGCGCGCCACGTCGTTGTCGCTGCCCAGCTTGACCTTCAGCAGGGGACGGGCGGCATGGGCGCGCGCCTGGGCGGCCATCTCCTCGGGTGCCGCCAGCGAAATCGTGTAGGCGGTGGACACCGGGCGCGGGGGAATGCTGCAGGCGAGGACGGCCGCGCGATTGCCCGACAGCTTGGCTTCCAGGTCCCACAGGGCGCAGTCGATCGCATTGCGCGCAGCACCCGCCGCCATATGCGTCAACAGATCGGCGCGGCCCATGCCGTTGACCAGGTCCTGGCGCGCAGCCTCGATCTCTTCGACGACGCTCTCCACCGTCTCGCCATAGCGTGGGTAGGGAACACACTCGCCGTGACCCCGGGTCTCGCCCTGTCGCAGCGTGCAGGTCACCACCCGCGCTTCGGTGCGCGAGCCGCGCGATATGGTGAAAACACCGGCGATGGGAAAGCTTTCGACCTCGGTGACCAGTTCGCGTGTCATTTCCGCCCTTCTTTTGCATCATGTCCAATTATCGGAGGATAACATGCCTTATAGGGCGGCCGACCAAGCCGACAAACGGTTCCCTTTGGGCCTGCTCCACACTAATGATGGTGCCATGTTGACCAATTCACAGGGCGAAGCAAGCGGCGCGCCGCACCGGGCAGGAGAGAACGGCGAACCGCGCGTCGAGGTGCGCGAGGACGGCGGGGCGATCGCTTGCCGGCTGAGCGGCGCCTGGAACACACGCACCGTCGCCCATGTGGATGCGCAGATGCGCGCGCTGCAGGCGCGGGGCGATGTCCAGCGCATCGAGCTCGACCTGTCGGGGGTCACCAGCCTGGATACGGCAGGTGCCTGGCTGATCGAAAGGCTGATCCATGCGCATGAGGCGCGCGGCGCGGCGGTAGCGGTGTCGGGTCGATCCGAGGCGGCGACCATCCTGCTGGCCGCCGTGCGCGACGCCGCCGCGCAGGACGGCGAACCCAAAACGCGTCCGCGCCGGGCCTGGATATTGAACCTGCTCGAACGCATCGGCCGCGCCATGTATGAGGCGCGCGACGACCTCGTCTATGGTGCGAACATCCTTGGTGCGACCATCGGCGGCGCGCAGATGAAGCTTGGCCGGGCGCACGCGGTCAATCCGGCGGCGATCGTCAACCAGATCGACCGAATGGGCGTCGGCGCGGTGCCGATCATCGTTCTGATGTCGGCCATTGTCGGGGCCATCATTGCCCAGCAGGGCGCTTTTCAGCTGCGCTATTTCGGCGCTGAAATCTTCGTCGTCGATCTGGTCGGCATCCTGATCCTGCGCGAACTCGGTGTGCTGATGACGGCGATCATGATCGCTGGCCGTTCGGGCAGCGCCATCACGGCGGAAATCGGCTCGATGAAGATGCGCGAGGAGGTCGACGCGCTGACGGTCATCGGCCTCAATCCTGTAGGCGTTCTGGTTTTCCCGCGCCTGGTCGCTCTCATGATCGCCGTGCCCTGCCTGACCATCGTCGCCAATTTCGCAGCTCTCGGCGGGGCAATGCTGATCACCTGGCTCTATTCGGGGATTCCGCCAACCGCCTTTATCGACCGGCTGCGCGATTCCATCGATCTCTCGACGATCTTCGCCGGGCTGATCAAGGCGCCTTTCATGGCGCTGATCGTCGGCATCATCGCCTCGATCGAGGGCATGAAGGTCGGCGGCAGCGCCGAATCGCTCGGCAATCACGTTACTGCTTCGGTGGTGAAGGCGATCTTCATCGTCATTGTCGTCGACGGCATGTTCGCGATCTTCTATGCAGCAATCGATTTCTAGTGGCGCGATCCCAACAGATGCTACCCATCTGTTGGGCAAGATCGCCCCACCAGACCAATAGTTTGTGGGCTGACTTTTCGAAACAGATGGGTAGCATCTGTTTCGGTCAGACCACCAAGGCGGGCGCGGATGGAGTTGCTGACGGAGCGGAAGGATTTGCAGGCGGAGGCGGCGCGCGACGTGGTGCTGTCGGTGCGCGATGTGTCGGTCGCCTTCGGCGAGACCACGGTTCTCGACCACCTTTCGCTCGATGTCTATCGTGGCGAGATCCTCGGTTTTGTCGGCGCATCCGGTTCAGGAAAATCCGTCTTGCTGCGGACGATCCTCGGCCTCGTGCGCAAGCGTTCGGGGACGATCCGGCTGCTCGGACAGGATCTCGACAAGGCGACGGACGAACAGCGTATGCGCATCGACATGCGGCAAGGGGTCCTGTTCCAACATGGCGCCCTGTTTTCCGCGCTGACCGTGCTGGAGAACATACAGGTGCCGATGCGCGAATATCTCGACCTGCCGCGGTCCCTCATGGACGAACTCGCCTATCTGAAGCTGGAACTGGTCGGTCTGCCACGCGACGCAGCGCCCAAATTCCCCTCGGAACTGTCCGGCGGCATGATCAAGCGGGCGGCGCTTGCCCGTGCCCTGGCGCTCGATCCGGACATCGTCTTCCTCGACGAGCCGACCTCGGGTCTCGACCCGATCGGCGCCGCCGAATTCGACGAACTGGTGGGGAAACTGCGCGATACGATGGGATTGACCGTGTATATGGTGACCCATGATCTGGACAGCCTGTTGACCGCGTGCGACCGCATCGCCGTGCTTGGCGGCAAGCGGGTGCTGGTGGAAGGCACGGTGGACGATATGCTGGAATGCGACGATCCCTGGGTAAAAGCGTACTTTAGAGGAAAGCGGGCACGGCAGATCGACCGGTCCATACGAGGTTAGCAAGCGTATTATGGAAACCAAAGCCAACTACGTTCTCGTCGGGTTTTTCACCGTCCTGGTCCTTCTGGCGGCGTTCGGCTTTGTCTACTGGACGGCGGCGCTGGGCGATCGCGGCGAGACGGCGCTGCTGCGCTTTCGCATTCCCGGGTCGGCGTCGGGTCTGTCGCGCGGCAGCGCGGTCCTGTTCAATGGCGTGAAGGTGGGCGATGTGCGGCGCGTCTATCTGGATCTCAACAACCCGACAGTCGCCATCGCCGATGCGGACATCGACCGCCTGACGCCGATCACCCATTCGACCAAGGCCGATGTCGGCCTGGCGGGCTTGACGGGGCAGGCGAACATTGAGCTGCGCGGCGGCAATCCCAGCGAACCCAACCTGCTCGACGTGGCGGAGGAGAATGACACGGTGGCCGAGATCGAGGCCAGTCCCTCGGCGGTCACCAATTTGCTGCAGACAGCACAAAGCCTGTTGACGCGCGCCGATTCCGTGGTCTCGCAGCTTGAGGGCTTCACCACCGATGCCCGCCAGCCGCTGACCGACACGGTCAAGAATATCGAGCAGTTCTCCGCAGCCCTGTCGCGCAATGCCGACGGTATCGACACGTTCCTGGCGAATGTCGGCGCGCTGTCGGAAACGATCGCCGGTGTTTCGGGACAGTTGGACAGCACGCTTAAGGCAGCCGAGGAACTGATCACCGCCGTCGATCGCGACAAGGTCGCCTCAGTGGTCGGCAATTTCGAGCAGTTCTCGCAGCGCCTCGAGAAAGCCAGCCAGAGCATCGACACGGTGGTGGCGGGCGTCGACCAGACGGTGCGCTCGATCGGTACCTTCTCCGACAATGCCAACCAGACGCTGGCCAAGCTCGACGGCGTGCTCGACGGCGTCGATCCAGCGGCGGTCAAATCGGCGATCGGCAATTTCGAGGAAGCCAGCACATCGGTCAACCGGGCGGCCAAAAGCATCGCCGACGTCAGCGACACGGTCGACAAGCGCAAGGACGACATCGACAAGTTCATCACCGATGCGAGCCAACTGGCCGACCAGCTCAACCGGGCTTCCGTCAAGCTGGACAGCGTGCTGGCCAAGGTCGACGGCATGATCGGCGAGGCGGATGGCGAAGGGATCGTCACGGAAGCACGGGCGACGCTGAAATCCTTCCGTGAGATGGCCGAGACGCTGAGCGCCCGCGTCAACACCATTTCCGGCGGCCTGGAGCGCTTCTCCGGCCAGGGGCTGCGCGAAGTGGAGGCGCTGGTGCGCGACGCGCGGCGCTCGATCAACCGCATCGAAGGGGCGGTCACCGATTTCGAACAGAATCCGCAGCGCATCATCACCGGCGGCGAAGGCAGCATTCGTCGCTATGACGGGCGTGCGCGGCGCTGAGGGCGCGGCGGAGGAACGGCGATGCAGACCGGCGGGGTGCGTTGATTTGGCCACACTGCCTCTATCTCTTTGTTTTCCCGCGCCTATGCGACCGGCGGGAGATTCCCCTTGCCGGTAAAATACGTTAAGGGTTCGTTGATGTTTGAGGGGCAGAGCCAGCCGCCTTGCCAGGAGTTCGGCTTGAGGAGCATTTGTTGAGAACGGGGGCGAGTTTTTGCGCGGCGCTGCTCTTCGGCGTCGCCTTGGCGGGGTGCGCGGCATTGCCAGGGGGCGGGCCGCCGCCGGTGGATGCGTTCGACCTGACGACGCCGTCGGTTGCGCAGGCTGGCCGCCGTGCGTCACGGACGCAATTGCTCATCACCGAGCCGACGGCGATCAAGGCGCTCGACGGACAGGACATCGTTATCAAGACGAATAGCGGGGCGATCCAGTTTCTCGGCGGGGCGCGCTGGGCAGACCGGTTGCCGCGCATCGTGCAGGCGAGGCTTGCCGATCTTTATCAGCGCTCCGGCCGGTTCAGCGGTGTCGGAAAACCGGGCGAGGGCCTGGCGATCGACTATCAGGTGCTGGCTGATTTGCGTGCCTTCGACATCCGCGTCGGCGGGCAGGATCGCGCCGAGGTGGAGATTTTCGTCCGCCTCCTCAACGACCGCACCGGCGTGGTCCGCGCTTCGCAAAGCTTCACGGGTTCTTCTCCCGTCAGCGGCAGTGGCGGGCAGGCCTTCGCCGCGGCGCTCGACCGGGCCTTTGCCAATGCCGTTGCCGATCTGGTCGATTGGACCGGCTCGCACATCTGATTTCCATCATCGATCGTTTCATGAGGCCGCCGACGGTCGGCTCATGCGTGCCGTCGCCGGGGCTGCCGGCAGATCCACACGGCAATTCCTGACAAAGCAATGGCCCGAAAACCGGCTGTGTTTTCGGGCCATCGGGTGGTTTCAGCGATGGAATGTCCGCGTGGACTCCCCATTCAAGACCGGTTCAGCGTTTCCATGAAGCGTTGCACTAGCGCAGCCGGCCGCTGGCATGCGCCAGCATCGTGTAGACCTTGCCGGTGTCGGAGGTCAGATAGGTCTGCGTCATCATGTTGTCCCGGTCCGAACGGGACACGTCGCGCAGCAGCTTCTCGAAATCCCGGCAGTAGAGATCGACCGCCGCATGGAAGTCGGCGTCGGAACGGTACTTGCGCTGGATTTCGTCAAACGTCTGCTGTCCCTTCAGCGTGTAGAGGCGGCGCGTGAAGACGTTGCGCTCGCCGCGCCGATAGCGCTCCCACAAATCGATGGAGGCCTCGTGGTCGATGGCGCGGGCGATGTCGACCGACAGCGAGTTCAATGATTCGACCACGTGCAGCGCCGAGCGGTCTTCCCTTTCGGCCAGAACGTTGCCGTGCTTCTGCACCTCTTCCTCATCGTTCGAGGCGCTGCGCAGCAGGTCGCGGATCCAGCCGCCGGTCGGCTGCTGCTGGGCCGGCTTGGCCTGCGCCACGGGAGACGGCTCGCGGCGCTCGACAGGCCGGGCGGCGGGTGCCGCACGCGGCTTCTCGATCACCGGAGGGATCATCGATGCGGCGGGCATGCGGCTTGGCTCGGGTTGCGGAGCGATCGGTGCCGGCGCCGGTGCGCGCGGTTCGGCCACCTGATCCGCGCCATACATGCGGCCGGATTTCGAAACGATGTCCGAAAGCTCTTTCAGAGCGTTCACCTGTTCGGTGATGGCGCTGCGCATCGCCGAGGTCGATTGCTTGGCTTCCGCAGGCAGTTCGGCGATGCCACGCTTCACGTCGTTGCGGGTCTCTTCCAACTCGCTGCGGATGGCCGAGGCGGTACGGCGAATCTCGTCGGTCGCGCCGGTGAAGCGGCTGGTCGCCGATTCGACGACCTCGGAAATCGCTTCGCGAATGCCGTCGACGGACTGCTTGGTGCGCCCTTCGGCCTTGACGAGAACGCGGTCGATGAAATCTTCGAACGAGCTCATCGTCTTTTCGATGTGCTCGGACTTCTCGACCAGGCCCTGGGCAAGCGCCTGCAGGGCCTCCTGGCGGCCGTCCATGTTTCCGGAAAGGCCAGCCTGCGCCTTCTCAAGCAACTCGGAGGCGCTTTCGAGAACCTTGCTGTGGTCCTCGAACCGGCTGGCGATGGCCGAGATTTCACGCAGCGTGCGGTCGGAGAAGTCGGCAAGGCGGCCGGAGTTGGCGTTGATCAGGCTTGCCGAGTTGGAGAAGGTTTCCGCAGCCTTCTCGGCGTTCTCGGCAAAAGCGCTGGCCGTCCCGCTGAGACGTTCATCGACTTCCGACAGATTACGCGACGCGGTGGTGATCAAGGCGCCAAGCCGTTGCCCCGAAACGCCGAGCTTCTGCAGCAGGCCGTCGACATTGCCGGTCAGGCTGGCGTGGGCATTTTCGATCGCCGACAGGGTCTCGGCGGTGCGGCTGGTGAGGGCTTGCACCAGTGCCGCGTTTTCCGACTGGAGGCGCTGGGACGTCTCCTCCGTGAGTGCCTCGATGTTCTGGCGCAGCTCGCCGCCGCTGGCAGCGAAGCGATCGACCAGGGGACGTGCTGTTTCATCGAGAATGCGGGTGATCTCGGATGTCCGGCCGGCCAGCATGGCGTTCAGCTCGCGGGTACGCTCTTCAAGCGTCGAGACCGTGTCATGGGTGCGCTTGCCGATGTGCTCGTCGACCGAGGCAAAGGTCTGGGCGATGGTATCGGCCGTCGAAACCAGGCGCGCCTGCGTGGTCGAGAGCTGCTGGTTGACGTGTTGGGCGACCGATTCGGCGCTATCGCGCAGGCGGGATTCCGCATCCTCCAGCCCACCGGCGATGGCGCTGGCGACCAGGCCGGCGCTCGTCGACAACCGCTCCTGCAGCCCGTCGAGCGAGCCGCTGATGGCAGCGGCGCGGGCGTCGAGCTCGGCCGAGGTCTGATGCGTGCGGGCCATGACCTGGTGATCGAAATCCTCGAAGGTCTTGGCCAGTTCGCGCGTCCTGGCGGTGAGTTGCTCCGCTGTCTCGTCGACGCGGATGACCAGATTGCGGTCGGCGTTCTCGAACGTGTCGGCAATGGCCCTGGTGTGCTGCGACAGGGTTTCGGCGGTGGTGGCAAGGCGGCTGGCGATGCGGCCGTCCACTTCGGCGAAGGTCTGGGCGAAAACCCCGGCACGCTCGGTGAAGCGGGCGGAGGCGTCGTCAAAGGTGCGGTCGATGTCGCCGATCCTGGCGCCCAGGGTTTCCGCCGTCTGCTCGGCGCGCGCGGCGATGCGCTGGTCGGCATCCTCGAACAGCTTGCCGGCCTCGTCATGCAGCGTGGTCGTGGCCTCGATGACCTTGTCGCGCAACGCGCCGGCAACGACGACGGCGCTGTTTTCCAGGGTCGAACGCACATTCTCGACGCCCATGGAAAGCGCTTTCTCCATGGTCTGCGTGCGTTCCTCGATGATGCCGGTTTGCCTGGCGAACATCTCGTTCACCCGCGCTGCGTCGGCGTCGATCACTGCGTTCAGCGCTTCGCGGCGCTCGTCGATCTTGGCGATGTTGATGTCCAGCGCCTGGGCGAAACCATCGCGCGTCTGGGCCAGTTGCTCGACCTGCGCGCCAATGCCGGCCTCGAAGGCGGCACGCGCTTCGCCCAGCCGTTCCATATCGTCGTGCAGTGCGCCCGACAGCCGCTGATGGGTCTCGGCAAAGGCGCCGATCTGGGTTTCCACGGCGTTGCCCAGGCGTGCCTGTGCGTCGTCGAGGCGATCGATGCCTGTATCGAACTGCGCGCTGACCTGCGCCCAGCCCCGGTCGAGGCTCTTGCCGAATTCGCCGGCCGTGTTTTCCAGCATGATGCTGGTCGAGGCGACGAGATCGGCCAGTTCCGTGTCGAGTGCCGCTTTCCCGGCCTCGACGGCGGCAGAAACGTCGTCCTTGCCGCGGGCGAACGTGCTGGCGATCTCGCGTGTACGCTCGACGAGGGATTCGTTGATGCTGCGCGCGCGCGCTTCCAGCGCGGTGTTGAGTTTCTGCGTTCCGGCGTCGAGCGCCTCGGCGCGCGTGGTGAATTCCGAGATCAACGCATGGCCGCGCTCCGTGAGCGTCGTTTCCAACTGACCCAGGCGCGTGTCGAACGCGCCGTTCAAGGCGTCGCTCGCCTCGTTCAGCGACGAGATCAGCGTCGATGTGCGGGTTTCAAACAGGGAACCCAGTGCACGCGTCGTCTGGTCCGACCGTTCGGCGAGCGTCGCCAGACGCGTGTCGAACAGATTGCTGAGCGTCTCTTTTGCTTCTTCAGTGCCTTTCGACAAGGTCGAGAGGCGCGAATCGAGGACATCGCCGATGGCCCGCGTGGCCTGCTCGGTGTCCGTTGAAAGCGCGGCAATCCTGCTGTCGAGAAGGCTGCCGATCGTCTGGGTCGCGTTCTCGGTGTGCTGCGTCAGCGTCGTCAGTCGGGTGTCGAACAGGCTGCCAAGTGTCTGAGACGCTTCTTCGGTGCCTTTCGTCAGGCTGGCAATGCGCGTGTCGAGCAGGTTGGCGACGGCATCGCCGGAGGTGGTGATGCGCAGCGAAATGTTTTCCAGGCGCTCATCGATGCCGCGATGCAAGAGGCCGCCGGTGCCTTCGAGCTGCTTCAGCAGTGCCTGGCTGGATTCGCTCATGGTCGTGGCGAGCTGCCGCGAAGCATCGGCAATGGTCGAGCGGATGAGGTTGCCGGCCGTGTCCAGTTCCTCCTTGAGGATCTCGTGGGCGCCGGCAATCGAGGCGCGAACCCGCTCGGCGTGGCCGACAATGCCTTCGCGCTCGCTGCCCAGTCCATCGACCAGGTGGCGAATGCGGGTTTCGTTTTCCGAATAGGCGCGCTCGAGTTCGCTGACCTCCGTGTGAACGAGGGATTCCAGCTCCACGGCGCGGGCGAGCGTGCGGTCCATGCCGTCGCCCATGGCCTGGACTTCGCGGCGCACGGCCTGGCCAACCGTCATGACGCGCTCATGGGCAAGGTTTTCCGGTTCGGCGAGGCGGAAGGCCATCTCGGCCATGGATTGCGCCGCAAGGCGCATTTCCTGGGCGCGGCGCACCATCACGGCAAAGCCCCAGAAAAGGATCACCGGGACGACAATGCCGACCAGAAGGGCGATCGCGTAGGGGGCGCTCATGAAGGCCTCGGCGGAGCGAATGTTCCACAGCGTCGAGCCATACATCAGGTTGCCGAGCAGCAGGCCGCCACCGATCCACAGGACAGACAGGGCAGCCACCAGCCAGTAGGCGGTGTTGGGCGCGCGGCGGTTCAGTTTGCGCACCAGCAAGCTGAAATCGCCGGCACGATCGTCGTTCGCTGGGGCAAAGGGTTGCGTGCCAGGGTCTTTCGGTGCCGGATTGGCGAGAGTAAGGTCGTTGCGGTCGATCGGCGCGACCGCCGGGCGGCGCGCTGGTTTCTCATCCGGTGTGTCGGGTTGCTTGGCCATCTGGGCTACGGTCGGCTCGGCCGCAAGGGCGCCGTTTGCCGGAGCGCCGGTTGCTTGCGCGCTGGCTGCCGGGGTCTGCGCGGCAACGACGTTCCCGCCGTTCTTTTCACGGCCTTCGCGCGCCAGCTCTTCAGCGGCCAGGGAAATCTGCGCCTCCAGGTCCTCCATGGATGCGGCGATGTCGAGATCGCCGCTGTCCATACCCTCCGAGAGCTCAAGGTCGAGGGCATCCTCGAGTTCCTTCGCAAAATCGCGTTTCGGTTGAGTCTTCTTCGTTACTGTACGCGCCATACCGCAAAACCTCAGCTACTCACCGTCGGAACCTCACACACACGAGGCCTCGTACTCCGACACTATGCCCAAATTGAGCCAAGCGTATCGTAGTGGGACAGAAGCCTGTTGAAAACACGCATTCGCCCGGATACGTAAAAGTTTAAACATAAGGTTAACGACGATTGTGCCCGGCGTGTCATTTTCGACCGTCCGCGTTAACCCCCTGTCCATTCGGGATTAATAGTCTGTGAAGCGCAGGCGCTCGCGCATCGGCCCGAAAACCGGAATCGGTTTTGCGAAACACGATGCGCGGATTCAAACTTGCAGCGTCCTTTGTGCGTCCCAAAGGACGCTGTAGCGGGACGGGCCAGTCGATGTCGAAGCTTCACAAACATGTTTGGCATGAAACCGGCGAGTGCGCACCGGCACGCGGCATGCCTCTCGATATGACACATCTTTCGCGGCAGACCATGGGCGACAAGCACATCGAAAGGGAGGTGCTGGCCATGTTCCTGCGGCAGATCGAGGCGGTCTCGGGCGAGATCGCCATGGCCGGTCCCAATGCCCGGCGTGAACTTGCCCACGCCTTGACTGGTGCTGCGCGCGGCATCGGCGCGTTCGCGCTGGCCGACTGTGCCACGGCGCTGGAGGCCGACCCATCGGACGAGACCAGGGTCGTGATCTTGTCAAAGTTAGCGGCCGAAGTGCATGATTTTATTTCGAAGTTGCCTTGAGCGAAGGCTGCTTTGTCAAACCTGATTGAGTTTTCCACGCAAAATATCTAAGTGAATGCTGGCGCCATGATACGGCGCTCTCCACAGCGTTTTCGGGAAATCCATGACCAAGATCACCTATATCGTGCCGAACGGCAGCCAGTTCGACGTAGATGCCGAGAACGGTTCGACGGTCATGGAGAATGCCATCCGCAACGCGGTGCCGGGCATCGAGGCCGAGTGCGGCGGTGCCTGCGCCTGCGCCACCTGCCACGTTTATGTCGATCCCGAATGGGCCGACACGGTCGGCGAACCGGAGGCGATGGAAGAGGACATGCTGGATTTCGCATTCGACGTCCAGCCGACCTCGCGCCTGTCCTGCCAGATCATCGTCCGCGACGAACTCGACGGGCTGGTGGTGCGCATTCCCGAACGGCAGGCCTGAGGCAACCGGGGAAACCCGGTTCAGCCCGGTATGCGGCCGCTCTCGATCTGTTCCAGGCGGTATTGAAGAAGGCGCAGCAGGCGTCTCTCGAAATTGCCGCTTTCGACGCGGTCGAACTCTTCCTGCGCGGCGTCGTGTTCCTGCAGGATTTTGGCCGTGGTCTGCTCGGCAAGTTTTTGCAACGGAGCGCAGGACGACCGGGTGGAAAGTGCCTCCACCGTGTCCTCGATCTTGCGCGCATACTGCTTGGCGATGCCCAGATGGCTCTCTTCATGGCGCTTGATGTCGCGCGACAGCGTATCCCAGATCAGCGCCGTTTCACGCTCGGCGGTGCGGCGGTTGCGCCAGCGCGGCAAGTAGACCTGCGCCTTCACCGACACATTCACCTGGGTGACGCGGCAGCGGTTTCGCGTCTCGGCATAGCTGACCTTGGTGGTGAATTCCATGCGGGTGGCGCCGGGATGGCGCTGCCCGGTGCTTTGCACATGCGGTCCACGGGTGCGCAATTGCTCTTCGATGTCGCTCAGCGTCTTGCCGCCGATGGAGAAGTAGCTGTAGCTGCGCGCGACGGTGGCACCGTTGCTCGGAGCGCTGGCCACGGCAAGCAGGATGAATGTCAGAAGAATGCGTCTCATGGGCTCTCCGTGCTCCACCCTGCAGTCTTGCGTCGGGTCTGGCAACCGGGTTTGAGCATGATCTCGGGGCGACGGATCGACTCATGCACAACTACCAGACATTGCCATTGATTTTGGCGGCAATGCGCCGCAGAAACGGTTCGGCTTGAAAATCGATCCGTGGACACCGCCAATGCAGACCCGCTCCTGGACCCTCGCGCACGGGCGCACTGTTACGCTCGGCGCGCGCTCCGTTGTGATGGGGATCCTCAACGTTACGCCCGACAGTTTTTCCGATGGCGGAGCCTTTTTCAGCCGCGAGCGGGCGCTGGAGCAGGCGCGGCGGATGATCGCCGAGGGAGCGGATATCATCGATATCGGCGGCGAATCGACCAGGCCCGGCGGCGCGGCAATCTCGGCGGCGGAGGAGCAGGAGCGGATTCTTCCCGTTTTTGAAGCCCTGGCGGGCGATGCGGACGTGCTCCTGTCGGTCGATACCTACCGCGAGGAGACGGCGCGGCTGGCGGTCGCCGCCGGCGCGCACATCGTCAACGACGTCTGGGGCCTGCAGCGCCAGCCGGGCATTGCACGCGTGGCGGCAGAGACCGGAGCCGGGCTCGTCATCATGCATACGGGGCGCGAGCGGCAGAAATTGCCCGACGTGATCGCCGATCAGTTCGCCTTCCTGCGGCGCTCGCTGGAGATCGCGGCACACGCCGGCGTCGCCGACACGCAGATCATGCTCGACCCCGGTTTCGGCTTCGCCAAGGACACGGATGAGAATATCGAGATCATGAATCGGTTTTCCGAACTCGCCGGTCTCGGTTTTCCGCTGGCCGTCGGCACGTCGCGCAAGCGTTTTGTCGGCGCCATGAGCGGACACGAGGATGCGACGCTGCGCGGGCCGGCGACGGCCGCCACCAGCGCGGTGCTGCGTTTGGCGGGGGCAGCCGTTTTTCGCGTGCATGATGTCGCAATCAACAGGGATGCGCTGAAGGTTGCCGATGCTATGCTGGCGGCCGCGAGATAGAGCGCCATGCGACCATTCGGACGCATAAAAGACGCTCTGTCTCTTTGTTTTCCGCATTTTATGCGGGCATCGGGTGGAACCATCTGATTGCAAAATACTCTAGGCCAGGTGGAACGATGATGTATGTAATCCGCATGAAGAACTGCGCCTTCTTCGCGCGCCACGGCGTGCACGAGGAGGAGGAGCGGCTAGGCCAGCGCTTCTATGTGGACGCCGCCTTGACCGTTGAGCCCGGACGTTCCCTGAGTGACGATGCGCTCGATGGAACGGTGGATTACGGCGTGGCGTTCCGCGTCATCGAGGAGATCATCACCGGCCAGCGGCGTTTCCTGATCGAGGCCCTGGCGCTGGAAGTCGCCCAGGCGTTGACCGAGCGCTTCGCCGAGATCGTCAAGGCCGAGATCACCGTGCGCAAGCCGAATGCGCCGGTTCCGGGCGTTCTCGATCATGTCGAGGTCACCGTCGTCTGGCCGCAATAGGATGGCGCGCATGCACGAGGCCTTCTTGTGCCTGGGCGGCAATATCGGCGCGCCCGACGCGGCCATGCGGGCGGTTCTGGCGGCAATCGAGGCGCGCGCGGACAGCGCGGTCGTCGCCGTCTCGTCGCTCTACCGCACGCCGCCCTGGGGCAAGCTCGACCAACCCGATTTTCTCAACGCGGCGGTGCATATCCGCACGGCGCTCGATCCGCAGGGGCTGCTCGCCGTGTGCCTCGATATCGAACGCTCGCTGAAGCGCGTGCGCGACGAGCGGTGGGGACCGCGCACCATCGACATCGACATTCTGCTCTACGATGCGCTGTCGATCGACACGGATGGGCTGGTCATTCCGCATCCGCGCATGGCGGAGCGCGTTTTCGTGCTTGCGCCGCTGGCCGAGATCGCTCCCGACCGGCTGGTGGCGGGCGAAAGCGTCGGTGCGTTGCTGGACCGTCTGGACCGAACGGGCGTGAGGAAAATCACGCCGGACGGCACATGGTGGAAGCCCGCGTCGGATGGATCGGCGGTCTGAGGCGGGCGGTTCTACTTCTTGGCGATCGCGCCGACCGCGCCCGAATCGACACGCTTCAGCTTCATGCCGATGACAGGCACCATATCGTCCTCGACGCGCACCGAAATCGTGATGTGCAGCGTGTCCCTGCCGGTGATCCGGGCGCGCATGGCGCCGCTCAAGGTTGAGCGGTTGAGGGCAAAGACCACGTCGTCGCCGGTCACCTTGCCGCTGGTCACGTCGAGCCCCTTGCCGGCCGCCCCATCGAGAAACGTGCCCGTGTAGCCCGATTTGCCGCGCACCACGCTGGCCTTCATCGGCTGCGTGAAGACACCGACGCGGCAGCTGCCGTCAAGCGCCATGCCGATGGCGTTGCTTGGCGTCCCGCCGTCGAAATTGCAGACGAATTTGGTGCCCTTGTATTTTCCGGCGACGATCTCGCCGGGTCCCGCCCAGGCGCCCTCGACGGTCTGAAAGAAGCGCTGTTCACGCTCGGAGGCCTCGGCCTTGGCGGCAAGGGTCGCTGGCGCCGATGCAATGACGAGAAGGGCGAGCTTGAGCACGGTTTTCAGCATGAGGGCCAGGACCATTCGTGGTTGCGACAGGGATCGTCAGAAACCATGCCGGAGATTGGTTAACGCTTTGTCTACCATGGCGCCCGAGCAATTCGAAGGCCTGGTGTCGGAGGCGTGTCGGCGCGTGCGCGTCCGGTCGATCAGCTTGCCGGCTTGTCGGGGTCCTTGGTGGACGCAAAACGCATCAATGCCTTGAGGAAATCGCCGACGCCCGGGCGCGGCAGCGCATTGAAGGCGAGGGGGCGGGCGGCCGCCATGGCGGCGATGCCGATCCGCGCCGTCATCATGCCGTTGACGACGCCCTCGCCGAGCTTGGCGGAAAGCCGGGCGGCGAGCCCGTGTCCGACCACCTGCTGGACGAGCGTCTCGCCGGCGGCCATCGTGCCGGTCACCGCCAGATGGGCAAGAATGCTGCGCACCAGACGCAGGAAGCCGAGGAAACCCGGCCGCCCGCCATAAAGTTGGGCAATGCGCCGCGTCAGGCGGGCCGCCTCGAACACCACATAGGCAACATCGACCAGCGCGCGCGGCGAGATCGCCGTGACCACGGAGACGCGTTTGGCTGCATCGAGAACCTGCTTGCGGGCCAGCGCATCGAGCGGGGCAAGCAGTTCCCTTTCCGCCAGGAAGAGGAGGTCGGCGCCGTCGATGATGTCGTCGCTGATGCTTTCAAGCGCCTTGCGGCCGGCCGCGGTTTCGGGCTTGGACGCAAGGAGCGCGGTCAGATGCGCGACGCTTTTGCGTGCCGCCTTGGCATCGTCGCTGGCGATCGCCTGACTGGCGTCGCGGCGCAACTCCTCGATCGATGCGAGCCGCATCAAGGCCCAGGCCTCGCGGGCGATGATCGCCAGCAGAGCCAGAACGGCAATCACCGCGACGCCGAGCGCCAGCCAGCCCAGCCAGTCGGCGCGGGTGAACAGGTCGCGGATGAGGCGATCGGTCCACAGGCCGACGGCCAGCGAGAACAGGATGGCGAACGCGGCGAAGAAGATGCGCGCCAACCAGAAACGGCGCGGCTTCGGCACCGGAGGCGGCGTGGCCAGAGCCATATCGGCTTCGGAAAAATAGTCCTCGGCATCGGCAACCACGGTCACGGCCTTGCCGGGATCGATCGCCTGCGGCTTGCGCCTGGAGGCGGGTTTTGGAGCCGGTTCGGCCTTCGGCTCCTCGATGCGGAACGATGCGGGGGCTCGGCTCATGCGAGATGATCTCCGATGAGGAACTGCAGCGCGCGGTCAAGGCGGATGTGCGGCAATGACAGCGTGACGCCCTCGGCCGTGCGTTCCAGCTTCGGCGGACGAAAACGCACGAAGCGGATCGGCGTTTCAGGCGCGGCCGTCCCCTGGAAGAGCTGGCCGGGCTTTTCGGGCAGGTCACCTGGAAATATGGCGGTTTCCGTCTCACCGTCGAAGACGTCGCCGGCGATGGTTTCACCGGCAATCGGCGTGCCGATGATGACCGGCAGGGTCTCCTTGCCCTGGCGCACCGTGCCTTCGCGGGTCGCCCGGACGGCGGCCATCGCCAGGACGTCGACCGACGCGCCGGAGAAATCGGCGCGCGCGATGGCGCGGTCGGCCAGACGGCGGACAATGGCCTGCAGCCGGTCGTGGCTTTCGTGGTGAATGTGGTCCGCCTTGGTGGCGGCGACCAGGATGCGGTCGATGCGGCGCGCCACCAGGCCTGTCAGAAAATTGCCCCGGCCCGGGCGAAAGCAGGAGAGAATCTCGGTCAGCGAGCGTTCCAGGTCGGCGACCGCTTCCGGTCCGGCATTCATCGCCTGCATGGCGTCGATCAGCACGATCTGCCGGTCGAGCCGTGCGATATGCTCGCGGAAGAAGGGGCGGACCACATGGGTTTTGTAGGCCTCGAAGCGCCGTTCCATCATGGCGTGCAGCGAGCCTGCCCGGCGTTTCCCGCCGGGCCTGAGCGGCGCGAAGGTCAGGGCCGGGGAGCCGTCCAGGTCGCCGGGCATCAGAAAGCGGCCGGGCGGCAGGGTGGAAAGCGCCCGGTGGTCGGCCTTGCATGCCCTGAGATAGGCCGAGAAGGCATCGAACAGTTTGCGCGCGGCCATTTCGTCGGCGGGCGCGTCGGGATCGGTCGCAGCGGTTTGCGCGCGCCAATCGGCCGAGAGATCGGCGCGCGCCGGCAATGTCGCCAGCTCCAGCGCCTCGGTGGAAAATTCGTCGTAGCTCTTGCCCAGAAGGGGCAGGTCGAGCAGCCATTCGCCTGGATAATCAACAATATCGAAGGAAAGCTTGCCACGCGAGAACATGCGGTTCCAGGCAGACGCCGATTCATACTCGACCGTCAGGCGCAGTTCTGAGACGGCGCGTGTGGATTGCGGCCAGATGCGGGCGTCGACCAGCGCGGCGATATGATCCTCGTACTGGAAGCGTGGCACGGCATCGTCGGGTTGCTGTTCCAGATAGGCGCGCGCCAGCCGCCCCGATTTCTGCGCTTCGAACAGCGGCAACCGGCCGCCATGGATCAGATTGTGGACAAAGGCGGTGATGAAAACGGTCTTGCCGGCGCGGGACAGGCCGGTGACGCCGATGCGCAGCGATGGCGACACCAGGCCGGCGGCGCGCCCGGCCAGAGTGTCGAGCGCGATACGGGCTTCATCGGAAAAGGTGGTCAGTGATGCCAAAAGGCGAATTCCTCAAACAGCGCAAGACCTTGCATATAGGAAGCGGAACCGGCGATTGAAGAGAGCGGAGCATCCTGCATCACGCTCTCTCGGGCTTCAGGAAAGCCTGCAGGTGGCCGGTGCCGGGGGCGAGCGCGGCAAGCGGGTCGTCGAAACGAAGCACGGCCAGGCCACAGGTGGGGAAGCCGGCCGCCGCCAGCCTCATCGCGTTGGCGTCGCCGTCGGCGGGCAGGGCGAAGGCCAGATCCTCCATCATCGGGTTGTGCCCGACCACCAGCAGCGCCCGGCCGGGCTGGGCCCGGCGAATGGCCGCCACATAGTTTGTGGCGTCGGAATTGTACAGTTTCTCAACGTAGTTCGCCCGTGGAGCATCGGTGAACAAGGTCGAGGCGACGCGGTCGAAGGTTTGCACGGCCCGGCGCGCGGTGGAACACAGGACAATGTCGGGAATCAGCCCGGTTTCGCGCATGCGGCGGCCGAGCGCTTCGGCATCGGCGATTCCCGACGCACTCAACTGCCGGTCGAAATCCGTCATGCCGGGCGCCGCCCAGCCCGCCTTGGCGTGCCTGAGAAGAAAAAGCCTATGCATGGCCGCTCATCCAGGATGCGGTTTGCCGTGCGGCCCGCCAAACAGGCCGGGTTTGCTTCATGCCGCGCTCCAGGATGTCGTTTGTGGCGGGAAACAAATCTAATACGCATTTATGGCGTGCTGAAAAGCCTGTGTGCCTTTTCCACCCATATTAACAAAACCGTGAAGGAGGGGCGCTTTGCGCTTGTGGTTGTGGGGGTGCGCTAATATATAGGCGCCGGCGTTAGAACATCTCAGGGTGACTCGATGAATGAGCTCATGGATGCCAAGTACGTGCCCACCGAGGACGAGCCCTTCATGAATGAGCGGCAGCGCTCCTATTTCCGCACGAAATTGTTGCGTTGGAAGAACGACATTCTGAAGGAAGCGCGCGAAACCCTCGATGCTTTGCAGCAGGAGAACGCGAACCACCCGGACCTGGCCGATCGGGCGTCGTCGGAGACGGACCGGGCGATCGAGCTTCGGGCGCGGGACCGGCAGCGGAAGCTGATTTCCAAGATCGATGCGGCTTTGCTGCGGATCGAGGAGGGCACTTACGGCTATTGCGAGGAGACCGGCGAGCCGATCTCGCTCAAGCGTCTCGACGCACGGCCCATCGCAACCTTGTCGATCGAGGCGCAGGAACGCCACGAGCGGCGGGAAAAGGTTTATCGCGACGATTGAGCCGCTGCGGCGGGTTCGGGAACAAAAAAAGCGCCAGGCCTGGGCCTGGCGCTTTTTTTGTTGTCGTAAACCCTCCGGCCTCGCTGCCGCCGGCGGGCACGACGGGTTTACTTGCGCTCGTCGGACAATTCCTCAAGCAGCTTGCTCATCTCGTCTTCAAGGGAATGATCGGCTTTGTCACGCTCTGTGCTGACCTGGTAGTCGAGCGCTTCCGACAATTCATCGAATGCTTCGTCCTCGAACTCGCCGGTGGGTTCGTGTTGCGACGCGCCTGCAAGGCCTTGGCTTGCGGCAAAGCCGGTTGCCGCTGCGGCGATGGTCACGGCGGGAGAGGGTGTGGGCGCTGCGCGGGGCGAAACGGATGGCGCCGGCGGCTGAACGGTTGCCGGAGGCTCATGGGCCGGGATCGGCGCTCGTTCTGCCGGAGCCCGGGCACTGGGCGCTTCGGCGATCTGGATTCTGGGTTCCGGCGGCAGGCGAGGCTCGATGGGCGGTGTCGGCCGGGATTGTGGCGGTTCGGGCTGCCTGACCGGCGCGGGTGCGGCCGGCCTCGCAATTGGCGCCGGGGGCGATGGAGGCGCTGGCGGCACCGGTGCGGGGGGTGCGATAGCGACAGGTTCCTGCCTTTCCGGACGGCCGCGCTGCTCGGCCGCGCCAACCGCCGTGATGTTGCTTTCGACGACCACGTCGCTCGGCCCGCCGATCAAAAGCAGATGCTCGACATCGTCGCGCCGCACCAGAACCAGGCGGCGGTGGTTGTCGACCGGCGTCGCATCGGTCACGCCGAGCCGGGGCTGGCGTCCGCGTCCGCCGGAAACGAAGGTGCCGGGCGTCAGGCGCCGGGACAATCGCAGGACGATCCACAACAGGATCGCAACAGCAACCAGAACAATGGTCCAGAATGCCGCCGCGGCATAAGCCTCCCCAAAAATCCCGACCAGCCAATCGCGCATTGAATCGCTCCGAAAAAGTGCATATCCGGCGCACAGTATGCGCGGCCAAACCATGCGGCAACCCATTCGCCCGGCTTATCCTTGCGCGGAGACCGCCAATTGTTGCGTAAACGGCGCGGATTTGCCGTTCGATTACCGGTGCGCGCTTGCAGATGCCGGGGGCCCTGATATATCCCGAATGGCCGGGTCCGCTTGGGAGCCGGCAATGATTGGGCTGGAGTGACGGGAAACGCATGGCCAAGCAAACTGGCGGAGAAATCCACGCAGCGCCGATCATTGACCAGAGCTCGCGTCCCGGCGCGATCACGCGCCTGATCATCTTCATCGTCATCCTGACCTGCTCGGCGATCGCCTTCGTCGTGTTTCGCGAGCGCCTCGGCGATCCTTTCCTGCTCGGCATTCTCGGCATGCTGGCGATGATCGGCGTCGGCTTCCTGTTCGCCACGGCGATCGGTTTCGTGCAGGTGGCGCCGCGCTCGGCCGGCAGCGAGCTTTCGCGCGCCTTCGTCGATTCGATGGAAGAAGGGCTGGTGGTCGCCGACACGAAGGGCCGCATCCTTTATGCCAACCACGCCTATGCCCAGATGACGGGGGCGACCTCGGTCGCCGATGTGAAGACCGTCGACAGCCTTCTGTCGGACAATCCGGAAGCCGCGCCGACCATCGACAGGCTCGCAGCAGGCCTGCGTGACGGGCGCGCCGGCGATGGCGAATTCCGCTTGTCGCAATCGATCCGACCGGGGGCGGAGCTCGGCGCACGCTGGTACCGCACCTGGGCGCGCATCTTCAAGCTGCCGGGATACCGCCAGCCGGTTTCCGCGTGGCAGATCGCCGATATCTCCAAGGAGCGAGCCGAGCAGGAGCGCTTCTTCCTCGATTTGCAGAAGGCCATCGATCATCTGGATCACGCGCCGGCCGGCTTCTTCGCGTCCGACCCGGACGGGCGGGTCACCTATATCAATGCGACACTGGCCGAATGGCTGGGCATAGAGCTTGCCAATTTCGTGCCCGGCGCCGTGCGTCTGCCGCAGATCGTCGCCGGCGACGGGATGGCGCTGATCAACGCCGTGAAGGCCGATCCCGGCACGGCGCGCAATGCGGTCATCGACCTCGATCTGTCGACCATGGACGGCCAGGTCCTGCCGGTGCGCTTCATGCATCGTGCCACGACGAGCCGCGACGGCGCCTCCGGCCCGACGCGGACCATCGTCCTGAACCGGCGGCATGGCGAGGATGCCTCGGCCGATCTGCGCGCCTCCGAAGTGCGCTTCACGCGCTTCTTCAACTCGACGCCGATGGCCATCGCCTCGGTCGATCATGAAGGGCGCATCCTGCGCACCAACGCGCCCTTCCTGTCGCTGTTCTCCCGTGTGGTCGACAGCGATGCGCTGGAGCGGCACATCAAGCTCGACGCGGTGATCCATGAGCGCGACCGCGTTTCTTTCGCCACGGCGCTCGACCGGGCCAAGCAGCGGCAGGCGGAGATTTCGCCGATCGACACGGTGCTTCCCGACGATGCGGAGCGCCATGTGCGCTTTTACGTCAACCCGGTGGTCGATCACGCCGGCGGCGAGGGCGCGGAGGAAGCCGCCATCGTCTATGCCGTGGAAACCACCGAGCAGAAAGCGCTCGAGGCGCAGATGGCGCAGAGCCAGAAGATGCAGGCGGTCGGCCAGCTCGCCGGCGGCATCGCCCATGATTTCAACAATGTGCTGACCGCCATCATCATGGCGTCGGACCTGCTTTTGACCAATCACCGACCGTCGGACCCGTCCTTCCCCGACATCATGAACATCAAGCAGAATGCCAATCGCGCCGCATCACTCGTGCGGCAGCTTCTGGCGTTCTCGCGGCGCCAGACGCTGCGACCGGAAGTCCTCAACCTGACGGATGTGCTTGCCGACCTGCGCATGCTCTTGGCGCGGCTGGTGGGCAACGACGTCACGCTGACGGTCGAGCATGGGCGCGATCTGTGGCCCGTCAAGGCGGATATCGGCCAGTTCGAGCAGGTGATCGTCAACCTGACGGTCAATGCGCGCGACGCCATGACCAGCGGCGGCGCGCTGACGGTGCGGACGAAAAACCTGAGCGCGGAGGACGCGGCGAAATTCCCTTACCGCGAGTTGACGCCCGCCGACTATGTGACCGTCGAAGTGGAAGACAACGGCACGGGCATCGAGCCGGAAACGCTGAAGAAGATTTTCGAGCCCTTCTTCACCACCAAGGAGGTGGGCAAGGGCACGGGGCTCGGCCTGTCCATGGTGTATGGCATCGTCAAGCAGACCGGCGGCTTCATCTTCTGCGATTCGGATGTCGGCAAGGGCACGACGTTCCGCATCTTCCTGCCGCGCTACATTCCCACCGAAGCCGACAAGGCCGCCGAAGCCAATGGCGCGGCGGAAGAGCAGACGCGCCGGGCAAAGGAAGAAAACCGCGATCTTTCCGGATCGGCCTGCGTGCTCCTGGTGGAAGACGAGGATGCCGTGCGCATGGGCAGTGTCAGGGCGCTGTCGTCACGCGGATACGAGGTGCATGAGGCCAGCTCCGGCACGGAGGCGCTGGAAGTCTTCAACGCATTGAATGGCAAGGTCGACATCGTCGTCTCGGATGTGGTGATGCCGGAAATGGACGGGCCGACGCTGCTCGTCGAACTGCGCAAGGTGCAGCCGGACATCAAGTTCATCTTCGTCTCGGGCTACGCCGAGGATGCCTTTGCCCGGAATCTGCCGGAGGAGGCGCAATTCGGCTTCTTGCCAAAACCCTTCTCGCTCAAGCAGTTGGCGACGGTCGTCAAGGAGATGCTGGAGGCGAATTGAGCGCCGGAGAGCCTTATACTGAGACGGCGCGGCGGATGCGGTTCTGCGCGCCGAACACATCCAGATAGCGCTTGATCTCCGCCAGGTCGCCGGTTGCTTTCTCGGGATTGTCCGACAGCTTGACGGCGGGCCGTCCATTGGCCCGGCTGACCTTGCAGACCACCGAAATCGCCTTCAGGCCGTTGACCTCGCGCGGGGCGCAATCCTTGAAATCATTGGTCAGATTGGTGCCCCAGCCGAAGGCCATGCGCACCTTGCCGTCGAAATGATGATAGGTCTTTTCGATGGTCTCGACGTCGAGACCGTCGGAGAAGATCAGCAGCTTGTCGCGCGGGTCTTTGCCGTGCTTGCGCCAGAATTCGATGATCCGCTCGCCGCCCTCGATTGGCGGAGCGCTGTCGGGACGAAAGCCGGTCCAGTCCGCCACCCAGCCGGGCGCGTCGCGCAGAAAGGATTCCGTGCCGAAGGCGTCCGGCAGGGCGATCAGCAGATTGCCGCCATAGTAGCTTTGCCAATCCTCCAGGACGCGGTAGGGCGCTTCGCGCAGCTCCTCCTCATTGTTGGCGAGGGCCGCCAGCACCATCGGCAGTTCATGCGCGTTCGTTCCGAGCGCTTCCAGGTCGGTGTCCATGGCCAGCAGGACGTTGGACGTGCCGGTGAAGGCATCGCCGATCCCTTCCTTGAGCGCTTCGACGCACCAGCGCTGCCAGAGGAAGGAATGCCGGCGTCGCGTGCCGAAATCGGAAATCTTGATGTCGGGCAGGTTCTTCAGGCGCTCCACCTTCGACCAGACCTTGGCCTTGGCGCGGGCATAGAGAACGTCGAGGGCGAAAGGGCCGAGCGAGCGCATGGCGGCGCGCGAACGCAATTCGTTGATGATGGCGAGCGCCGGGATCTCCCACATACTCGTTTCCATCCAGCGGCCGTGAAAATGCAGCTCGTACTGGCCGTCGCGGCGCGTCAGCTCATATTCCGGCAGGCGGAAATCGGCCAGCCAGTTGAGAAACTCCGGCTGGAAGATCTGCTTGCGGCCATAGAAGGTGTTGCCGGCGAGCCAGATCATCTCCTTCTTCGAAAAGCCGATGTCGCGCGCGTGATCCAGTTGTTCGCGCAGTTCGTCCTCGTTGATCTCGTCGGCCAGACGCACCTTCTTGTTGCGGTTGATCAGCGAGAAGGTCGCATCGACATCCGGATACAGGCCCCAGATCATTTGCAGCATCAGAAGCTTGTAGAAATCCGTGTCGAGCAGGCTGCGGCAGATCGGGTCCAGCTTCCAGGTATGGTTGTAGACGCGTCGCGCAATATCCGTCTTCGGCATGATGTCGGTTCTTCCTGCATGGTTGCCGCAACGGCGCTCTCTCCGGACCGGCAGACGACACCGGGAAGGGGTCGTTGTCAATGATCCAGAGCGGATCCGGGGCGAAGACCATCATGGTTTAAATTGCGTTAACGGCGTTAAGGCTTTGTTAAGGAAAGGCGCCAACAATCGAGACTGGGAGGAGATCCGAGGAGACATCCATGTCCGGATCAGGGTCTGCTTTCGCCTTAAGGGCGCTTTTCGGCGCCTCCCTTCTCACAGTCGCCTTTCCCGCGCTTGCCGTGGCCCACGAGGCCAAGTCCGGATGGCGTTATCCTTATGCCTGCTGCTCCGACAATGATTGCCGGGAGGTGAAGGACGCCGCCATTTCCGAAATACCGGAGGGCTATCTCGTCAAGGTGACGGGGGAGGTTGTGGGCTATGGCGACAAACGCGTGAAGGATTCGCCCGATGGCGTGTTCCACTGGTGCTCGATCGCCGGGAAAAACGATTCCCGGACGATCTGCCTGTTCGTGCCGCCGCGCAGCTACTGATCGGACGCTGCGGGCGCGTCAAAGCGGAATGTTGTCGTGCTTCTTCCAGGGGTTCTGCAGATCCTTGTTGCGCAGCATGCGCAGGGCGCGGGCAATCCTCTGGCGGGTCGAATGCGGCATGATCACCTCGTCCACATAGCCGCGTTCGGCGGCGACGAAAGGCGACAGGAAGCGGTCCTCGTACATTTTCGTGTGGGCGGCGATCTTCTGCGGATCGTCGATGTCCTTGCGGAAAATGATCTCCACGGCGCCCTTGGCGCCCATCACGGCGATCTGCGCCGTCGGCCAGGCGTAGTTGATGTCACCGCGCAAATGTTTTGAGGCCATCACGTCGTAGGCGCCGCCAAACGCCTTGCGCGTGATGACGGTGATTTTCGGCACTGTCGCCTCGGCATAGGCGAACAGCAGCTTGGCGCCGTGCTTGATCAGGCCGCCATATTCCTGCGCCGTGCCCGGCAAGAAGCCCGGCACGTCGACGAAGGTGACAAGCGGGATGTTGAAGCAGTCGCAGAAGCGGACGAAGCGGGCGGCCTTGCGGGAAGCGTCTGAATCCAGCACGCCCGCCAGCACCATCGGCTGGTTGGCGACGAAGCCGACCGTGCGGCCCTCGACACGGCCGAAACCGGTGACGATGTTTTTGGCGAAGGCGGCCTGGATCTCGAAGAAATCGCCTTCGTCGCAGGTTTTCAGGATCAGTTCCTTGATGTCGTAGGGCTTGTTGGCGTTGTCGGGGATCAGGCGGTCGAGCGAGTGGTCGGCGTCCGTCACCGATTGATAGCACTCCACTTCCGGCAGCTCGGCCGTGTTGGAGGCCGGCAGGAAATCGATCAGGCGGCGCATCTGCAAAAGCGCCTCGATGTCGTTGTCGTAGGCGCCGTCGGCGATGGATGATTTCACCGTGTGCACGGAAGCGCCGCCGAGTTCCTCGGCGGTCACCGTTTCGTTGGTGACGGTCTTCACCACGTCGGGTCCGGTGACGAACATGTAGGAGGTGTCGCGCACCATGAAGATGAAATCGGTCATGGCGGGCGAATAGACGTCGCCGCCGGCGCAGGGACCCATGATGATGGATATCTGCGGGATGACGCCCGAGGCCAGAACATTGCGCTGGAAAATCTCGGCATAGCCGCCGAGTGCGGCCACGCCCTCCTGGATGCGCGCACCGCCGGCATCGTAGAAACCGATGATCGGCGCGCGGTTCTTCAGGGCCATTTCCTGGACCTTGACCACCTTTTCCGCATGCGCTTCCGACAGGGACCCGCCGAATACGGTAAAGTCCTTGGCGAAGACGAAGACGGTGCGGCCATTGACCGTGCCCCAGCCGGTGACGATGCCGTCGCCGGAAATGCGCGATTTCTCCATGCCGAAATCCGTCGAGCGGTGTTCGACGAACATGTCGAACTCCTCGAACGAGCCGTCGTCGAGAAACACGTCGAGGCGCTCGCGCGCCGTCAATTTCCCCTTGGCGTGCTGTGCCTCGATGCGCCGGTGGCCGCCGCCCTCGCGCGCGGCGTCGCGACGGCGTTCCAGTTCGAGAAGGACTTCCTTCATGCGTGTCTCCCCCACGGACGGTATTGATCTGGTGTTAGCATGGCGACGCAGGGAGGCAAATATGCGGCTCGCACAGACCGGGTGTTCACCAGCTACCGGTGTTTTCCATCGACATCCAGGGCTCGGCCGGCTCCTTGGCGCCGCCTTTCTGCAGAAGTTCGATGGAAATGCCGTCCGGTGAGCGCACAAACGCCATGTGACCGTCGCGGGGCGGGCGGTTGATGGTGACACCCTTGCCCATCAGCTGGTCGCACAGGGCGTAGATGTCGTCCACCTCATAGGCGAGATGGCCGAAATTGCGACCTCCCTGATAGTCCTCGGGATCCCAATTATAGGTCAGCTCGACCAGCGGGGCCTTTTCAGCTTCGGCGCGGGCCCGGTCTGCCGGCGAAGCGAGAAACACCAGCGTGTAGCGGCCTTTCTCATTGCTGGCGCGGCGGATTTCAACGAGGCCGAGCTTGTTGCAATAGAAGTCGAGCGACGCGTCGAGGTCCTTCACTCGGACCATGGTGTGCAGGTATCGCATATTTTCTCTCACAGCTTTTGTTTACGTAAACGGAACGAGGCTTCTACCCCCTCCGACCGGCAATGATCACCGTTAACCGGTTGTACCACGGCAGCGAAACCCTTCAAATTCCGGTGTTTCCACCTGTTGTTGAAAATCAGAAACTAGGTCTTGCTATGCCACAAAGCACGAATGTTATCTTTCATAGGGACAGTGAGTCGGGCGGACTTGAAAAAAGGCTTATCGGGATGGATGACAAGTCCTCGGCAACCGGAGGATACGGGGCGAGCGACCAGGCGTCACAAGTGGACGACGCCAAGGATGGCGGGGAACTTATCGAGATTTCAGGCGCAATCAAATGGTTTGATGTCGCCAAGGGATATGGTTTCATCCTGCCGGACGAGGAAGCGCTTGGCGACGTGCTCCTGCATGTGACCTGCCTGCGCAAGGACGGTTTCCAGACGGCGCTCGAGGGGGCGCGCGTCGAATGCCTGGTGCGGCAGGGCGACAAGGGCCTGCAGGCTTTCAAGGTTCTGTCGGTCGACCTTTCGACCGCCGTCCATCCGGTCGAGGACCAGACCCAGCGCACCCATGTGATCGTCACACCCGACAGCGGGCTCGAGCGCGCCCTGGTCAAATGGTTCAACAGGACCAAGGGGTTCGGCTTCCTGACGCGCGGCGAGGGAACGGAAGACATTTTTGTCCATATGGAAACGCTGCGCCGCTACGGCATCACCGAATTGCGGCCGGGGCAGGTGGTCCTGGTGCGTTTCGGGCGTGGTGACAAAGGCCTTATGGCCGCCGAAATCTACCCGGATAAGGGCACGCTGGTGGCCGCGCATTGATGTGATGCGCGTCTTTTCAATCGGGGTGCGCCAATGACGCGGTCAGCGGGTTCGACCTTCTCAAACGCCTTGACGCGCCGCGTTGCGTTCATTGTCTTCACCGTCATCCTGCTCCTGGCGGCCCTGCCGACGGCGTTGGCGCAGACGACCGTCATGCGCCTGCCGGCCGATGCCGATCCGCTGGTCATCGAGACGCGGTCCGGCGAGCAGCGGTTCTCGATCGAGATCGCCGACGAGCCGCATGAGCGGCAACGCGGCCTGATGTTCCGCCAGGCGATGGCGGCCGACCGCGGCATGCTGTTCATCTTTCCCGTGGAAAGCCGGCAGGGGTTCTGGATGCAGAACACACCGCTGCCGCTCGACCTGTTGTTCATTGGCGCCGATGGCGTCGTGCGGGCGATCGACCGCGGCGTTCCTTTCTCCACCGCATCGATCTCGCCGAACGTTCAGGCGCAATTCGTGCTTGAACTGCCTGCCGGAACCGCGCAGAAATCGGGGATCGAGATCGGCAACCGCCTGCGCCATCCGCGCATCGACGCGCCGGCGGGCAAGTAATTTCCAACGGGTAGTCCTTCAGTCGACATGCAATCATTTGTTCATGACGGGTTCGAGCTGGCTTTCATCGATGAAGGCCATGGCGATCCAATCCTTCTCATTCACGGCTTTGCCTCCACGCATTTCGTCAACTGGGTGGCGACCGGCTGGGTGAAGAGCCTGCGCGAGGCGGGCTATCGCGTCATCGCGCTGGACAATCGCGGCCACGGACAATCCGCCGGGAGCTACGAGGAAGCCGACTATACGCCGGTCAAGATGGCTGGCGACGCCGCGGCGCTGCTCGATCATCTGGGCATTGGGCGCGCCCATGTGCTGGGTTATTCCATGGGCGCGCGCGTGTCCGCCTTTCTGGCGCTGGAGCACCCCGAAAAGGTCGCGACGCTGATCCTCGGCGGGCTCGGCATCGGCATGATCGAGGGGGTGGGCGAATGGGACGAGATCGCCGCGGCGCTGCTTGCCGCCGATCCGGAAACCATCACGTCGCCGCGCGGCCAGATGTTCCGTAAATTCGCCGACCAGACGAAGAGCGATCGCCAGGCGCTGGCTGCCTGCATCGCCACCTCGCGCGAATTGTTGAGCAATGAGCAGGCGGCACGGATCACCGCGCCGACCCTGGTCGCCGTCGGCACACGCGACGACATCGCCGGCTCGCCGGAAGCGCTTGCGGCGCTGCTGCCAAACGCGACAGCCTTTGCGATCGAGCGGCGCGACCATATGCTGGCCGTCGGTGACCGCACCTTCAAGGCGCGCGCACTGGCGTTTCTGGAGGAGCACCCGCTTGGTTGAGCGTCAGCAGATTTCCTTTACCGGGGCGGAAGGAAACCCGCTTGTGGCCGATCTGTGGGATGGTGGCGGTCATCCGGTCATTTTCCTGCATGGCGGCGGCCAGACGCGGCGCGCCTGGGATGCGACGGCGCGCGAAGTGGCGCGCCAGGGCATGCGGGCGATCTCGGTCGACCAGCGCGGTCATGGCGAGAGCGCCTGGGTTGAGACCGGCCATTACGGTTTCCGCCACTACGGCGAGGACGCGGCAGCGGTGATCAGGCAGGTGAACGAGCGTTTTCACGCCCGCCCATCGGCGGTCGGCGCCTCGCTCGGCGGACTGGCCGCGCTGACGGCGGAAATGCAAGAGGGACCGCTGCTCGAGGCGCTGGTGCTTGTCGACATCACGCCGCGGCTCGATCCGCAGGGCGTCGACAAGATCCAGGGGTTCATGGGCGCACGCATGGAGGAGGGGTTCGCCTCGCTGGAAGAAGCCGCCGAGGCGATCGCCGCCTACCTGCCGCATCGCGCGCCGCGCCGTTCGCTCGAAGGCTTGCGCAAGAATCTGCGCCGCGACGAGGACGGCCGCTACCGCTGGCATTGGGATCCGGCCTTCATCAAGGGCGCGAAAAACATCAACTCCGGCGCCGAGGCGCTGATGCAGGAACTGATGACGGGATTGCCCGGGCTTCACCTGCCGGTGCTTCTGGTGCGCGGCATGCGCTCGGAACTGGTGCAGGAGGCCCATGCGCGCGAATTCGTCTCGCTGGCGCCGGGCGCCTCCTATGTGGATGTCGGCGGGGCCGGGCACATGGTGGCCGGCGACCGCAATGATGTTTTTGCGAATGAAATCCTGAAATTCCTCAACCGCGATCAGGCGGCATAGCCTTATCTTCCGGTGAACTTCGCCGCCCGCCTTTCACCGAACGCCCTGCGGCCTTCGGCGTAGTCGGCGCTCTCGAATGTCACGTCGCCCAGCGCCTGGGCATGCTCGACATCCTGGGCACGGCCCGACAGAGCCGCGGCAATCGATGCTTTCGAAGCGCGGATCGACAGGGGCGCGTTTCGCGCCAGCAGTGAAGCGAGTTCTCGGGCGCGCTCTTGCAGGGCGTCGGATGGGGTGATCTCCAGCAGAAACCCGCAGTCGAGCGCTTTCTGTGCGTCGATCCGCGCGCCGCTGAAGGTCAGGAAGCGCGCCATCTGCGCGCCGGCGGTGGCGACGATGTCGCCCATCGCCTCGACCGGATAGGCAAGTCCCAGCTTTGCCGCCGGCACGGCGAAACGGGCGTCCGGCGTGGCGATCCTGAGGTCGCAGGCGGCCGCCAGGCCAAATCCGCCGCCGAAGCAGACGCCGTCGATCGCCGCTATGGTCGGCACGGCGGCATTGCGGATGGCAGCGAAAGCTGCGGCGTTCAGCGCCTCGTAGGTGCGTGCCGTGTCGGCATCGCGCCGCACCGTGTCAAACTCCCCGATGTCGGCGCCGGCGCAGAAATCGCCGCCCGCGCCGGTCAGGATGATCGCGCGCGCGGTGTCGCCGCCGCTCACCTCGATGACCGTTTCAGCAAGTGCCCGCCACATCGACTGCGTGACGGCGTTCATCTTTTCGGGCCGGTCGAGCGTGATCGTCGCCACCTGGTCGTCGATCGAGAGGGTGAAACCGGTTTGTGTCGCGGTGTGGTCGGCGGCCATCGTTCAAAATCCCTGCAACCGGGTTCAAGGTTTTTTGCGGTTCAATTGCCCTGGCTTCTGGCGTATGTTTCGTGGCAACGCAAGATCAGCTGTCATTGGAGATCAGCCATGAGCGCCCGCAATGCGGTTCGAGAAGATGGCGCCCGCAAGGACGCGCCCGAGCCCGTCGACCCGATCTGGCGCGCGGTGCGCAGCGAGGCGGAAGCAGCGGTGGCCAACGATCCGCTGCTGGCGGCCTTCCTTTACGCAACGGTGCTCAACCATGACGATCTGGAAAGCGCCGTCATCCACCGGGTCGCCGAGCGGCTCGACCATCCCGATATGGGCGCCGATCTGATCCGCCAGACATTTCACGCCATGCTTGGCGACGAGCCGGAATGGCGCACGACCGTGCGGGTCGATATCCAGGCCTATTACGACCGCGACCCGGCCTGCGACCGGTTCCTGATGCCGGTGCTCTACTTCAAGGGATTCCACGCGATCCAGACCCATCGGCTGGCCAACTGGCTGCTGCGGCAGGGGCGCAAGGATTTCGCGCTTTACCTGCAAAGCCGTTCATCGGCCGTGTTCCAGACCGACATCAACCCGGCGGCGCGGATCGGCAAGGGCATCTTCATCGATCATGCCACGGGCGTGGTGATCGGCGAGACCGCGGTGGTGGAAGACAATGTCTCGCTGCTGCATGCGGTGACGCTGGGCGGCACCGGCAAGGAAGGCGGCGACCGGCATCCGAAGATCCGCCACGGCGTGTTGATCGGCGCCGGGGCGAAGATCCTCGGCAACATCGAGGTCGGGCATTGCGCGCGCGTGGCGGCGGGCTCGGTCCTGTTGGCGTCCGTGCCGCCGAACAAGACCGTTGCCGGCGTGCCGGCGCGTGTCGTCGGTGAATCGGGATGCCGCGAACCGTCGCGCTCGATGGACCAGATCCTGCACGACGAGGCTTGAGCCGGGACCACTGGGCGCCCTGTTGACCAATGCGCGGTTTGCGGATGAAATTCCGTTTCAGGGTTTACAGCGCGCTGGACGTCGTGCCAGAAGCCCGGCTAGACCGAAGGCGTAATGTTCGCATATCGGTATCGTGTTTCGCGAAAAGATCGCGCCAAAACAGACAGATGACCATAGTGCGCGCATAGCGACGCACCATCCAGAGGCACCGGAGACATCTTTTGAATCCCGACGAAATCAGAAAGCTCGAAGCGTATTTCAAACGCACCTTCAACAACCAGACGCTCTCGGTGAAGGCGCGTCCGCGCAAGGAGGATTCCTGCGAATTGTATGTGGGCGACGAATTTCTCGGCCTTATCTTCAAGGATGAGGAAGAGGGCGAGCTTTCCTACAATTTCTCGATGGCCATTCTCGACATCGATCTGTAGCGGCATAGCCAGCTTGCTGGAGGACCAAAAGGACCTGGTAATCGGTGGCGATTTCCAGGTCTTTTTTATAGCATTTTGCAGTCAGCTGGACTCACTTGGCATCCGCATAAACGCGGAAAATCAAACAGATAGAGCGTCCTTCATGCATCCGAATGGACGCATGGCGCCCTAGCGCAAGGTCTGGAGATAGATTTTCGCCCTGCCGGTGACGGCCGCATCGAGCACGGGCCAATCGCCGAGCAATTCGGCCGGGAACCGGTAGGTGAGGCTCATATCGTCGCCAATGGCGATGTCGCGCTCGCACGGCGCCAGGGATTCGCGGGCCGCCACGCCACTCAGGCAGCGGGCGACGAAGGGACGTTCGCCAGCCTTGCCGTCGGCGACGGCAAGCGCCTCGCCGCGATAGCCGGCCTCGGGCTTGAAACCGTAGAATCTGATGCCGTTCGGGCCGGCGATGGATTTGGCGTTGATGACATGGGCATAGATCGGCTCGAGGCGGCCGCTCATGTCGCGCGACATCACCCGCTCCTCGAACGTGAGGAAGATGATGCGTCGCGCGCCGTCGACATGGTTGAAATCGTCGCGCGTGGCACGCGTGTAACCGCCAAGTTCGGGCCAGCGGAGATAAAGGTCGAGCCGACGGGCGATCCCGCTGCGCCGCGCGCCCTCGAAGCGGATGGCGTTTTCGGGAACCGCCAGCACGTTGTTGCCGATGACGATCTCATGGATTTGCGTGGCTTCGCTGTGGCCGGCCGCCGCCATCGAGCCGCCGAGCCATTTTCCGGCAGCCGCGATGCCGAGCGAGATGAATAGAAGAATGACGCTGACCTGGAAGATGCGCAGCATGAAGCGCGGGTTCGGCGCTGCCGGCGCATTTGTCAAAATTGTCGTCTCCATTGCCGCCGCCACTTGACGCTTCGCCCCGATCCAGTGGGCGAGACACGAGAATCTGCGCGAAGCTTGCCGCGCACGCTGCAGCGAACCTGAAGCCATTATGGTAAACGAGGCGTAAAAATGGGCGCGATTCCCGGGATTCTGCTTGTAGTTGCCGCTGGTCCTGCGTTTTGCAGCACGGCGATGTCGGGTTGGACGGGCATGGGTACGCTCCGGCGCAAACTTTCAAATCGACGCAAAACCTGCTCTGAATCGCACCAGGGTGCGGTATGTTGCGGCATCCGTTCGAACAGGAACTTGCCAATGCCGATCTATGCGCTTGCGGGCGAAACGCCGCTTTTCGACCAGCCCGATTCCAACTGGATCGCCCCCGACGCGACGCTGATCGGCCGGGTGAGGCTCGGGCGCAATGCCGGTGTCTGGTTCGGCGCGGTGCTGCGCGGCGACAATGAGCTGATCGACATCGGCGACGATACCAACATCCAGGAACACTCGGTCCTGCACACCGATATGGGTTTTCCGCTGCGGGTCGGGCGTGGCTGCACGATCGGCCACCGGGCGATGCTGCACGGCTGCACGATCGGCGACAACACGTTGATCGGCATGGGCGCCATCGTCCTGAACGGCGCGCAGATCGGCCGTAATTCGCTGGTGGGCGCCGGGGCACTGGTGACCGAGGGGAAAGCGTTTCCAGAAAATTCGCTGATCGTCGGCACGCCGGCCAAGGCCATCCGGACGCTGGACGAGGCGGCGGTCAAGAGGCTGGAATGGTCGGCTGCCCATTACGTGGAGAACGCGCGCCGGTTCATGACCGGGTTGAAGCCGGCCTGAGGCGTCTGCAAAAGCGGAGCCGACCCAGAGGACTGGGCCGGCTCCTAAACCCGGTCGTTGGGGACGGGGAGGTGGGGACTCGACCGGGTATCCGTATCAGGCTTGTGCCGCCATCATTCGATCGGCTGCGCGGCATCGCCTGAAAATTCAAGAGTTTGTCTGTCGCGCGCGCCCCATCCGTCATGCGCGCCCTCGAGAGGTGTTTCCTACTGGCTGGAGGCAACGCTGCCGACCGCGGTGGCACGGCCGTCATTGATGCTGACCCACTTGCCGGAACTGGCGGCCGACTGCCGCTTCAGATACGTGTACTCGGTGTCGGTCCAGGCCAGGACGCGAGGCTCCAGATTGTCCAGTATGTAGTCGCCCAGGCTGGTCATCACCGTCAGCACCGCGTGGCCGTCGCCGTTCGGCTGGCGCACGACGGTGATCAGAAGATTGCCCGCCGGCACGCCGGCCTTCATCAGAAGCCTGCGCTTCTCCAGCACATAATCCTCGCAATCGCCGTACACGTCGGGATAGGACCAGTATTCCTCGACGCCCCACATCTCCTGGTCGGTGCGCGGCATGACAGAGGTGTTGACGGAATTGTTGACGTCGATCATCGCTTGCCAAACTTTGCGTGTCAGCGTGATCGGCCGCGCATTGGCGGTGGTTTGCCGGCATTCGCCGGGTTCCCGCTGGCAAAGCTCGTAATGTCCGATGGGCTGTGTCGTCAGGCCACCGGTTTTCATGAAATTGGGGGCCGCATATGCGCTCGCTCCCAGCGACGCGAGCAGCGTCACGGCAGCGGCGGCAAACCGCAAGCTTCTTGTAATCCCCATCGTCTTGTCTCCCCGTTTGAGAGGACAATGACATGTAGGGATTTATTCCAGGCAAAATCTCGCAGTATAAATCTCGATAAATTCTACTGTTGTTTTCGATTAATAAGTATAAAATGAAAATCTGTTTTGATTTATATTTGAATAGAATTTGTCTAAAACTTTAGCGATTATGGTGCGCGGGCTGCGACGCTGTTGGGCGGTGCGTCTGCCTGGGTCGGCGTTTTGGTCTACCGCATCGGTACGGAATCGATTTTCGGAAAGCACGGTGCGTATTCAGTAACCTCCAGCGCCCTTGTGCTGCGTTCCAGCAGTACACGACGCATGCCGATTTCAGTCGTGCTGTATCTTGTGGCAACAGCGTCGTGCGCGGTTCGACAAGCTCACCATGAGGGGAGGTATAGGGTTGCAAAGCCCATCTGCCACGCCTTGGAATCAGGCTCCCGGCCAGGTCCAACCGCCCTCATGGTGAGCTTGTCGAACCACGCACCAGGTCAATGCAATGGGGTGTAGGGGAGTATAGATCGTCCCAAAGAACGCTCGGGCTGTAGTGGTGATGACCGACTACAGTTTCAGGTGTTTTGTCCAAGGACGATCCGCGCGATGTGCTGGCGGTTCTTTTGACGTCAGCCGCACTGATGGTCGAAATTTGGCTTGGCGATTGGCGGAGAGGCGTTCGATCCGAAGGGGCCAGAGATCATCCCGCCGGGAGGCTGAGGTCAAGGAGCGATCAATTGTCGCTTGGCAGCGAGAACTCGGCTTCGAGCGCTTGTCGGTTCTGGATGCCGGCGAATTCGATGGCGATGCCGTCTTCGAAATGACGCACCACCTGGCCGCGCATCGTTCCCAGGTGAACCTGGGTTCCCTTTTCGGGCCGGATGTCGCTTTCGATAGCCGCACCCGAAAGGGAAAGATCGATGATGCGGCAGCGATATTCCCCGCCATCGGGCAGGCGCAGCGTGCTGACTGGATTGCGCGGCGCAATGCGCTCGTGGCGGCGGTCCTCGGGCAGGTCCAGCTCGTGTTTGTTGGCAAGCCAGGTGAGCTGGGCGGCAAGCTTGTCGCGCTTGCGGTCGGAGGCGACGATGGTCATGGCGAAGCCGTGGTCCAGCGTGCGCGTGACGATGCCCTCGATACGGCCGATGTGATCCAGGTAGGCGATGATCTTCTCGCCCGGGCGTCCCGCCCGGTCGGCGATCAGCGATGCGTTGCCCGGCGACATGTCGATGACGCGGCAAGCGTGCTCGGTCCGGTCCTCGAGCATGAACCGGCCGTAAATCGTCACCCTGACGCGCTGAAAATTCCGCCGCTCGCTGCGCAAGGGGATGGGGTTGATCGCCGCAGACATTGTCCTCTTCCACGCTCGCGCCACGGCAGTTCCTGCTGCCTGCTTGGAGCAGCGCAAAACTACGCCTGACGGGTTAACAAGCGGTAAGGGTCAGCCGTTGCGTCCGCCCTCGAAGACAACCAGATGGCGAAAGCGCCGGCCGTGGCCTGGTTCGATCAGACTGTCGGTGAGCGAGCGGCCGTCGGGGGCGAGCGGCGGCACGGGAACCGCCGGGCGGTTCTTCAGGAACACCGGCTCGCGATCGGCATCGACGATGCGCAGCGAGGTGACGCGGCATTCGACGATGGCTTCGGTGCCGAGCCAGAACGGTTTGTTGCAGGGAATGAGCGAACCGAGCGCCCGTGGGCTCTCGATGCCGCCGTCAAGCGGCAGCAGCAGGAGCTCGAAACCCACCGTCTCGCCGCCGGCGGTGCAGCCATCGAAGGCGAAGACGATCACGGACTTCATGTCGAAGGCGCTGCGGGCAAGCTTGCCGACGACGGCCTGGTCCTTCTCCGCCCACAGCGAGGCGAACGAAAAACCCTTCAATTCCTTGCCGAACGTGGCGCAAAGACGGGTGCCGGCAAGGCGGAACACGGCTTCGCCGCGCGCATCCTTCTCCAGGATGAACGTGTCGGCCAGCAGGGTCTTGATGTCCGCCGGTTCGATCTCCGTGCGCTTGGGCGCCGGGCGATTGCCACGCAACCTGTCCCAATATTGGAACAGTGTTACAGAACCGTCCTGTTTCATGCCTGTTGGCTCCCTGCTTGCGGCCCGGGCCTGTCTCATAGGCGGACAGGTGGGGGCAATTTCAATAGCGACATGTGGATGGCTGCAGGTTGCGTGCCAGACCGGCTGGACTTGTTAACCCTCGGATTTCGTTAAGGTTAAAAAAGGGTTTAGATTGCCCGCCGCGCCGGGCGGTGGCAGGGTCATTTCGTCAAGACACGCCGAATCAGGCGGAAGACGGGGCAGGCGCCGATGCTCTCAGAGAGTATCGACAGGGGGCTCGACCAGGCCGTTCAGGAGAAATCCTGAGCGGCTTTTTTCTTGCCGCATCCTCTGCTACCGAAGGCGATGGACAAGGAAAAAGACGAGGCCGCATCGGCCGCTGATCCCGCCGCCGATTCCTCTGCTGATCCCATTGGCACAAATGATGGGCCGAACGGGGAGGCGGGGCCACCGCTGCGGCGTGAACCCGTCTTCAATCTGGCGCTGATCGTCACGGTTTTCGCGCTGGCCTGCGTCGGCATATTCGCGCTGCAAAGCCTGTGGCTCGGGATATGGCTCACGGTGCGCTTCGCGTTCCTGCCGATCCGCTATACGGGACCCTACGCATTCGACATCTATGCGGTGCTGAGCCCAATCACCTATTCCTTCCTGCATGGCGGCATCGCACATCTGGCGGTCAACATGATCTGGCTGGCGGCGTTCGGCTCGCCGCTGGCCAATCGGATCGGTTCGATGCGCTTCGTTCTCTTCTGGGTGGCAGGCGCGGCGGCGGCGGCAGGGTTGCATTTCGTTCTGCATCCAATGTCGGCAGCCCCCCTGGTCGGCGCTTCGGGAGCGATCTCGGCGATGATGGGGGCGGCGGCGCGGTTCGCCTTCCGCGTCGACCGCCGCCAGCCGAAACCGTCCTTCACCGGCCCGGTCCTGCCTGTTCCTCTCGTGCTGCGGTCGCGGACGGTCATCGTGTTCCTCGCCGTCTGGATGGCGGTCAATCTGGTCACCGGGTTGGGCATCGGCGCTTCGCCCGATTCGCCGCAGATCGCCTGGGAGGCGCATATCGGCGGCTTCCTGCTTGGCTTCTTCGCCATCCGCCTGTTCGACCGGTGAGCGGCGAAGCCCGGGTTTTCACGGGGCTGAAGGCGTTAATGCCGCCGGCATTCAAAGGCTTGCAAACGAGGTGGCCTCGGCGCAACATTATCGCGTTGCCGGTAGAAGGAGATTGCCATGACCGTGAAGGCCATTCTGGACTCCAAAGGGCGTGACGTCGTCACGATCGCGCCGGACAAAAGCCTGGCGGAAGCGGCGCAGCTTCTGGCCGGACGCGGCATCGGCGCCGTGGTGGTCACCAGTGATGGCGGCCGGATCGCCGGGATATTGTCGGAGCGCGACATCGTTCGCGTCGTCGGCCAGGACGGCGCCGCGGCCCTGAAACAGCCGATTTCCTCCGTGATGACGGCAAAGGTGCAACGTTGCGAGGAGCACCACACCGTCAACGAGGTCATGCAGATCATGACCCAGGGTCGGTTCCGCCATCTGCCCGTCGAGCATGACGGACGCATCGCCGGCATCATATCGATCGGCGATGTGGTCAAGAAGCGCATCGAGGAGGTCGAGCGCGAGGCGGAGGATATCCGCAGCTACATCGCCACGGCCTGAGGGATGCGAGGCTGCCGTTTCCGGCAGCCTCTTTCGTTCAAGCATCCTTTGCTTCATCGGTTGTCGGGTTGCGAGCGCACCAGAGCCAGGCCGCGCCTGGTGATCCGGTAAGGACCGCCATTGCGCGACTGGATGGCCCGCTTGCGCTTCATCTTGCGAAAAAGCCCGATTTCCAGTCCGGGATAATACCAGCCGTCGCGGGTGACGCAGCTGAGTTCGTGGATGCGGCCATTCTCGTCTTTCTCGACGTCGATGCGGCCGCCCTGCGCCAATATGTGCAGGATGCGCTGTTCTGCGCGCGATATGTCCATGGTCTTGAAGTCCTGGGAAAACCGTTGGCCGAAGGCCAACACTAAGCGCCGCGCTGCTGAGTGCAGCACGGGGTTCAAGGTTTTCGCGCCCCGATCCTGACGTTCGATCAGGCCGGGGCCCTAGCGGGACTCAAAGGTGGTGGACATAAAGGCTCCGTTCGAAGGCCGTTTCATAGCGCAAACCATGGCCAGAATAAAGCGCTTGGCTTGCCATGAGTTGGCGATTGGTCTAGTGGTGCGATCCTGGCAGATGGTACCCATCTGTCAGGGTAAATCGCCCCACCAGATCAATAGCTTGTGGGCTGACTTATCGAAACGGACGGGTACCGTCCGTTTCGGTCAGACCATTAGCCAATGCGGCAGTCCAATTCCGAACAATCCGACTGCACGGCCCCGCGAAATCATGACACTCATCGACACACGCACGCCCGACCCGAAGCGCTTCATTTCCGGTGCGACCGGCGACTGGGAAGTCATCGTCGGCATGGAAATCCACGCCCAGGTGACCTCCGAGGCGAAGCTTTTCTCCGGCGCCTCGACGACGTTCGGCGCCGAGCCGAACGCCAATGTCAGCCTCGTCGACGCGGCGATGCCGGGCATGCTGCCGGTGATCAACGAGGAATGCGTCCGGCAGGCCGTCCGTACGGGACTCGGCCTGAAGGCGCAGATCAACCACCGCTCCGTGTTCGACCGGAAGAACTATTTTTATCCGGACCTGCCGCAGGGCTACCAGATTTCGCAGTTCAAGCAGCCGATCGTCGGTGAGGGCGCGGTGATCGTCTCCGTCGGGCCGGCCAAGGACGGCTCGTTCGAGGAAATCACCGTCGGCATCGAGCGCCTGCATCTGGAGCAGGACGCCGGCAAGTCTCTGCACGACCAGCACCCGACCATGTCCTATGTCGACCTCAACCGGTCTGGCGTGGCGCTGATGGAGATCGTCTCCAAGCCCGATATCCGCTCGGCCGACGAGGCGAAGGCCTTCCTGACCAAGCTGCGCACCATCGTGCGCTATCTGGGGACGTGCGACGGCAATATGGACGAGGGCTCGATGCGGGCCGACGTCAATGTGTCGGTGCGCCGGCCCGGCGGCGATTTCGGCACGCGCTGCGAGATCAAGAACGTCAACTCGATCCGGTTCGTCGGCCAGTCGATCGAATCGGAAGCGCGGCGGCAGATCGCCATTCTCGAGGATGGCGGAACCATCATCCAGGAAACGCGGCTGTTCGACCCGGTGAAGGGCGAAACGCGCTCGATGCGCTCCAAGGAAGAGGCGCATGACTACCGTTATTTCCCCGACCCGGACCTGGTGCCGCTGGAATTCGACCAGGCCTATGTGGACGCGCTGGCCGCCGGCCTGACCGAGCTGCCGGACGCAAAGAAGGCCCGCTTCATCGCGACCTTCGGCCTGTCGGAATATGACGCTTCCGTGCTGATCGCTGAAAAGGCGACGGCCGATTATTTCGAGAAGGTGGCCGAGGGGCGCGACGGGAAGACGGCCGCCAACTGGGTCATCAACGACCTGCTCGGCGCTTTGAACAAATCCGGCCAGGATATTGAAAGCACGTCTGTTTCGCCCGATCAGCTCGGCGCGGTGATCGACCTGATCAAGGACGGGACGATTTCCGGCAAGATCGCCAAGGATCTGTTCGAGATCGTGCTGGCCGAGGGCGGCGATCCGCGCAAGATCGTCGACGAACGCGGCATGAAGCAGGTGACCGACACCGGCGCCATCGAGAAGGCCGTCGACGACGTGATCGCCGCCAACCCGGACAAGGTCGAGCAGGCAAGGGCCAAGCCGACGCTGGCCGGCTGGTTTGTCGGCCAGGTGATGAAGGCGACGGGGGGCAAGGCCAACCCGCAAGCCGTCAACGATCTGGTCAAGGCGAAGCTCGGCATCGATGCGTGAAGCGGGGCCGTATTTCGTCAGAACCGCGGCGCGCGGCGACCTGCCGGCGGTTCGCGCGCTTCTGATCGAAACCTGGCACGACACTTACGATTCGCTCTATGGCGCCGCGCGCGTGGCGGAGATCACCGATGCCTGGCATTCGATTGCTGCGCTCGAGACCAGGCTTGCGAAGCCAAATTGCGAGTTCGTCGTTGCCGACAGCGGCGAGGAGATCGGCGGCATGGCTTTTGCCGAGGCGCTCGACGCGGGCAAGACGGTGATGCTGCACCAGCTCTATGTGCGCCCGCAGCGCCAGGGGCGAGGCATTGGTGTGGCGCTGCTGGACGAGATGGAGGCCTGTTTCCCGGATGCGTGCCAGATCAGGCTGGAGGTCGAGGAAGCCAACGGCAAGGCGCTCGCCTTTTATGACGCGCACGGGTTTGCCCAGATCGGCCGCACGGAGAATTGTGGAGAGGGCGGTTCGGGCATTCCTGCCTTGATCTACGAAAAACCTCTGTGACGGACGGGATGGAACCGACGCCCGAAGGACGGTCCGTGTCGATCCGCCACGCGGAACGACGCGACGTTGTGGCCATCGTCGGCTCTTCGCCGCCGAACCTCTCGGCGGGCATGGCGACACGGTCGATCCGGATGAAATTGAAATGAGGTTGCACATGGCCTCGCAGGCCTTGCCATCTGGTCATGCGGACGCCATAACGCAATCGACGGACCATGCCGGTCGGTCACGGTAAGCGGCTGGAGCGCCATGCGTCCATTCGGACGCATAAAGGACGCTCTATCTTTATGTTTTCCGCATTTATGCGGACGTCAGGTGATTTCACCTGACTGCAAAATGCTCTAGAGGAAGCGATGAAGAAGTTCCTGCTTCAGTTCTTTACCTGGTGGAACGGCCAGACTCTGGGCACGCGTTTTCATACGTGGCGCAAGGGCACGCGGGTCGGCGAGGACGAGTTCGGCAACGTCTACTATCAGGGCGGCAAGGATTCGGAAGGCCGCACGCGCCGCTGGGTGATCTACGAGGGAATTTCCGACGCATCGCTGGTGCCGCCGGGTTGGCACGGCTGGTTGCATCACCGGGTCGATATCGCTCCCGTTGACGAGAATTATACGCCGCGCGAATGGCAGAAGCCGCACCTGCCGAACCTGACCGGTTCGGCCGCCGCCTACCGGCCGAAGGGTTCCGCGCTGACCAATGGGGACCGGCCGCGCGTGACGGGCGACTACGACGCGTGGACGCCCGGCGGGTGAGGCAAGAGCCTTTCTTGCCACAATTGAACGCTAGCCACGTGGCATGTTCCATGGACGCGGCGATTCTGCCGAGGTATCCCGGATAAGGCGCGAAAAAGGCGGGTGTCGAGACATATGAATCCAATCCAGGACATCAGGCGTGACATGGCCGGCGCCGCATTGGCGGCCGTACTGCTCATCTTGCCATCAACCATGACTGCGCATGCCGAGCGGTTGAAGAATCCGGTCGCCGAATTCACGGGGATCGACAAGATCACCGGTCGCATCATCTCCTTTGACGCCTATATGGACGAGACCGTGCAGTTCGGCGCCCTGCAGGTGACGCCGCGCGTCTGCTATACGGCGGTCGAAACCGAGGAGCCGAAGACGGATGCCTTTGTCGAGGTGGACGAAATCACCCTCGACCGGGCCATCCGCCGCATCTTTACCGGTTGGATGTTTGCCGAAAGCCCGGGGCTGAACGCGGTCGAGCATCCCGTCTATGACGTCTGGCTGAAGACCTGCAAGCAATCCTCGGACGTGCCGCCGCCGGAAACCAACTAGAATAATCGCGGCTCAGGAGGAAAAACGCGCTTCGTCGCCGTGCAGCGCGTCCTGCAGCAATTGCTCATAGCGTGCGCGCGGAATATCGATCGCGCCGAATTGCTTGAGATGCGGCGTCGTGAACTGCGTGTCGAGCAGGACGAAGCCGCGTTCGCGCAGTCTCTGCACCAAATGGACCAGGCAGATCTTCGAGGCATCCGTGCGGCGTGAGAACATGCTTTCGCCGAAGAATGCGCGGCCCAGCGTGACGCCATAAAGTCCACCGACCAGTTCACCATCGGCCCAGGCCTCCACTGTGTGGCAATGGCCATTCTCGAAGAGCAATGCGTAGGCTTCGCGGATGGGATGGTTGATCCAGGTGTCGCGGCTGCCGGCCCGCGCCTCGGCGCATCCCTCGATCACCTCTTGGAAACTCGTGTCGAAGGCAATGCGAAAGGGCGCGCGGCGCAGCGCCTTGGCCAGGCTCTTGGGAATGTGAAACGCATCGAGCGGAATGACGCCGCGCGTCTCCGGCCGGACCCAGAAGACTTCCGGGTCGTCGGCGCTCTCGGCCATCGGGAACACGCCGGTGGCGTAGGCGCGCAGCAGCAGGTCGGGCGGGATCGTGTAGCCTGGAGCGAAGGGTCGTGCCATGAGTGCGGCGCCCGCTCTATCTTCTTGTTTTTTCGCGTTTATGCGGACCTCAGGTGATTTCACCTGACTGCAAAATGCTCTCGGCCTGAGCGACGATCCGGCGGTGGGCTTCAATCACCCTTGGCCAGATAGTTCTCCAGCCAGTGGATGTCATAGTCGCCATTGGCGATGTCGGGATTGCCGACCAGGTCCTGGAACAGCGGCAAGGTGGTCTTGATGCCGTCGACGACGAACTCGTCCAGCGCACGGCGCAGGCGCATCATGCATTCGACGCGGTTGCGGCCGTGGACGATGAGCTTGCCGATCAGGCTGTCGTAGTAGGGCGGGATCCGGTAGCCGGAATAGACACCTGAATCGACGCGGATGCCGAGCCCCCCCGGTGTGTGGAAATGGCTGATCGTGCCGGGCGAGGGGGTGAAGGTGCGCGGGTCTTCAGCGTTGATGCGGCATTCGATGGCGTGGCCCTCGAAACGCACATCCTCCTGCCTGGCCGACAGGCCGCCGCCCGAGGCGACGCGGATCTGCTCATGCACCAGGTCGATGCCGGTGATGGCTTCGGTGACCGGGTGCTCGACCTGCAGACGGGTGTTCATCTCGATGAAATAGAACTCGCCATTCTCGTACAGGAACTCGATGGTTCCGGCGCCCGAATAGCCCAGATCGGCCATCGCCTTGGAGACGGTCTCGCCGATCTTCATGCGCTGCTCGACGTTGAGCGCCGGCGAGTTGGCTTCTTCCCAGACCTTCTGATGGCGTCGCTGCAGCGAACAGTCCCGCTCGCCCAGATGGATCGCCTTGCCGGCTCCATCGCCCATGACCTGGACTTCGATATGGCGGGGCTTTTCCAGGTACTTCTCGATGTAGACGGCGTCGTCGCCAAAGGCGGCGCCGGCCTCCGAACGCGCCGTCGACAGGGCTTCGGAGAGATCGTCCTCGGTGCGTGCCACCTTCATGCCGCGCCCACCGCCGCCGGCCGATGCCTTGATCAGAACCGGGTAGCCGATATCGGCGGCAATGCGCTTGGCGTCGCCGTCGTCGGTTACCGCGCCGTCGGAACCGGGAACGACCGGGATGCCCAGCGCCTTGACGGTTTTCTTGGCGGTGATCTTGTCGCCCATAACACGGATGTGATCGGCCGATGGGCCGATGAACGTGATGTTGTGGGCGGCCAGGATGTCGGCGAATTTGGCGTTCTCGGACAGAAAGCCGTAACCCGGGTGGATGGCGTCGGCGCCGGTGATTTCGCAGGCGGCCAGGATCTGATGGATGTTCAGATAGCTGTCGCGCGAGGGAGGCGGACCGATGCACACGCTTTCATCGGCCAGCCGCACATGCATCGCGTCGGCATCGGCGGTGGAGTGCACCGCGACCGTCTGAATGCCGAGCTCCTTGGCGGCGCGCAGCACTCTGAGTGCGATTTCGCCCCGATTGGCGATGAGGATCTTGTGAAACATGTGCGGCGGCCCCGGGCTACTCGATCACGACCAGCGGCTCGCCATACTCGACCGGCTGCGCATCCTCGAAGAGGATCGCCGTCACGGTTCCCGAGCGCGGGGCCGGAATCTGATTCATGGTTTTCATCGCCTCGATGATGAGCAGCGTCTGGCCTTCCTTGACCGACTGGCCGACCTCGATGAACATGTTGGCACCGGGCGCTGGCGACCGGTAGGCCGTGCCGACCATGGGCGAGGGCACCGCGTTCTTCGAGTGGGCGGGGCTGGCCGCCTTCTCTTCCTGCGGCTGCGCGGCTATCGCCGGCTGGGCCGGCGCCTGTGCCGGCGCCGGCGCCGGTGAGGCATAGGCCTGCACGGTCGGGGCCTGTTTGCAGACCCTGATGCGCAGATCGTCCTGCTCCACCTCGATCTCGGTCAGTTGTGTCTCGTTCAAGATCGCCGCAAGCTCGCGAATGAGTTGCTGATCGACCCCCGTCTTCTTTGTCGACATATGTTCCTGTCCTGCTTTTTCTCAGCCCTGCACGCGCGCGGCGAGCGCATCCAGGGCGAGTACATAACCGAATGCGCCCAAACCGCAAATCATGCCGGTCGCCGCCGGTGCGATCATCGAGACATGGCGGAAGGATTCACGCGCGTGAATGTTGGAAATATGCACTTCGACAACCGGTAGCGGACGAACCGCAAGCACCGCGTCGTGCAGCGCGATCGAGGTGTGGCCATAGGCGCCGGGATTGATGACGACGCCGGCGGCCTTCTCGCCCGCCTCATGAATCCAGTCGACCAGATCACCTTCGTGATTGGACTGGCGGAAGACGGTGTCGAAGCCCAGCGCGTCGGCCTTCTTCGCGCAGGCATCCTCAATGGCGGCAAGGGATTGGGCACCGTAAATGCCCGGCTCCCGCTTGCCCAGCGCATTCAAATTTGGCCCGTTCAGAATGAAGACTGTTTCCGCCATCAATGTCCCCTAGAGCGCCGTTCGTCCACCTGGACGCATAATGGACGCTCCATCTCCTTGTTTCGCGCATTTGTGCGGACGTCAGGTGGTGCCACCTGACGTCCGCACAAATGCTCCAAGCCGCCGACATGGCCCATCCGTGGCCTTGCCGGCCTGATCGTCCGCTCCTCTATAGAGGGCTTAGACCGTGCCGCAAAGATCGCAAGGGACTTCTTTCTCTGTCCACAAAGGGGTTGGGAAGCCCATAACGGCATATTGGACGCCAAATATCTCAGCAGGCGTTCTCGAGGCAGGCGCGCGCCGTTTCGATCTTTTCCTGAAGGACGTCCTTGCCGAGCGCACCGAAAACCACCTCCTTGCCGATGACATAGGCGGGCGTACCGCTGACGGCGAGTTGATTCGCCAGGTCGTAAGTCTCGGCGAAGCGTTGCTGAATCTGCGGGTTTTCCATTTCGGCGCGCAGGGCGGGTTCGTCGATGCCGAGGCCCGTGGCAATCTTCATCGCGACGTCGCCGTCGGCTCGCGTCTCGGTGCTGAGCAGGGCCTCGTGAAAATCGGTGTATTTCTCCGGGGCGATCACGTGCACGGCCATCGACACCACATGCGCCTCACGCGATTGCGGAGACAGGATCGGGAACTCCTTGAGGACAAAACGAACGTCCGGATTCTCATCGACCAGAGCCTGCATGTCGCCCAGCGCGCGCTTGCAGTAGCCGCAGTTGTAATCGAAAAACTCGACGACCGTGACGGCAGCGTCGGGATTGCCGACGACGCCGTCATACTTGCTCTTGAAGATTGCGTCATTGGCTTTCTCGAGTACCTGGCGCTGCGCCACTTCCTGCTGTTCGCGCTGCTTCGTCTCAAGCGCCTCCTGCACTTCCAGCATGATCTCCGGATTGGCGAGCAGATATTCCCGGACAATCTTTTCAATCGCCGGCCGGTCGATGCCGGCCGCATCATCCGCCATGGCCTGGGTTGTGCCGGCCAGAGGGGAGAGCAGCAGGAGCGAAGCGGTGGCCAGCGCGCCGATGGTGTTGGGAAGTCTCATAATGGGTTCCAATTTAATGCGAGTGTTGGGTTCGACACTAAGTGCCTTCAGTTGGACAAAAGGTTCACGGACTCTAACCCGGTTGCTTGTACTGGATGATGTCCTGGGCCCGCAGCCAGCCGGGCGAGCCGGGCTTCAGCTGCTTTTGCGCGCGGAGCGCGAACAATTTCGCGTCGCGGTATTGCCCGGAATGGAAATGCCCCTCGGCGGTCGCCAGTTCGGCGGCGGGGATGTCGCCCAACTGGCCATAGGCTTGCGCCAGATAGCGGTAACCATTGGCGAACTCGGGTTCGCGCGACAGGCCGGTCTGCAGTTCCGAGGCCGCTTTCTTGACCAAATCGGGCTTGCCCGTCGCCATCAGCGCCTGGCCATAGCCGACCTGCAGGAGGCCCGGCCTTCCCGGAGCGAGCGCGATGGCCTTGGCATAGGCATTGGCGGCATCCAGAGGGCGGTTTGCCTTGATCAGGATATCGCCGCGCAATTCCTGGAGATACGCGTTGCGCGGCAATTCGGCGACCAGCGCATCGGCTTTCTTCAGCGCAGCGCCCGGATTGCCGTGCAGATAGGTGGAGATGGCATCGCCATAGCGTGCCGCCAGGCCGCGCGGATCGCTCCGGAACAGGCGGGTGACGGCGTTGGCGCCTTGCGTATAGGCGGCGATCTTGGCGCGCATGAAATCGTGCCGCAACTGCAGCTGCGGCGGATCCTTGCGATCGAAATGGAGGCTCTTCCTCGCCACTTCCTGCAGGTTGGCGATGCGCTCGCGCGGCATGGGATGGCTGATTTGGTAGGGATCCACATTGACGCCGGCAAGGGCGAGCCCACCGGCAAGCCGCTCGAACGTCGTCAGCATGCCCTTGGCCGACTGGCCCGTTGCGTTGAGATAGTCGATCGCCGTGCGGTCGGCCGTCGCCTCCTCCGAACGCTGGTAGCCGAGCAAGCCCCGGCGCGCCACCTCCGCACCGCCGGCAGCGATGCCGACGCCCGCCTGGGCAAGGCCGCCCGATTTCGATGCGGCGCCGGCAACACCGGCGCCGATGCCGACCAGCGCCGCGACGATGGCCATGGTCTGAGCGCGCTGGATTTGTTGGCGCAGACGTTCCTGATGTCCGCCGGCGATGTGTCCCGCCTCGTGGGCGATGACGCCAATGATCTCGTTCGGCGTTTCGGCGTCCGTCAGCGTGCCGGTGTGGATGAAGATACGCCGCCCGGCGACGAAAGCGTTGAAACTGCGGTCGTTGACGAGAACGATGTCGATCCCGGATCGCGCCAGGCCGGCAGCCTTGAGGATCGGCCGGGCATACTCGGAAATCAAAGCCTCGATCTCGGCATCGCGAACAATGGCGATGTTCCGCTGAGCGGCTGCCGGAGGCGCTGAGAGCACGACCAGATGAACTGCAGCCAGAAAAAGTGCCGCTAAACGCGGCAGGACGGTTCGGAGCATGGCAGTCTTCTCAAACATGGCCAAAATTGGTAGCCGAGCAAAATGGCGATGGAAAGGCCGAACCGCCCCGATCAGCTAGTTTTGATCGCTGCCTGGGAGTGCGCGGCGGCATTGGCAATGTGCGAAAAAGCCGGCGCAAGCGCCGGCTTCTTCTCACGTCGATCACTCGACTTCAGGATCAGAAGAAGCCCTTGCGCTGCCACCAGCCGGTCTTGCGCGGGGCGCCGTCCTCGGCAGGCTCGGACGATGACGAGACGGCTACAGGCTCGGCGCTTGCCGCGATCTCCTTGGCCTTGGCCGGCTTGCGCTTGGCCGGTGCCCGGCGCTTCGGCTTTTCGTCCTCGACCACGTCCACTGCCTCAACGGATGCGGGCTCTTCAGTGGCAGCCCCAGGCGTCTCCGTCTCCGCCGCCGCTTTTGCAGCTGCAGACTTGGCTGCTGCGGACTTGGCAGTTGCGGACTTGGCAGTTGCTGACCTGGCGGCAGCGGACTTGGCCGCGCCGCTCTTGCTGGCCGGGGCCTCGTCGTCCTTGGCCTTGCTCTGGCGGGCGCGGCGGCGGGGCTTCTTGGCAGGCGTCTCTTCCTCTGCCGTGGCATCGGACGCAGAGGTGTCGGATGACGGGGCATCGCTCGCCAGATTCTCTGCCGAGGCTGCCTCCGTCGCCACCATCACCTGTTCAGGCGCGTTGTCGGCCTTGGCGCTTGCCTCGGCGGTCTCCGGCGCTTCTGTCGAAACGCCGTCGGCTGCGCTTTCCGCTGCCGCGGCGTCGTCCGGCTGGTCTTCGCGCCGATTGCGCCGTCCGCCGCGCCGTCCGCGATGCCGCTTCTTGCGCTCGCCGCCTTCTTCGCCGGCTGCCTGCGATGCGCCTGCGCCCCGTGTCGCGGTCTCTTCGCCATCGGCCTGAGCGTCGGCATCGTCACCGCTTCCGGCGGATTGCTCGCCATCACCTTGATCGGCATGCGCCTGGTCGCCGCCGCCATTGCGGTTGCGGCCGCCACGCCGCTTGCGCTTGCGCCGGCGCTTGCGATTTTCGCCATCGTCGCTCTCGCTGGTCTCCACGACGGTCGCAACCTCAATGTCCTCCTCGTCCTCGTCATCGACGAGAATGGTCGGGGCGGGAAGCGGCTGGCCGTGGGCCGATTTGTCGGCCAGCTGCTGCTTGACGATGACGAAATGCTGGACGCCGACCTCGTCGTCCGCCTCGACCGTGATGGAGACGCCGAAGCGGTTTTCCATCTCGACCAGGTTGGCGCGCTTGTGGTTCAGCAGATAGAGCGCCGTGGAAGCTGGCGTGCGCACGGCGATGTCGTTGCGCGAATCCTTGAGCAGGTACTCCTCGATGGAACGAGCCACATAGAGCGCGACGGAGGATTCGGAGCGGATATGGCCGGTGCCGCCGCAATGGGAGCAGGGCTGCATCGTGCTTTCCAGAACGCTGGCGCGAATGCGCTGGCGCGACATTTCCAACAGGCCGAAATGCGAGATGCGTCCGACCTGGATGCGCGCCCGGTCGTTCTTCAGGCAATCCTTGAGACGCTTTTCAACCGCGCGGTTGTTGCGGTTCTCTTCCATGTCGATGTAGTCGATGACGATCAATCCGGCCATGTCGCGCAGGCGCAACTGGCGGGCAACTTCTTCGGACGCCTCCAGATTGGTCTGCAGGGCGGTGTCCTCGATCGAATGCTCCTTGGTCGAGCGGCCCGAATTGACGTCGATCGCCACCAGTGCTTCGGTCTGGTTGATGATGATGTAGCCGCCGGATTTCAGCGTCACCTGCGGCTGCAGCATGCGGTCGAGCTGCGCTTCGATGCCGCTGCCGGCGAAGATCGGCGTGACCTCGCGATAAGGCTGGACCGATTTGGCATGGCTCGGCATCAGCATGCGCATGAAGTCCTTGGCCTCGCGATAGCCTTCCTCGCCGGACACCAGGATTTCGTCGATGTCCTTGTTGTAGAGATCGCGCACGGAGCGCTTGATCAGGCTGCCTTCCTCGTAGACGAGGGAGGGAGCGGTCGATTCCAGCGTCAGGGACCGGACCTTTTCCCAGAGCCGCATCAGATAGTCATAGTCGCGCTTGACCTCAACCTTGGTGCGGTTGGCGCCGGCGGTGCGCAGGATGACACCCATGCCTTCCGGAACGTCCAGATGACGCACCACGTCCTTCAGCCGCTTGCGGTCCTGGACATTGGTGATCTTGCGCGAAATGCCGCCCCCACGCGCCGTGTTCGGCATCAGGACCGAATAACGGCCGGCCAGCGACAGATAGGTGGTCAGTGCGGCGCCCTTGTTGCCGCGCTCCTCCTTGACGACCTGGACCAGCAGGATCTGTCGGCGCTTGATGACTTCCTGGATCTTGTAGTTCTTGCGGGCCGGGCGCCGGCGGTTCTGCGCCTCGTCGAGTGCGTCTTCCGCACCGACCGTATCGACATCGTCCTCGCCATTGTCGTCGTCGCTGTCGCGGGTGGAGCGGAGCTCTTCCGAAACGCTCTCGGCAGCAGCGTCCGCCGCCATGGCGGGAGCCTTGTCTTGCGCGGCTGCGTCGCCATTCTCATCATCCGCCGCCTCGCTGGCGTCGGCGGACGCGTCGCCCTTCCTGGCGGATTGCTTCGTGCTGGCGCGCCGGCGCTTGCGGCCGCCTTTCTGGGCGTTGCGCACCTCATTGTCCTCGGCCTCGTCCTCAGCCTTGGCCTCGGCGGCCTCGGCCTGGAGCAGTGCCTGACGGTCGGCAACCGGAATTTGATAGTAATCGGGATGGATCTCGCTGAAGGCGAGGAAGCCGTGCCGGTTGCCTCCATATTCAACGAACGCCGCCTGGAGGGAAGGTTCGACGCGCGTCACGCGCGCCAGGTAGATGTTTCCTCGAAGCTGCTTCTTGTCCTGCGATTCGAAATCAAACTCTTCAATACGGTTACCGCGGAGTACGACAACCCTCGTTTCCTCCGGATGGGAGGCGTCTATCAGCATTTTGTTTGGCATAAATTCTTGTCTCCCCGGCAGCGAACGATTGTCGGGCTGCAGCCCGCGGGCGTTGCCGCAAGCCGTACTGACAGTCTGTGCCGGATAATTGGAGGTTCGCTGGCGCTGGCGGCTGCGCGAAAGAATGCCGGAGCACCGTCGATGCGGTGCACATTAATCCGGATCTGTTCCCTATCGCGCCTGAAGCCATTAAATCGCCCGGCAGAACCGTTTCAACCAAGGCCCGAGCAGCGGGCCAGCTTTTGCTCACAGTGAGCCGGCGCGGACGTTCGAGGTCCGGCCGTTTCTTGAAGTCAGAGCTTCCATTGTTGGGGAAACGCCCTGAAGAATTCCTCTGAATCACCGCCCGTGCTTGTTTGCGGCGGCTGAAAATGGTTTGCCCCGATGGTCATCGCCGATTGTCAGCAGGGACTCAAACCAAGGACGGATGGCGCGATGATTCAAAGCTGCTTTTATGATTTGACAATTGCATTGGCAACCCTGATTTCCATCACGCCTGATGGAGGCTGGCTGAGCGGCGCTCCGTTTTGAACTGCGTGACCCGTTTGCCTATCATGCGTTCCATGGCCAAGAAGCAGATGTTCGGCCGGGATGATTCGGGAACAAAATTGTCATTTTCTTTTGTTTTCATCGCTCCTGATTCGACTGACCCATCGCATGACGCACCGGAGACCAGCGGTTTGCATCGACCGATCATTTTCCTGGCAGTTTTCCTGAGCGCTGTTCTGCTTGCGCTTCACGGTGCCCAGGCGGCCGCTCCGGCGCTCAAGGCGCATGACTACAAGATGGCCGGTGACCGGCAATACACGCGCATCGTCATGCATTTCGATCGGGCGCCGACGGTCAACTGGTTTCTGCTGCGCGATCCGAACCGTCTTGTTCTCGACCTGCCGGCGACGGAGTTTTCCTTCGACGTGCGCGAACTCGCGCCGCGTGGTCTGGTGACGGGTGTCCAGTACGGCGCCGTCGACGAAGCGCGCGCGCGCATCCTGTTCAACGCAGTAGGCCCGTTCTCGGTCGAAAAGGCCGAAGTCATGCAGAATGAGAATTCGGACGGTTTTCGTCTGATCATCGAGCTGCGCGCCAGCTCGAACGCCGATTTCGACGCCGCATTGCGCGCCAGCATCAGCAAACCGGCGTCATCGCCTGTGCGGGATATAGTGACGGCGAAGAAGCGGTTTACCGTGGCTCTCGACGCCGGACATGGCGGGGCCGATGGCGGCGCGCGGGGGATCAATGGCACGGTCGAGAAGACGATTACTCTCATCTTCGCGCTCGAACTGGCAAAAAAGCTAGAAGAAACAGGATATTATGATGTCGTCCTGACGCGTGAGACCGATCGTTTCCTGCGCCTCGACGAGCGGGTACGCATCGCCCGGGAGAAGAATGCCGATCTGTTCGTGTCGATCCACGCCGATGCGATCGGCATCCGCAACATGCGCGGCGCAACCGTGTACACGGTTTCCGACAGGGCCTCGGACGCGGCAGCCGCCGCGACCGCAGCGCGCGAAAACCTATCCGATGAGATCGCCGGGATGGTCGCTGATGACGGGCAGGATGAGGTCGAGGACATACTGGTCGATCTGATTCGGCGCGAGACGCACGCGTTTTCGATCCGTTTTGCGCGAACCCTGATCGGCCAATTGTCCGACACGATGCAGATGGTGAACAACCCGCATCGCCATGCCGGATTCCGCGTCCTGCGCGCGCCGGACATTCCTTCGGTTCTGCTGGAACTTGGCTATCTGTCGAACCCCAGTGACGAGGCGCAATTGCGCGATCCGGAATGGCGGACGAAAACCATGGATGCAATCGTCACTGCGATCGGCTATTTCGCCAAGGCAAAGCTTGGAGCGGGCGGTTGAAGTCGTGCGGTTGTTCAACTGTCGGCGTTGCAAGCCTGCAACGCTGCGTGGTTTAATGACGGCGCATTTCATTTGCGATTCATTCGCCGTATTTTGCCCACAAGCCTGAGGCAAAAAAAGGCAATGATTTGATGGGTGTCGGATTCTGAAGCACGCCAGTGCCGGTCCGTTCCAGGACGAAAACGGTGGCGGGAAGGTGAACGGAAAACGTTCAACCCGATGGCCAGGACGGCTGGGGCACATTGCGGAGCGGTTTGGTTCTCCGCGGCAGGGCGCACCGGCAAAGATTTGAAATGAGCGACCCGCGCCATATTGCCGGACCGGGCAGGGCGCTGCGGGGCACGAATTGGAGCGGGCATGATACGTCTGATCGGTTATTTCTTTGGCGTCGGCATCGCGCTTGCGTTGCTCGTGGCGGCCGGCATCGCGATCTATATCGGCGATTTGACCAAGGACCTGCCCGACTATGAGGTGCTGGCGAAATACGAACCGCCGGTGACGACGCGCATCCACGCCGCCGATGGCGAGTTGATGGCCGAGTTCGCCCGCGAGCGTCGCCTTTATCTGCCGATCCAGGCGGTTCCCGATCGTGTCAAGGCGGCATTCCTGTCAGCCGAGGACAAGAATTTCTACACCCATCCGGGCGTCGATGTGACCGGTCTGGCGCGTGCCGTTCTGACCAATGCAAGAAATGTCGGTTCCGGCCGCCGGCCGGTCGGCGCATCGACCATCACACAGCAGGTGGCGAAGAATTTCCTGCTGTCTTCCGACCAGACGATGCAGCGCAAGATCAAGGAAATGGTGCTCGCCTTCCGCATCGAGCAGGCCTATTCGAAGGACCGCATCCTCGAACTCTATCTGAACGAGATCTTCTTCGGGCTCGGCTCCTACGGCATCGCCGGCGCCGCGCTGACCTATTACGACAAGTCGGTCAATGAGCTGACATTGGCTGAATCGGCCTATCTGGCCGCGCTGCCCAAGGGGCCATCCAACTATCATCCGTTCCGCAACACCGACCGGGCCATCGAGCGTCGCGACTGGGTGATCGATCAGATGGTCGCCAACGGTTATGCGACGAGCGAAGAAGGCGAAAAGGCGAAAGCGACCGGGCTTGACGTCAAGCCGAGACAGCGCGGCGGCTATCTCTTCGCCGGCGAGTATTTTACCGAAGAGGTGCGTCGCGACATCATTTCCCGCTATGGCGAGGATGCGCTGTACGAAGGTGGGCTTTCGGTGCGCACGACGCTCGATCCGAAGTTGCAGCTCTACGCCCGCAAGGCCCTGCAGAACGGCCTTCTGCGCTATGACACGCTGCGCGGATTCCGCGGCCCGTTCAAGCAGATCGACATTTCCTCCGGCGATTGGGGTGTCCCGCTCGGCGAGGTGGAAATGCTGAGCGATGTGCCTGAATGGCAGCTCGCGGTCGTGCTGGGCGCCGAGGATGGAATGGTGTCGATTGGCCTGAGGCCGAAGCGGGAAGTGTCCGGCGCGCTTGCCGAAACGCGCGAGACCGGAACCATCGCCGTCGATGACATGCAATGGGCGATGCGCCATGTGGTTGATGGAAAGCGGGTCAAGGCCAGCACGCCGTCCGAAGTGCTCAAGCCCGGTGATGTGGTGTTCGTGCAGAAGAAGCCGGACACGGAGCGTTCGTGGCAATTGCGCCAGGTGCCCGAGATCGAGGGCGCGCTGGTGGCGATGGACCCGCATACGGGCCGCGTGCTCGCCATGGTCGGCGGCTTCTCCTATGCGGACTCCCAGTTCAACCGCGCCACGCAGGCCTATCGCCAGCCGGGATCGGCCTTCAAGCCGATCGTCTATGCCGCCGCACTCGACAATGGCTACACACCGGCATCGGTGGTGCTCGACGCGCCGATTTCGATCCAGGTCGGCAACTCTGTCTGGGAACCGAAGAACTATGGCGGCAAATCGGCCGGCCCCTCGACCTTGCGGGCGGGCATCGAACGGTCGCGCAACCTGATGACCGTGCGGCTGGCCAAGGACATGGGGATGACGCTTGTCGCCGACTACGCCGAGCATTTCGGCCTTTACGACAAGATGCTGCCGGTGCTGGCCATGTCGCTCGGCTCGGGCGAGACGACCGTCATGCGGATGGCTTCGGCCTATGCGGTGATGGCCAATGGCGGCAAGCAGATCGTGCCGTCGCTGATCGACCGCATCCAGGACCGTTATGGCAAGACCGTCTACAAGCATGACCGGCGCGAATGCGACGGGTGCGTGGCTACCGAATGGGACGGGCAGGCGGAGCCGGAGGTGATCAACGACCGCGAGCAGGTGCTCGATCCGATGACCGCCTATCAGATCACCTCGATGATGCAGGGCGTGGTCCAGCGCGGCACGGCGGTGACCGTTTCCGAACTCGGCCGGCCGATTGCCGGCAAGACTGGTACGACGAACGACGAAAAGGATGCCTGGTTCATGGGCTATACGCCGGACCTCGTCGTCGGCGTCTTCATGGGCTACGATACGCCCACGCCGATGGGGCGCGGCTCGACCGGTGGCGGCCTGGCGGCTCCCATCTTCAAGGAATTCATGGCGTCGGCGCTGAAGGACATGCGTCCTGTCGATTTTCAGGTGCCCGAGGGCATGAAGCTGATCCCCATCGACCGCAAGACCGGCATGCACGCGCAGTCCGGCCAGCCCGGCGTGATCATGGAGGCCTTCAAGCCCGGAACGGGTCCCGCCGACAGCTATTGGGTGATCGGCATGGAAGATCTGGAGGGAGCCGGGCGGGCGAAGACCATTTCTCCGCAGGCCAACCGCGCCGTGAACTCGGGAGCGGGCGGCCTCTACTGACGGGTTCGACGCATAACGCAGCCTGTCCGCTTTACACGGGCGGGCATGCTCCATATGTTCCGGTCCGATTCAGGGCGAAAGCCGAACCCAGCCACCATATCCGGGGTGTTGATCTGCCATGCGTGCGGAAACTGAAAATCTTGTCGACGAAATCAAGCAGGCCATAAGCCTGCTGAGGAGGCATCTTTGACTGGGATGCCGCAGTAAAAAGGCTCGACTATCTCAACGCGCGCGCCGAGGAAGCCGACCTGTGGAACGATCCGCAGGAGGCGCAGAAGCTGATGCGCGAGCGGCAGATGCTGGACGAGAGCATCGTCGGTGTGCGTTCGCTGACCGCAGCGCTCGAGGACAATACCGGGCTGATCGAGCTTGGCGAGGAAGAGGGCGACGACAGCGTCGTCGCCGAGGCAGAAGCGGCGCTGAAGGTGCTGCGCGACGAGATCGCCGCGCGCCAGGTGGAAACCCTGCTTTCCGGCGAAGCCGACGGCAACGACGCCTACCTGGAAGTCCATGCCGGTGCCGGTGGCACGGAAAGCCAGGACTGGGCGCAGATGCTCCTGCGCATGTACACGCGCTGGGCCGAACGCCGGGGCATGAAGGTCGAGGTCCTGGAACTCCACGACGGGGAAGAAGCCGGCATCAAATCTGCGACCCTGCAGATCAAGGGACGCAACGCCTATGGTTGGCTGAAGACGGAATCGGGCGTTCATCGCCTGGTGCGCATTTCGCCGTTCGACAGCGCCGCGCGCCGCCATACCTCGTTCTCCAGCGCCTGGGTCTATCCGGTCATCGACGAGACGATCGAGATCGACATTCCCGATTCCGAGGTGCGCATCGACACGTATCGTGCATCGGGCGCCGGCGGGCAGCACGTGAACACCACCGATTCGGCGGTGCGCATCACGCACATACCGACGAACATCGTCGTGCAGTGCCAGAAGGAGCGTTCACAGCACAAGAACCGGGCGACCGCCTGGGACATGCTGCGCGCGCGCCTGTATGAGCATGAGCTCAAGAAGCGCGAGGATGCGGCCAGCGCCACGGAGGCCGCCAAGACCGATATCGGCTGGGGGCACCAGATCCGCTCCTATGTGCTGCAGCCCTACCAGTTGGTGAAGGATCTGCGCACCGGCGTCGAAAGCACCAGCCCGCAGGACGTGCTCGACGGGGCGCTCGATCCGTTCATGGAAGCATCGCTGTCGCAGCGCGTTCATGGCGACGCGCCCGACGTGCAGGATCTGGCCTAGACCCAATAGCGGCTGGTGGAATCGTCCCTGCGACCCGCCCCCTGTTCTTCAGGAATTGCCGCCTTTCAGATATTGGGCGATCTTCTTTCCGGCGGCGATAAAGCGGGTCGGGTTCACCGCCGCGCCGGATTTGCGCACTTCGTAATGCAGGTGCGGGCCTGTCGAGCGGCCGCTGGAGCCGACCTTGCCGACGATCGTGCCGGTGGTGACCGTCTGCCCTTCCTCGACGAGAATTTTGCTCATATGGGCATAGCGGCTGGTCAGCCCGTTGCCATGATCGACCTCGACCATGCGTCCATAACCGCCGTTCCAGCCGGCCTTGACGACGCGGCCGGCGCCAGTCGCGCGGACCGACGTGCCTCGGGTGGCGCGGAAATCGATGCCGGAATGGTGCGCCAGGCGTCCAAGAAACGGGTCGCGGCGCGTGCCGAAACCGCTCGACACCTGGGTGCCGGGCGCCGGATTGGCGAGCGGCATCTGCCCCGCCTGGCGCTTCACTTCACTGAGCTGCGACAATGCGTCGTCGAGCTCGCGCACCTCGTCGTCGAACAATTGCGCGCCGGCGGACGCGACGAGCGGACCGCCGACATCCTGTTCACCGTATCCGACAGCCACCTTGATGCCTGCCCCCTCGAGGGCCTCGGCAATGGCGCCTGCCGTCTCATAAGCGTTCTCGGCCAGTGATTTGACGTTGTCGAGCTGCTCGGTCTCGATCGACTTGAGGGCGCGGTTGAGCTTGACGAAAAGCTGGTCGGCCCGGTCGGCGGCAGATAAGGCCTGGGCAGCGTTGGCGGTTTGCGCGCGCAGCGGCCAGGAAACTGTGCTTTTCGAGGCGGCGGCGAACGCCGAAGCGCTGATGCTTCCGGTCGCTGTCGGATCGAGCTCGGGCGACGCATCCGCCTTGATCTGCGGACGCGGGGAGGGCGTGGGGGTGTCCTTGGCTGCGCCGGTTGCGCCGAAGCGTTCGAGAACCGGGCCCAATCGGCCTTGGCGCTCGGTCAGCCGGTCCTGCCTGGCGATCAGTTCGCCGACCTTTTCCTGCATGAATTGCTGGTCGAGCAGCTGGCGGCTGGTGATCCGGTCGACCTGGGCGCGCAACGCCGATATGCGGTCTTCATAGGCTTGCTGCATGCGTGCCTGGCGGGCCATCGTCCCGCCGATCAGGTCGTCGCGCAGGACCAGATAGGTCGTGGCCAGCAGGTAGCCGATCGCCAACGCCGCGATGGCCGAGCCGAATGCCGCGGCGAGCCAGGGGCGGATGGTGAAATGGCGGATATGGTCGCCCCGCGCGATGATGATCGTGTGGGGTTCCTTGCGCCTGCCGAAGACAGCGGATTGCTGAGAAGTCATCAAGTGCTCTAGCTTCCATTGAGGGGAGCAGATTTCGAGCTTGATTACACTTGGTTAGGGTTAATAAAGATTTTCGCCGTGAACACTATTTCGCCCGATTGATCCGGTTGTGCTTCCGTGGCATCGCGCGCTCAGCCGGCCCGGCTGAGCGTTGACAGTGCTTCGAGGACGGCCTCGGCATGACCTGGCACCTTGACCTTGCGCCAGACCTCGGCAATGCGGCCCTCGGCATCGATGAGGAAGGTCGAGCGCTCGACGCCCATATATTTGCGTCCGTACATGCTTTTTTCGACCCAGACGCCATAGGCTTGCAGGGTCTCCTTGTCCTGATCCGAGATCAGGTCGATGGTGAGTGCATGTTTGGTCTTGAATTTGTCATGGCTTTTGGCGCTGTCGGGCGACATGCCGAGCACGACGGCACCGTGCTTTTCGAACTCCGGCTTCAGGGCGGAAAAGTCGATCGCCTCGGCGGTGCAGCCGCTGGTATCATCCTTCGGGTAGAAAAAAAGGACGACAATCTTGCCACGCAGATCGGACAATTTGAGTTCACCGCCGCCATCGCGCGGCAACGCAAAGTCGGGTGCTTCGCTTCCTTTGACGGGTTCGGTCATTTTCTTTCCCCTGTTGGTGGATAGGCGATTGAGGGCAGAGATATAATGATGCCGATGGATTCGTCCATCGCTGCTGTGCATTGACGGGAACAGGTGTGGATCAACAAGGCGCTAATCACAGAAAGGTGCGGTTCAGGCGCGGGGACATTGCGGCTCTTGAAACTTTCCCGTCATCGAAGGGCCGGGCACACAACATGCTGCGGCGCTCTGTCTATCTGCGTTGGTGCCGGCGCGCGATGGCGATCATCGTCGGGCTGGGCACGCTTATTATCGTGTTGGCCGTCGCCGTGCAATTCATCGGTGCCGGCGCTATCGGCCAGGAGCGGCTGCGCGCCGAGGCGCAACGGGCGCTGACGGCGCTTGCCGGCTTCGATGTCAGCACTGAAATGGACGATCTTCGCCTGGTCCTGAGCGACCGCAGCCTGGTGGCGCTGGAAGTCAGCGGGCTGCATCTCAGCCGTGCCGAAACCGGCCAGGCGCTGATCGACGCCGAAACGCTGCGATTCGGCTTCAAACTGCTGCCGCTTCTGCGCGGGCGTGTCGAGATCGGCAGTGCCGAGATCGCCGGTGCGCGGGTCCAGATGGCAAATCTCACCGGCGCGAACCCGGACGAGGCCGGCGCTGCCTTGTGGAGCCGCACGATCGCACCAAGCGCGATCCGGGAACAGGTCTTCGACGGGTTGCGCAAAGCCTATCGGCTGAGCGAGCGAACCGGCACACGCTATCTCACGCTGCGCGATGTCGAACTCGTAGCGGATGCCTCGTCCCGGCGTACCGCACGGATCGACATGAGGGCATCGCTTGCTCCGGCGGGAAAGCTGGAATTCGACGGGAACGTTGCGGTCGACGGCCGCACGGTTTCCTTGTCCGGCCAGGCCCTGCGGCCAGTCAAGGACGGCCCGATACGCTCGTTCTCCATGGAGATCGGGTTGCCGCAAAGCGGCATGCTCGAAACGCTGACCGGCACTGAGCCGGACCGGGTCGCCGGCAAGCGACGGCTCGGGGCGCTGAATGTTTCGCTGGCGGGCGAGGAATCGCGGGTCGGTCTCGGGCAATTGACGCTGCAGATGCGTTTTGAGGATGCATCCGTCGATCTGGGCGAGGACGGCATCCTGTCGGCGAGTGGCCGCGTCGAGGCCGATATCGCCGCGAACGAAGACGTGATTGCCATCCGGCAGGCCAATCTGGCGATGGGTCGCTCGGCTTTCGCTTTCACCGGGCGCGTGGCACCGCTCGATGACGCGCAAGGCTACCGCTTCGATCTCGTGAGCCGCGACGCCAGCGTTGCGCCGCAGGATTCGCCCGAAGCGCCCGTTCCCTTTGCCGCGCGGGTCGAGGGACGCATCGAGCCCGATGCCGGGCGCATCGTTGCCGATGCGATTCGCATCGTCACCGCCTCGGGGCAGATATCGGCGAGTGCGGCGGCGACGCTGGAGGCCGGCAAGTCTCCGGGCCTGTCGCTTGCCGTTTACGCCAGCGGCCTGCCGACGAACGAGGTCAAGCAGTTCTGGCCCTGGTTCGCGGCGCCCGGCGCGCGCAATTGGGTCCTGAGCAATTTGTTCGGCGGCAGGGTAGAGGAGGGGAATCTGCGCCTGCGCGTTCCGCCGGGCCGGCTTGGCGATGGCCATCCGCTGAACAATGAAGAGGTCAGCGGCGAGTTCAGCGTCGCCGATGCTCGTTTCGATGTCGCCGGGCGCATACCGCCCGTCCGTGACGCCATCGGCACGATCAGGTTTCAAGGGTCCGATGTCGATATCTCGATTGCTTCGGGAACCGTTTTCATGCCGAGCGGACGCAGCGTCGCCGCGCAAGACGGCACGCTGACGATCCGCAACGCGCATTTGCGACCGCGCATCGGCAAGTTGGAGATCGACGTGGAGGGTGAGGCGCCGGGCGTGGTGGAACTCGCCTCCTATGAACCGATCGACGCTTCGCACATCATCGACCTGACCCCGGATGACGTTTCGGGACAGGTTACCGGCCACGTGGCCGCGGATATTCCGCTCAGCGACGGCATTCCCCGTGACACGCTGCGCTGGCGTGTGGCGCTCGACTATGACGATCTGACGATCACCAAGCCCGTCAACGGGCAGGCTGTTTCCAATGCCAAGGGGCGGCTGGTCATCGAACCGACGCACGCCGAAATTACCGCCACGGCAAGCCTCAACGGCATCCCGGCGGAGTTGCGGGTGGTCGAACCGCTCGGCGGCTCAAGCGAGCCTCGCGTGCGCGACATCGTCATGACCCTCGGTGACAAGGCGCGCCAGCGGGTGCTGCCGGGTCTCAACGACATCCTGTCGGGACCGACGAAGGTCGACTATTCCGTGCTCGATGACGGGCGCAAGAAAATCGCCGTGAAGCTCGACGCCGCCAAGCTGATGCTGCCGTGGCTGAACTGGAGCAAGGGCAGCGGGATCCCGGCCACCGCCTCCTTCATCCTGGAGGAGAAGGAAGACGAATTGACGCTGACCGACTTCGTCCTGAAGGGCGAGAGTTTTGCCGCGCAGGGCGCCTTGACGATCCGCAAGGGTGAACTGGCCAGTGCCCGGTTCGAAAAGGCGCGCCTCAACCGCGGCGACGATTTCTCGGTGACGATCGAACGTTCCGGAAATGGCTATGCGATTGCCGTTCGGGGTGCCGCGCTCGACGCGCGCTCGGTGCTCAAGCGCTACCTGGACACGAGCAAGGTCGCTGCCGGTGGCGGCGGCGCCGATACGACAGCGATCACGCTCGACGCGCGGCTGACAAGCCTTTCGGGCTTCGACGGCGAGACCCTCCGGGACGTGTCGCTGCGCTATTCAGGGGATGGGCGCCAGACCGGGCGCCTCGAAGCCAAGGCGACGACGCGCGGCGGCGGTGACCTGACCCTGACCCGCGACAGCAATGGGATCGCAGCACGCTCCTCCGATGCCGGCGCGGTCATGCGCTTCATCGATTTCTACGCCAATATGGAGGGCGGACAGATGCGCATCGCCCTGCAGGAGGGCGGATCGGGGGTGTTGGCCGGCACGGTTGCCGCACAGGATTTTTTCGTCGTCAACGAACCGCGCCTGCGTTCGCTGGTGGCTGCGAGCGAAACCAATGATCGCACAGGCGCGGTCGATGCCACCCGTGTGCGCTTCGACCGCGGATTCGCCAACATCCGCAAGGGGCAGGGCAGTCTGGAACTGCAGGATGGCGTGTTGCGCGGACCCTTGATCGGCACGACGTTTCAGGGGGTCCTGTTCGATGCGCAGGACAACATCGCCATCACCGGCACCTTCATGCCGCTGTACGGGCTGAACCGCATTTTTGGCGAGATTCCGCTGTTCGGCGGCATTTTGGGCAATGGACGCGACCGGGGCCTGATCGGCATCACCTACCGCCTGTTCGGCAAGCTGGAGAAGCCTGAACTCCAGGTCAATCCGATCTCGGCCATCGCGCCGGGCATTTTCCGGCAGATTTTCGAGTTCCGTTGAGCGCTGTTGCTTAGCACTACAGTTGCGATTTGGAGTCGCGCTCCTTCGCGCCCCCCTCTGCCCTGCCGGGCATCTCCCCCACGAGGGGGGAGATTATCTCTTCGTCGATGTTTCGCCTGATTTTCGAGGTCGAAGATTGGTGAAACCGGCCATGACAGCCAATCTCCCCACCCGTGGGGGAGATGCCCGGCAGGGCAGAGGGGGGCGCGAAGGAAAGCCGCGGTAAATCGCAACTGTAGAATTAGGACGGTCTGATCAGAACGTGCTTCTTTTTGCCCACTGAAAGCTTCAAGCTTTTCCCGCCGATCAATTTCCCATAATCCACCAGCAGTCGGTCATTCGCAACGACTTGGTCATTCAGTCGAACCGCGCCATTGTTCACGTGTCGTCGTGCTTCGCTGTTTGAAGACGCCAGATTGGCGCGAACCAACAACGCGAGTAGTCCGACGCCCGCATCGAGCTCTTCTTTTCCAATGTTAAGCGTTGGAAGATTCTCGGCAAACGCCCCTTCCTCGAAGGTCTTGCGCGCCGTCTCTGCTGCTTCGTCGGCAGCGGCGCGACCGTGCAGCATCGCCGTTACCTCGGTCGCCAGGATCTTCTTGGCGTCATTCAGCTCGGCGCCCTGAAGCGCGCCGAGACGGGCGATCTCGTCGAGCGGCAGCACCGTGTAGAGTTTGAGAAAGCGCTCGACATCGGCATCCTCGGTGTTGCGCCAGTACTGCCAGAAATCATAGGCGCCGAGCAGGTCCGGGTTGAGCCAGACCGCACCCTCGGCGCTCTTGCCCATCTTGGCGCCCGACGATGTGGTCAGCAGCGGCGAGGTGAGGGCGAAGAGCTGCGGCGTTCCCATGCGGTGGCCGAGATCGATGCCGTTGATGATGTTGCCCCACTGGTCGGAGCCGCCCATCTGCAGGCGGCAGCCATAGCGCTTGCTCAACTCGACATAGTCGTAGGCCTGCAGGATCATGTAGTTGAATTCGAGGAAGGACAGCGATTGCTCGCGGTCGAGCCTGAGCTTCACCGAATCGAAGGACAGCATGCGGTTGACCGAGAAATGCCGGCCGACGTCACGCAGGAACTCGACATAGTTGATGCCCAGCAGCCAGTCGGCATTGTCGACCATCAACGCGCCCTTCGGCCCTTCGCCGAAGGTCAGGTAGTTGGCGAACACCCTTTTGATGCCGGCGATGTTGTCGGCAATCGTTTCCGGCGTCATCAGCTTGCGCGCCTCGTCCTTGAAGGACGGGTCGCCGATCATGCCGGTGCCGCCGCCCATCAGGGCGATCGGCCGGTGGCCGGTCTGCTGCATCCAGTGCAGCATCATGATCTGGATCAGGCCGCCGGCATGCAGGCTGGGTGCCGTCGGATCGAAGCCGATATAGGCCGTGACCGTCTCGTTCCGGAACAGTTCATCGAGACCTGTGTCATCGGAGGTCTGGTGGATGAAGCCGCGCTCGCTCAGCGTGCGCAGGAAATCGGATTTGAAGGCGGTCATCATCGTTGCAAGCTCTGTTGGAGGATTTGCGGAGCCACGCAGGTGGCGCGTGCTCCGCACAGCCAGGCAATGTTTATCGCAGGCGTTTTGGGCGGGGTTCGGCAAGCTCGCCGTTCAGGCGGCGATCGAGATAGTCCGAACATTCCTCGAGCAGGAGTTCCTCGCTGGCCGTGTAGAAATGGTTGACGCCCGGCAGGGTCTTCTGGGTGATCGTGATGCCCTTCTGCGACTGCAGTTTGTCGACCAGTCCCTGGACGTCGTTCGGCGGTGCGACCTTGTCGGCGTCGCCATGGATGATCAGGCCCGAGGACGGGCAGGGGGCCAGGAACGAGAAATCATACAGATTGGGCTGCGGCGAAATCGACATGAACCCCTCGATCTCGGGCCGGCGCATCAAGAGCTGCATGCCGATCCAGGCGCCGAACGAGTAGCCGGCAACCCAGCAGTTCTTCGAATCGGGATGCAGGGTCTGCACCCAGTCGAGCGCCGCTGCGGCGTCGGAAAGCTCGCCCGTGCCATGGTCGAACGCGCCCTGGCTGCGGCCGATGCCGCGGAAATTGAAACGCAATGTGGTGAAGCTGCGCTTCTGGAACATGTAGAAAAGATCGTAGACGATCTTGTTGTTCATCGTGCCGCCGAATTGCGGATGTGGATGCAGGATGAGCGCGATCGGGGCGTTTTTTTCCGTGGACGGCTGATAGCGGCCTTCCAGGCGACCGGCTGGGCCGGTAAAAATAACCTCGGGCATGGGTACTCCAGATTGGGCGCCGCACCGGTTCGGGTTCCAAGGGATCCTCGTTCCTTGACCCTTGACGCGACGCCGACGCCTCCATAGAAGCTAGTTTAGAATTGTTCAAAAATGGCGGCCAAGCGAATTTGACCGCCATGTCGGCAAGCCGGGTAAATAGGACGGCTCGCCCCGAAGATTCAAGGAAATTACGTCGCAACGACCGAGTTTGGCCGTAAACGATCAAAGCACTGACACGAATCTCGAGGTCGACCGCAAAGGCATGGCAGCAAACCGCGCATATCTCGACTACAACGCCAGCGCCCCGCTGACCGACAGCGCGCGCGCGGCGATGATCGATGCGCTGACGGTGGCGGCCAATCCATCCTCCGTCCACACGGAGGGCCGCGCGGCGAAGCGTATGCTCGAAGAGGCGCGGGCAGATGTGGCGGCGCTGGTCAACGGCCGGGCCGAGCATGTCGTCTTCACCTCAGGCGCCACGGAAGCGGCGACCATGCTTTTGACGCCCGACTGGACGATGGGCCGCGCGCCTCTGCGCTTCTCGCGGCTTTACGTCAGCGCTGCCGATCATCCCTGCATCCTGAAGGGCGGCCGGTTCGCCGCCGATCATGTCAGCCAGATCGCCGTCACGGTGGATGGTCTGGTCGACCTCGACGACCTGGCAGCAAGGCTTGCCATGCACGACCGTGCAGCCGGCCTGCCGCTTGTCGCCATGCATCTGGTCAACAACGAGACCGGCGTGATCCAGCCGGCCGCCGAGATCGGCCGCATAGCCAAACAGGCGGGCGCCGTCACCGTGTTTGACGCGGTGCAGGCGGCTGGACGAATTCCCCTCGATATTTCAGATGGTTACGCTGATTATCTTATTCTCTCTTCGCACAAGATGGGCGGCCCGAAGGGCGCCGGTGCGGTGGTGAGCGCGGCCGATCTGATGATGCCGGCGCCGCTCGTGACTGGCGGCGGGCAGGAAAAGGGACACCGGGCCGGCACCGAGAACCTGCCGGCGATGGCCGGCTTCGGCGCAGCAGCGCGTGAGGCGCTGGCCAATCTTGACCGCATGCCGCAAATCGCGGCGGCGCGCGACCGGATCGAGGATCTGGTGCGGACGCATGTCCACGACGTCGCCGTTCATGGCGCCGGCGCGCCGCGTGTCGCCAATACGAGTTTTTTCTCCATACCGGGCATGAAGGCGGAGACGGTGCAGATCGCCTTCGACCTGGCCGGCGTCGCGTTGTCGGCGGGCTCGGCCTGCTCGTCGGGCCGCGTCGGTCCGAGCCACGTGCTGCAGGCAATGGGTTTTGGCGGTCAGGCCAGCGCCGTGCGCGTGTCCATCGGACATGGCTCCAAGGCGGCGGAGATCGATCTTTTCATGGCAGCCCTGGCTGGAATAGCCAAGCGCCGCAAAAGCAATGCGGAGGCTGCCTGAGGTGGCCCAGCATATGAGACGAAACTGTTGCAAGGAAAACTGGAGATAAGCACACATATTTTATATGTGACCGGTGAAACCACTGCTCCAGGGCACTATATGAGGGGCAGCCGAGAGGCGAAACCACGGTGTGCCGGATTTGAAGACGGTCGGGCCTTGACCCCGGCATGGATGGAGAACGCATATGCCTGCCGTGCAGGAGACGATTGATCAGGTCCGCATGATCGATGTGGACCAGTACAAATATGGTTTTGAGACCCTCATCGAGAGCGATCTGGCTCCAAAGGGGCTGAACGACGACATCATCCGTTTCATCTCGGCCAAGAAGGACGAGCCGCAATGGATGACAGAATGGCGGTTGCAGGCGTTCAAGCGCTGGCAGGCGATGGAAGAGCCGAGCTGGGCGCGCGTCAGCTATCCGAAGATCGACTTCCAGGATCTGCACTATTATGCCGCGCCGAAGAACCAGGCCGGCCCGACTTCCCTTGAAGAGGTGGATCCCGAACTTCTCAGGACCTATGAGAAGCTCGGCATTCCCCTGCGCGAGCAGGAAATCCTTGCCGGCGTGCGCAAGCAGGGCGAGCCAGGCGAGATCGACGGCGAGCCGAGCGACAATGTCTACGCGTCGGGCCGCGTGGCGGTCGATGCGGTGTTCGATTCCGTTTCGGTGGTGACCACGTTCAAGAAGGAACTCGCCAAGGCGGGCGTCATCTTCTGCTCGATCTCCGAGGCGATCCGCGAACATCCCGAGCTGGTGAAGAAATATCTGGGATCGGTGGTGCCGGTCTCCGACAATTTCTACGCCACGCTGAACTCGGCGGTCTTCACCGACGGATCGTTCGTCTATGTGCCGAAGGGCGTCCGCTGCCCGATGGAGCTGTCGACCTATTTCCGCATCAACGAGAAGAACACCGGCCAGTTCGAGCGGACGCTGATCATCGCCGAGGAGGGCGCCTATGTGTCCTATCTCGAAGGCTGCACGGCACCGCAGCGCGACGAGAACCAGTTGCACGCCGCAGTGGTCGAGCTGATTGCGCTCGACGATGCCGAGATCAAGTATTCGACGGTGCAGAACTGGTATCCGGGCGACGCGCAGGGCAAGGGCGGCATCTACAATTTCGTCACCAAGCGCGGCGATTGCCGGGGCAGGAACTCGAAGATTTCCTGGACCCAGGTCGAGACCGGCTCGGCGATCACCTGGAAATACCCGTCCTGCATCCTGCGCGGCGACAACAGCCGCGGCGAGTTCTATTCGATCGCCGTGTCGAACGGTTACCAGCAGATCGATTCCGGCACGAAGATGCTGCATCTGGGCAAGAACACGTCGAGCCGCATCATCTCGAAGGGCATCTCGGCCGGCCATTCGCAAAACACCTATCGCGGCCAGGTTTCGGCGCATCGCAAGGCGTCGAACGCGCGCAACTTCACCCAGTGCGACAGCCTGCTGATCGGCAATGATTGCGGCGCGCATACGGTGCCTTACATCGAGGCGAAGAACGCGACGGCGCAGTTCGAACACGAGGCGACCACCTCGAAAATTTCCGATGACCAGCTGTTTTACGTCATGCAGCGCGGCATTCCCGAGGAGGAAGCCATCGCGCTGATCGTCAACGGCTTCGTCAAGGACGTCATCCAGCAACTGCCGATGGAGTTCGCCGTCGAGGCGCAGAAGCTCATCGGCATTTCGCTTGAAGGTTCGGTCGGCTGAGCCGGCGCAATTGTTTGGAAGAAATCATGCTTGAGATCAAAAACCTGCACGCACGCATCGCCGAGGACGGCACCGAGATCATTCGCGGCCTGAATCTGACCGTCAAAGCCGGCGAAGTGGCCGCCATCATGGGGCCGAACGGTTCGGGAAAATCGACGCTGTCTTATATCCTGGCTGGCCGCAGCGACTACGAGGTCACCGAGGGCGAGATCCTCTACAATGGCCAATCCATCCTCGAGATGGACCCGGCCGAGCGCGCCAGCGCCGGCATCTTCCTCGCCTTCCAGTATCCGATGGAGATACCGGGGGTGGCGACGATGGAATTCCTGAAGACGGCGATGAACGCCCAGCGCCGGGCGCGTGGCGAGGACGAACTGAAGATTCCCGACTTGCTGAAGCGCGTCCGCGCCGCGGCCGACGAACTGAGCATGGACATGGGCATGCTGAAGCGGCCGTTGAATGTCGGTTTCTCCGGCGGTGAGAAGAAGCGTGCCGAGATCCTGCAGATGAAGCTGCTCGAGCCCAAACTGTGTGTTCTCGACGAGACGGATTCCGGCCTCGACATCGACGCGCTGAAGATCGTCGCCGACGGGGTCAATGCGCTGCGCTCGCCCGACCGGGCCATGGTGGTCATCACCCATTACCAGCGCCTGCTGGAATACATCGTTCCCGACACGGTGCATGTGCTTTATCGCGGCCAGGTGATCAAGTCGGGCGAGAAGGATCTGGCGCTCGAACTCGAGAAAAACGGCTATGCCGGCATCATCGGCGAAGCGGCGTGAGGTGCCAGCGATGAACGTTCATGCACAGACCACACTGACGCCGGCGGAATCATCGCTGATCGACGGCTTCGCCGGGCGCATTGCCGATTTACCGGGCGATGCCGATGTGACGGTGCGGCGCGACAACGCGTTGGAATTGTTGAAGGCCGGACTGCCGACGCGCCGCGTCGAGGCCTGGCACTATACGGATCTGCGCCGCCTTCTCTCGGCCGTTCCGGCTTTCAAGCCGGTTTCCAAGGCCGTGGCCGTGTCGCCGCTGATCGATCACGCGGTGCTTCTGCCGGTGCTGGATGGCGTTGCGTCGAACCGCGACGCACGCCTGCCGGATGTCGCCGTGTCGACCATCGCCGACCGGCTGATCGACGGCGATATGTCCGAGCGGCTGGAGGCGGCCGACCTGCATGATACGGTGGCGGCCGTCAACGCCGCTTTCGTTTCCGACGGCTATTGGCTGGAGATCGCCGAGGGCGCTTCGCTCGAGAAGGCGATCGAATTGCAGAACGTGCATGCCGGCGGCCAGGCGCATAGCCGTTTCGTCGTCAAGGCGGGCGCGGGCTCCAAGGCGACCATCGTCGAGCGGCAGACGGGAACCGACGAGGCGCTGGTGTCGTCGATCAGCCATCTGGAGGTCGGCGACGATGCGCAGATGCTGTGGATCGTCCTGCAGGAACAGCCGGACATGGTGTCCTATCTCGGCCAGTTCACCGCCAGCCTCGGCAAGAACGCCAAGCTCACCCTGTTCGTCATGAACAGCGGCGGCAAGCTGGTGCGACAGGAAATCAAGGTCACGGCGGCAGGCCAGGGCTCCGAGTTCCGCCTGCGCGGGATCAATCTGCTGGCCGGCGAGACCCATTGCGACGTGACCATGGTGCTCGATCACCTGGCGCCCGACACCTATTCGACCGAGACCCTGCGCAATGTGGTGACCGGTCGGGCCAACGGCGTCTTCCAGGGGCAGATCCGCGTGGCGCGCGATGCACAGAAAACCGACGCCAAGATGGCCTGCAACACGCTGCTCCTGTCGGATGAAGGCGGTTTTTCGGCCAAGCCGGAGCTGGAAATCTTCGCCGACGACGTGGCCTGTGGCCATGGCGCGACGGTGACCGAGATCGCGGCCGACCATCTGTTCTACCTGATGGCGCGCGGCATCGACGAGAAGACGGCGCGCGGCTTGCTCGTGAAGGCGTTCGTGGCCGAGGTGATCGAGGAACTCGACGAGGAGGCGGTCGTCGAGGCCCTGGAAACCAGGCTTGACGCATGGTTCGCCGAACACGGCTGACGGGCGGCTGCAGCGGATGGTGAAACGGGAAGGTCAGACAGTGGACCAGAAGGTCGAGAACAGCAGCTACGACGTCGAGGCGATCCGCCGCGACTTCCCAATTCTCGCGCGCGAGGTTTATGGAAAGCCGCTGGTCTATCTCGACAACGGCGCCTCGGCGCAGAAGCCGCAGGCCGTCATCGATGCGGTGACGCATGCCTATTCGCACGAATACGCCAATGTGCATCGCGGCCTGCATTTCCTGTCCAACGCGGCGACCGACGCCTATGAGAAGGCGCGCGAGACGGTGCGGCGCTTCCTCAACGCTTCGAGCATCGACGAGATCGTCTTCACCAAATCGGCGACCGAGGCGATCAACACGGTCGCCTATGGCCACGCCATGCCGCGGATCGGCGAGGGCGACGAGATTGCCCTGTCGATCATGGAGCATCACTCCAACATCGTCCCATGGCATTTCCTGCGTGAGCGCCAGGGCGCCAGGCTTGTCTGGATTCCCATCGATGAAGAGGGCGCGCTCAGCGTCGAGGCGTTCGAAAAGACGCTGACCGACCGCACACGGCTGGTGGCGATCACCCATATGTCGAATGTGCTGGGCACCATTACACCGCTCAAGGAAATCATCCGCATCGCCCATGAGCGCGGCATACCCGTGCTGGTCGATGGCAGCCAGGGCGCGGTGCACCTGCCGGTCGACGTGCAGGCGCTCGATTGCGATTTCTACGTGTGCACGGGACACAAGCTGTACGGGCCGTCCGGCATCGGCGTGCTCTATGGCAAGAAGGAACGGCTGGCGGCCATGCGGCCCTTCCAAGGCGGTGGAGAGATGATCGAGGACGTGACGCTCGACACCGTCACGTACAACGAACCGCCGCACCGTTTCGAGGCCGGCACGCCGCCGATCGTTCAGGCGATCGGCCTGGGGGCGGCGCTGGAATACATGGAAGAGGTCGGCCGTGAGGCGATTGCTGCGCACGAGGCGGATCTGGCCAAATATGCCCATGAGCGGCTGGGCCGCATCAACTCGCTGCGCATCTTCGGCAACGCGCCGGGCAAGGGATCGATCGTCTCGTTCGAATTGCAGGGCATTCACGCGCACGACGTGTCGATGGTGATCGACCGCGCCGGCGTCGCCGTGCGCGCCGGCACCCACTGCGCGCAGCCGCTATTGAAACATTTCGGCGTGACCTCGACATGCCGTGCCTCCTTCGCCATGTATAACACACGGGCCGAGGTGGACGCCTTGGCCGTCGCGCTTGAAAAAGCGCGGACATTCTTCGGATGACAAAGATGAGCGATGCACCGCAGGACAACGCACCGGAAACGGCCTTGAAGCCAGGCGAAAGCGCCTTGCCCGCGTCGTCCATTCCTCAGGAGGAATTGGCGCGGCTCACCGACGACATCGTCGGCGCGCTGAAGACCGTCTACGACCCGGAAATCCCGGCCGATATCTATGAACTCGGCCTGATCTACAAGATCGACATCGAGGACGACCGTTCGGTCAAGATCGACATGACGCTGACGGCGCCCGGCTGCCCGGTGGCCGGCGAAATGCCCGGCTGGGTGCAGAATGCGGTGAGCTCCGTCGATGGCGTCGGCGACGTGGAGGTCAGCATGGTTTTCGATCCGCCCTGGACGCCGGACCGCATGTCGGAAGAGGCGCAGGTGGCGGTCGGCTGGTACTGAGGCGTTTTTGCCGGCCCCTTGCAACGGCGGCGAATCTTGACCATCTTGGTAAGGAAACCCATCCGCGAGCCTTGCCCTCGCCGTGAATGGAGAGATGAATGAGCCGATTTCAAGTGATGAGCATGACCGATGCCGCGGCTGACCGCGTGCGCGAGATCATGATGACGCGCGACGGCGCCAAGGGTGTGCGCGTCGGCATCAAGAAGGGCGGCTGCGCCGGGATGGAATACACGGTCGATCTGGTGACCGAGGCCAATCCGGCGGATGATCACATCGAGCATGCGGGCGCGCATGTCTATGTCGCGCCGGAGGCGGCCCTGTTCCTGCTCGGCACCCAGCTCGATTTCGAGGTGACGAAGCTGCGCACCGGCTTCACCTTCAACAATCCCAACCAGACCTCCGCCTGCGGCTGCGGCGAATCCATCGAACTCAAGCCGGCGGACCTCAAGAGCCTGGCGGAAGCGCGCGGCGCGGTCTGACGGGTTGCTGCGGTGGATGACGATGCGATCCACGATCTTTTTGCCGGTCTTGGTCCGGTAACCATCAAGCGGATGTTCGGCGGCAAGGGCGTCTACCACCACGGCGTGGTGTTCGCGCTCGAGGTCGGCGACGAAATCGTGCTGAAGGCCGATGGCGAAAGCGCGCCATTGTTTGCCGAGCAGGGCTGCCGGCAATGGGTGTATCAGGGACACAGCAAGCGCGGTCCGGTGGCAATGCCCTATTGGTCGATCCCCGAAGCCGCGCTCGACGATCCCGATGAAATGGCGATCTGGGCGCGGCGGGCGTTCGAGGCGGGCTTGCGCAGCCAGAAGAAGTGACGCCTGACCGGCCGCCACTCCGCACGTCCGGTGAAATCACCGCGCTTTAGACCTTTTCAGCGTTTCATGGAAACGCTGAAAAGGTCTATCTCATTGTTTTTCCGCATTTATGCGGACGTCAGGTGATTCCGCCTGACTGCAAAATGCTATAGCGGTGCCGGATAAAGTCGGGCGTCTTCCGATGCCCGTCAGCTCTTGACGGAAACCTTCATGAAGGCCGGCATATCGTCGCCGAAGCCTAGCGGCGCATCCTCGCGCTGCTCATGCCGGTCGCTGCGCTCAGGCCGCGCTGCGCGCTCCGGCGCCCTGGAGCGCTGCGGATCCTTGGCGGGCTGCCGGGGGTGGGCAGGGGCCTCGTCCGCGTCCTTGCGCGTCCTGCGCTCGGCATTGTCGGATTTGATGGCTTCCCTGCGCGGCTTCCGGGCGTCGTCGGCCTTTTCCTGTGGAGCCGTGTCGTCCTTGTGGCCGCCGCGTCGTGCATTGCGGCCGCGCGGCCTCTCATCGGCGTCGTCCTCGGCGCTCAGCGTCGACAGATCGCCGTCGAGCCATTCCGTGTCCAAGCCGATCAGCTTGCCGATCGTGTCGACATATTTCTGGTCGGCGCGGCTGACCAGCGTGAACGCCTTGCCCGAACGGCCGGCACGGCCGGTACGGCCGATGCGGTGCACATAGTCGTCGGCATGGATCGGCACATCGAAATTGAAGATGTGGCTGACATCGGGAATGTCGAGACCGCGCGCGGCGACGTCCGATGCCACGAGCAGCTTCAGATTGCCTTTGCGGAAGTTCTCCAGCATGGCCATGCGGGCGCGCTGGTCCATGTCGCCATGCAGCGCGCCGGCGTCGTACTCATGCCGCACCAGCGAGCGGAACAGGGTCGCCACTTCGGTCTTGCGGTTGCAGAAGATGATGGCGTTCTTCAGCGTCTCGCCTTCATCGTCGATCAGCTTGCGCAGCTTGTCGCGCTTGGCCCAGGGTTTTGAGCCGACCTTGACGAAGCGCTGCGTGATGTTGGTCGCCGTGGTGGCCGGCCGCGAAACCTCGACACGCACCGGCGCCTGCAGGAATTGCTGCGTCAGCTTGGTGATCTCCGGCGGCATGGTGGCCGAGAAGAACAAGGTCTGCCGGGTGAACGGGATCAGCTTGCAGATGCGCTCGATGTCGGGAATGAAGCCCATGTCGAGCATCCGGTCGGCCTCGTCGATGACGAGGATCTCGACGCCGGTCAGAAGCAGTTTGCCGCGCTCGAAATGGTCGAGCATGCGGCCAGGCGTGGCGATCAGCACATCGGCGCCGCGCTCCAGCTTCTTCTCCTGTTCGTCGAACGATACGCCGCCGATCAAGAGGGCGATGTTGAGGCGATGGTTCTTGCCGTATTTGACGAAGTTCTCTTCGACCTGCGCGGCCAGTTCGCGCGTCGGTTCGAGGATCAGCGTGCGGGGCATGCGGGCACGGGCCCGTCCGCGCTCCAGCCGCGTCAGCATCGGCAGGACGAAGGACGCGGTCTTGCCGGTTCCGGTCTGGGCAATGCCCAGGACGTCCTTGCCGGCCAGCGCGTGGGGAATGGCGCCCGCTTGAATGGGGGTTGGTTCCGTGTAGCCGGCGTCGGTTACGGCGGAAAGAACCTTGGGCGACAGGCCTAGGTCGGAAAATGTCATCGCTTCCTGAGCGGCGTCTTGTTCTGCTGGCACGTTTTGGCTGTCTTTGCTTTCGCGGCGTGGCGCCGTCCATGAGGCTTTTTGCCTCGAATCCATGCAGGGCCTACGGCCTGCGGCGCGCAATGTCAACAGATCACTTGCCGTAAAGGCAAGTCGGTTTCAGTATCGAAACTGCTCCGAAAGGATGCGTTCGTTCCACGAATGGCTTTCGTCGAAAAGCACGGTGACCGTCTTGTCGCGCGATTCGCGGACGGTGACGGAGACGACGGATTTGATTTCCGTGTGGTCGGCGACCGCGTTGACCGGCCGCTTGTCCGGCTCGAGAATGTCGAAACGCACCGTTGCCTGGTTCGGCAACAGGGCGCCGCGCCAGCGGCGCGGACGAAACGGGCTGACGGGCGTCAGCGCCAAAAGCGGCGCGTCGAGCGGCAGGATCGGACCGTGCGCCGACAGGTTGTAAGCGGTCGAGCCGGCGGGCGTCGCGACCATCACGCCGTCGCAGATCAGCTCCTCCAGCCGCACCTTGCCGTCGATGGCGATGCGGATCTTGGCCGCCTGATAGGATTGGCGCAGAAGCGAAACCTCGTTGACCGCCAGCGCCTCGGTCTCATTGCCGTCGGCGTCCAGCGCATGCATCTGCAGCGGCCGGACCGTCTCGGCGATGGCTGCGGCAACCCGTTCGCGCAGGCCGTCCTCGCGGTATTCGTTCATCAGGAAACCGACCGTGCCGCGATTCATGCCGTAGATGCGCTTGCCGGTGCCCATGGTCTCGCGCAGGATGTGCAGCATGAAGCCGTCGCCGCCGAGGGCGACGATCACTTCAGCGTCTTCCATGCGTTCCTGGCCGTAGAGAACCGAAAGGCGGGCGGCGGCGTCCTGGGCATCATCCGTGTCGGCGCAGACAAAGGACAGGACCGGTAGCGGTCGATTCATGGGATTGCTCGGCCCTTTCGATGCGACATGATAACCGGTTAGCATGCGACCGGACCCATGCAAAGGCTCCGGCCTGGTGGTCTGACCGAAACAGATGGTCCAATCCGTTTCGGCACGTCAGCCCGCAAGCCACGGATCTGGCAGGGTGATATTCCCTGACAGATCGGGATCATCGTCAGGATCGCGCCACCAGGCATTGATGTGGGTATCGTGAATGCATGATGCCAGTTTTGATTTCACTCGCGGACCGATTATGCTAACGGGGCTCCGGTTGCCCTTGTAGCTCAGTTGGTAGAGCACCTGATTTGTAATCAGGGGGTCGGCGGTTCGAGTCCGTCCGGGGGCACCAGCTCCCGAGTTTGTACAGCCCGGAGACATGGGTAACAGATTGTACCCAAGACATGGGTGACGGTCTCGTGCCGAACGGGTTGTCGCTGGTCCGCAGGGTTCTCTGCTCCAGGTCGATGTATCCCAGATCATAATGCATGAAGCGCACGAGCCAAATGCCATTATGTGTCCAAATGGACGCGACGCCCTAACGTGCACCCGCCAGATGAATGCGCGCCGCGTAGAGCGATACGGCGGCGGCGTTGGAAACGTTGAGCGAGCGGATCGGTCCGGGCATGTCGAGGCGGGCGAGCGCGGAAACCGTCTCGCGCGTCTTCTGGCGCAGGCCCTTGCCCTCGGCGCCGAGGACCAGCGCGATGCGTTCGCCGTCGAACGTCGCTTCCAGTTGTTCCGCTCCGTCCGAATCCAAGCCTATCGCCTGAAACCCCGCTGCCTGCAATTCCTCGATCGCCACGGCCAGGTTGCGCACAGTCAGGTGGTCGATGTGTTCGAGCGCGCCCGAGGCTGCCTTGGCCAACACACCTGATTCGGCGGGACTGTGGCGCGCGGTGGTCACCAGCGCGTTGACGCCGAAGGCGACGGCCGAGCGCATGATGGCGCCGACATTGTGCGGGTCGGTCACCTGGTCGAGCACCAGCACCAGGGCCGCGCCTTCCAGGTCGCCGAGCGGTCTCGTTGCCAGCGGTTCGGCTTCGACCAGAACGCCCTGATGCACGGCGTCGGATCCGGTCAGCCGGTCGATGTCGCGCGGTTCGACCATTTCGACGGGAAAGGGCAGGGCGTCCGCCTCGCCGAGCTCCAGGCGGGCGGCGGCATTGCGCGTGACGCGCATATGCCGGATGACACGGCGCGGATTGTCGAGTGCTGCGCGCACCGTATGCAGGCCGTAGAGCCGCACCAGCCCGTCCTCGGCGTCGCCTGCGGCCTGGGGCTTGTGCCCCGTTTTGGGCCCGTGCTTGCCGTGCGCATCCTGCGTGCGCTCGCGGTGTGCACGGCGCAGCCGCGCATAGTGGCTGTCCTTGGGGGTCTTTGAATCTCGATCGTCGCTCATCGAGCCTCTATAGTGCGCGGCGCGGAAAAGTGGAAACGCATTCGCGTGGGCGGCAAGTTTTTCGCTGCCGACCGGTGACGGGCGGTTGACAGTACCTTGCCGCCTCGCCATAAGGCCCATCGCGGAAATCGGCTGGCTTGCGTTGCCCGTTTCGAGTTTCGCGGCACAACGCACGGCTCCGGCGGTATGACGGAGGGGTGTCCGAGTGGTTAAAGGAGACGGACTGTAAATCCGTTCGCTATGCGTACGCTGGTTCGAATCCAGCCCCCTCCACCACCGTCCACGGAAGCCGAGCGAAACGAACCCGGCGGGTATAGCTCAATGGTAGAGCAGCAGCCTTCCAAGCTGAATATGCGGGTTCGATTCCCGCTACCCGCTCCAACCCGTCCCTGTCCATAAGCTTGGCCGCGTCTCTTCAGCAGCGGCTCGCGTTCAAATTTCCGCGCCGGCACCGTGCGTTCTGCTGCCGTCATGGCGGGCCAGCAAAGATTCCGGCAGGCGGAGACTGCGGCTTCATGGCGCTGGAGGGACGGGACGGATTGGCGTAGTTTGAGCTGCCGCACGAAGGGAGTTCGCCATGTCGCCGCCCGATCCTGCCCTCGCTGAAGCCGCCAGCCTCCTGCCGGGCGCACGTTTTGCTGATCGATTCTCGGTTTTCCTGCCGGGTAGCTGCATCGAGGCCGGCGAGGCGGCGCGCAGGATATTCGCTTCGACGCCCAAATGGATTGTCGGGCTGATGGCCTTGCGGGACCGGCTGGTGAGGCCGTTCGACCTCAAGACGCGCCGGCGGATGGCGGGCGATCAGCCCAGGGCTGCCGCCGGCTGGTTTCCGATCCTGTCGCAATCGCCGGAGCGTGTGGTGCTGGGCACCGACGACCGGCATCTGGACTTTCGGCTGGTCCTCGAGACGGTGGCGGTCTTGCCCGAAGGCACGCGCGTTTCGGGTACGACCATCGTCAGAACCCACAATCTTCTCGGTCGCGTCTACCTGGCGGCGGTGATGCCGTTCCACAAGATCATCGTTCCGGCCATGCTGCGCCGCGTTCTGCGTTGACGCGGGGCGATGATGGCAGCCTGGGGCGAGGCATCGGCCTGCGATCGGCCGCTAAGCGGTAAAGGGGCTTGTAATTTGGCGCCTTTGTCGGTAATCGCCGCGCATCAAAAAACCAAACACTCCACGCCGCCCAAGGGAAATTGAGATGGCCAAAGGTAAATTTGAGCGTACGAA
>NZ_LFVY01000019.1 GCF_001050155.1 Nitratireductor soli
TTGTCGAACCACGCACCGGATCAATGCAACGGGATGTAGGTATTGTACCGTGTTCGGACGCACAAAGGACGCACCATCTCATTGTTCTCCGCATTTATGCGAACAGTCAGGTGTTTCCACCAGACTGCAAGATGCTCGTGCCTCTCCCCTCAATAGGTCGTGCGGCGCTCGTCGGAGGGCGGGCGGTCGAATTGCTGGCGATAGCTTTGCGCGAAATAGGAATGCGAGGTGAAGCCGGTGGCGATCGCCACGTCGAGGATCGGCATGTTGGTCTGGCGCAGCAGTTCGCGGGCGCGCTCCAGCCTCAGCCGCATATAGTAGCGGCCAGGCGTCATGCCGAGATGGCGCAGGAACAGGCGCTCCACCTGGCGCACCGAAAGGCCGGCCGCCTTGGCCAGTTGCACCGCCGAATAGGGTTCGTCGAGATTGTCGGCCATCAGCTCGACGATCTTCTTCAGCTTCTCCGACTTGCCCGTCAGGTCCCGCTCGGGACCCGTGCGCTGGCGGTCGCCGGCGGAGCGGATGCGCTCGTGCTGGAACTGGTTGGCGACCTCATTGGCAAGTTCGGCGCCGAGATCGCCCCGGACGATCTCCAGCATCAGGTCGATGGAGGTGGTGACGCCGGCGCAGGTGAAGCGCTTGCGGTCGATCTCGAAGACATTGCCGGTGCAGTCGATTTCGGGAAACCGTTCCATGAAGGAGGCACGGTTTTCCCAATGGATGGTGCAGCGATGGCCCTCAAGCTGTCCCGCCTCGGCAAGCAAATACGAGCCCGCCGCCAGCGCTCCCAGCCCGCCGCCGCGCCGACCCCATGAACGCAGGGCGGCAAGCACCGTGCTCTTGCCCGGGAACTCGAGGGCGAGACCGACGCAGACGAAGAGAATATCGACGGTGGGCAGATCGGCAACCGCGTAGTCGATCTTGATGGGAAGGCCATTGGACGCCATCACCGCCTCGCCGTCGGCCGACACGGTCACCCAACTGTAGACATCGCGTCCAAGAAGCCGGTTGGCCGAGCGGAACGTGTCAATCGCCGCCGACAGGGAGAACATCGAGAACTTGTCGACCAGCAGAAAGGCGAACTGCCGGCTCACATGTTTCGCCTCGCCCATGATGCGTGGTTCTGCAGGAAACGTCGGCGGCGCGAAAGGCATTGGAGCGGCCGGGTCAGAAAGCCGGCGGCTCGCGCCCGGCGGCGCGAAAGGCGGAGGTCAGCGTGTTGGCCATCAGCATGGCGATGGTCATCGGACCGACACCGCCCGGCACCGGCGTGATGGCGCCGGCGTTCCGGCTGGCCTCGGCAAAGGCGACATCGCCGACGAGGCGGGTCTTGCCTTCGCCCTTTTCGGGTGCGGCGATGCGGTTGATGCCGACATCGATCACCGTCGCGCCGGGCTTGACCCAATCGCCGCGGATCATTTCGGGACGGCCGACGGCGGCAACCAGGATATCCGCCGTGCGGGCAAGGCCCGGCAGGTCCTTCGTGCGGCTGTGGGCGATGGTGACGGTGGCGTTGGCGGCGAGCAACAGGTTCGCCATCGGCTTGCCGACGATGTTGGAGCGGCCGACGACGACCGCGCTGAGGCCGGAGAGATCCTTGCCCCGCACCCGCTCGAGCATCAGCATCGCGCCGGCGGGCGTGCATGGCACGAAGGCCGTCGCGACCTCGCCGGTGCCGAGCTTGCCGACATTGATGAAATGGAAGCCGTCGACATCCTTCTCCGGCGCGATCGCCTGGATGATGCGGCCGGCATCGACATGATCGGGCAATGGAAGCTGGACCAAGATGCCATGGATGGCCGGGTCCGCGTTCAATTCATCGATCAATGCGACAAGCGCCTCCTCCGAGGTCTCCGCCGGCAGCGAATGCTGCACCGAGTGAAACCCGCATTCCTTAGCGCGCCGCGACTTCGAGGCGACATAGACCTGGCTGGCGGGATCCTCGCCGACGATCACCACGGCCAATCCCGGCGTCACGCCCGACCCGGCCAGGGACGCCGCCTGCTGTTTGACGCGGGCGATCACGTCCTCGGCGATGGTCTTTCCGTCAATGATCTCGGCCATGTCTTTCCCTCACTGCTCTAAGCCGCATAATGGGGAAAACCGAGGACCGCAATCCCGCCGCAACGCCGTTGCCTGACGTTATTGGGAAAACGGCATGGATTTTCCCTCTCAGGAGCGCATATGGGAGCGACGTTCGGCGATGCGGTCGATCTCGCGGCGCACGGCGTGCAGCCGGCTGCGAATATCGGCGATCGGCGCCGCGACCTCCTCCGCTCCGCTGGCCGTCGCCTGTTCGACCGGTGCCGTCGGTACGGGAACCGGGGCTGCCGAAGGAGGCGGCTCGGCCTGTGCAAGCGGTTTCCGGTCGCGGGTGCTCGCAAAGGAGCGTCGCATGCCGGAGCGGCCGCCGGATGGCGCGGGACCGGGGTCGAAATCATCACGGCGCATGCCGGAGCCGCCGCTCCCACCGCCGGCAGGCGGTGTGCGGCGCGGCTTGTCGTTCATGTTCTCGCGCAGGCTTTGCATCGCGCCGCCGAGGGCGCCCAGGCCGACGCCGGCGAAAAAGCCCAGCATCATGCCGGCGATGGCGATCGACGAGCGTGACGGGCCAACCGGGTCGAGCGGCGCGGACGCCTTCGAGATGATGCTGACATTGGCCGTGTTCAGGCCTTCCTGCTGGCCGGTCTCGCGGGCGCGCAACAGAAGCGCTTCATAGACTGAGCGCTTGGCGGTCGCCTCGCGCTCGAGCTCGCGCAGCGTGACGCGCTCGCCCTCCGCATCGCCCTTCTGCACCTTCAGCCGCGCAAGCTGCGCCGCCAAATCCTGTTCCAGTTGGACGGCGCGCTGCAATTCGACCTGGTTGGAGGCGACGACCCGGCGCAGTTCGCGGGCGATCTCGTCGCGCGCGCCGGCAAGCTCGGCCTCGACGGACTGGCGGTCGGGGTGGCGCGGGCCGAGGCGCACGGCCAGCCGGCCCGCCTGCTGCTTGACGCTGGAATATTGGGCGAGCAACTCGGTCATCACCGGTGAGGCGACCTGTTCGGGCAGTGCCCCGCCAAGCACGGTTTCGACGTCCAGCGTGCGCGCGGCGGCGGCGCGGGCGTTCAATTCGGAGGTGCGGGCGCGGGCCGACGAAAGCTGCTCGTTGAGGCGGACGATCTCATCGTCGGCGATGAGCCGGCCCTGCGCGTCGACGATGTCGTTCTTCGCCTTGAACTCGGCGATGGCGCGTTCGGCCCGCTCCACCTCGCCGCGCAGGGAATCGACCCGTTCGTTGATCTCCTTGTTGGCGCGGCCGGCCGTGGCGGATTGCAGGTCGCCATAGGTTTCGAGGAAAACGTCGGTCATGGTCTCAGCGATCAGGGCCGACTTTTCCGCGTCCCGCGTCGTCACGCCGACGATGATGATGAACGTCTTGGCGTTGCGGCTGACGTCGAGCGCCTGGGCGAGATTGTCGATGGCGATGGAATGCCGCGTCCCGGCATCCGCGTCGCCGCCGCCATTCACCAGCGCCGAAAGCAGGGCGCGCGGGCTTGTGACAAGGCCCAGAATGCCGCCGCCGGAGCCGTTGAATTCGGGATCGCTGGCGAGATCAAGCCGCTCGACCACCCGGTTCAGGACCCGGCCGGACGTCATGATGGCGACCTGGTTCTCGATCAGGGCGAGCGTGGCGTCGGAGGGCAGCCCGCCGCGCGCCAGATCGCGCTCGACGATCTGCAGGTCGCGCGGGTCGAACAGGAGTTCGGTAGCGGCGAAGTACATTTTCGGCGTCGCCAGCGCAACGAGGACACCCAGGAGCGCGCCGAGGATCGTCGTCGCGACGATCAGCCATTTGGCGCGAATGATGCCGGAAATGACGCGCATGGGGTCGATCAGCGGCCGCCAGTAACGGTCGTCGGATGAATTCTCGGCAGGTGGCGCCGGATCGGGCTCAACAGGCGCCGAGGCGCGGCGCTCATAAGCCGGCGCACTATCGCGCCGGGGCTGTTCCCTTTCGCGTTCCGGCGTGCTTTGCGCTGCCGGCTCGGCCGGCCTGCCCGGAGGCAGCGGGAACAGGCGGTTGAAAAGCCGCTCCTTGACGGATCGGCCTTCCTGCTCGGCGGCGTTTGCCGACGCGGAGCGCGGCACCCGGTCATGGTCGCCGTGGCGGGAAACTGCCTGCACAGCCTCACCCGTCGTGCGGCGCTGGCCTGCCTCGGCGCGGCGCAGATAGGCCTCGGCGATGGCGGCGGTTTGCCGGCGCATCATCGTGTCGTGCGGATCGTCGAGCGCGCGCGCCGGCTGTCCCCGGCCTGCCTTCGCCTCGGGCTGGCTCAGCGCGGAGGAATGCCGGCTGGTCGCTTCCCGATGCCGCCTTTCCTCCGCCGAACGTTCCGCAAGCAACGAACCGTTGCGCAAATCCTTGCGAGGCCCGTTCTTTCGAGGGTTATCGGCATCGAACATGGCGCGCCCGGCTTCCGCTCTATCTCTTTGTTCTTCCGCATTTATGCGGACGTCAGGTGATTCCACCTGACTGCAAAATGCTCTTAAGTGTGAGGCGGGCAGCATAAACCCGCGGTTATGTTAACCCAAGCTAAAGAGGCACGGGTAACAAATGGTTAACAACCGCGATGCGCAAAGCACTCCACAACGCTAAATTTTTGCGACGCTCCTCCCGGAACGGCGCATTAAACTTTGTCGGGTATCCCTTTCAGGCGTCAGGGCGGCCAGGCCGCAAACATCGCAATCCCAGGGGCCGGTCATTTCGATACGCGATTTCATGACAAGCCAGCGCAAGATGCTGCAGGATTATTTCGCGGCGATCAGCGGATCGGCCGGGCGGCTGGTCTTTTCGCTTGCCTATTTCGTCGTGCTGGCCAACACGCTGTCGATCGCCGAATTCGGCCTGTTTGCCACCGCATCGGCCGCCGGCATCATGCTGTCGCGCATTCTGGCGCTCGGCTTCACCGCCACGCTCTATCGCATCGCCACCGTCAAGCCGCGCCTGCTGGGCACCTATGCCGCCGGCTTCATCCTCCTGGCGCTCGTGTCGCTGCCGCTTCTCGGACTGGCGAGCGCGCTGATGTACCTGGTCTTCTTTGCCGGCGACATGACCGCCCTGCCCTTTGCGCTGATCATCGCCGCGGAAGCGCTGCTCTGGCGACCGACAGAGACCGTGGTCATCGTCAACAACGGGCTCAACCGCTTCGCAAAAGCGGCGATGCTGGTCATCATCGGTGTCGCGCTCAGGGCGCTTGCGGCCGGTGTCTTCGCGTTCTACGCGATGACCGACCTGACGAGCTGGAGCCTGTTTTATCTCGCCGCCAACGGAATCTCGCTGGTCATCGCGCTTGTCTTCTTCTGCCCGCGGCAACGATTGCGGCTGCGGCCGGCGCTCTACTGGCGGCGATTGTCCGACGCGCTCTACGTGGCGGGTGCGGAAATCCTGTTCTACCTGCAGATGGAACTCGACAAGCTTCTGGTGCTGGCGCTGGGCGGGGCGCAACTTGCCGGCATCTACGCCATGATCATGCGGCTGGTGGACCTGACCGCCATTCCGATCCGCTCCTTCTCGATGCTCCTGGTGCAGCGCATGATGCGAGCGCCGGAACTTTTGAGCCGGATGAAACTGAGGCTTGGCATCGAGGGCGCGATCTTCGCCGTTTCGACCCTCGCGCTGCTGATGCTTTCCGTCCTGCTCCTGCTTTATCCGACACTGCTCGGCAAGAACGTGGCCGAAGCGGCTCCGCTGGTGATCCTGGCGCTGGCGATCCCCGGCCTGCGCAATCTGACCGAGTATCAGGCAGAGCTTCTGTTCGCACGCGGACAGACCCTGCTGCGGGCGATCAACCTGGCCCTGCTGGCCGGCGTCAAGGCATTGCTCCTGTCGCTGGCGCTGATGACGTTCGACGCGGCGCGGCCGCTGGTCCTGTCGCTCAACGGCGTGTTCGTCGTGATCTATCTGGTCTCGGCGGCACTGACCTATCGGGCTCTGCGCAAGCCCGCCAAGCGCGTTTGACGCGGCTTCGCGATCATCCCGACCCGGTATCCATCCTTCGCGTTCATGCCCGGTCAAGAAGCTTGCGCACCGGGTCGAGATTGGTGCCGGTGAAGGACTGGATGCCAACCGCAACCTGGAAAGACTCCATGCCGGCAATGAAATCGCGCATGCCGGCCTCGTCGAGGCCGGGGCCGGACCAGTAGACGCGGCACAATTCCCGATCGTCGTGGAAGTGGCCTGCGCCGCCCAGCACCTCATCGGCATAGCGGCCATAGAGAATGCATTCGGAGAACTGGCGGTTGATGGCGATTGCTTCCACCCAATGGCGCCCGTGCTCGGCCTCGATGCGGGCGATCATGCCAAGCACCGCATCGCGCCGCCAGGCGATCAGCGTCGTGATGTAATCATGGGTGGATTGCTGCGCCGGTGGCAGGCCGAGCGCATATCCCGCATTGATCGACCAGTTCATGTGATCCGTGCCGCGCATGGCCGACAGGGCGCCGTCACGGCGATAGAGGCGCAATGCGTCGCCGCGCCAGAATGCGCCGCAATCGAAGGGCCTGAGAAACACGACGTCGGAATCGCAATAGACCAACGATGCTTCAGGCAGCTTTTCGGCAATGGCGATGCGGCGCAATTGCTGCACGTGCCAGCCGCGCAACGGAGCAAGACGCGTGCTCAGCCAAGCATGGCGTCGAAACAGGCTCGTCGGATCGCGCACCGCGTGCAGCCAGGAGGGCAGAAGATCGCGCTCGTCGACGACCGTGCGGCGGGCCGATTCAAGAGCGCGAAAACGGGCCAGGTCATGACCTGCGACCAGAAGCACATGGCGGCTGTGGCCGGTGACGAAGCGGTCCATGGATTCGCACAGCAGGCGGCAACGTTCGAAATCACCGCTGTAGCTGGGCGTAACGATGGCGGCCGACGTCGCGGCATCGTCCGCGAGCGCTTTTCCCGGGCCTACGGCAGGACCGCTCATTGCCGCCTCCAGCCAAACTTCTGGCCGAGAACCCGCAGCAGGAACAGAGGATTGCCGACGACATAACGACGCCACAAGCGGCGCGGCTCAAGGCCAAGGCGAAACAGCCATTCGAGGCGGAGCCGGCGCATCCACAAGGGCGCGCGCGGGACCGAGCCGCTGAGGAAATCAAGCAGCGCGCCGACGGCCATCGGCACCGTGCAATGCCGCGCCGTTATGTTCCGGGCGATCCACAATTCCTGACGCGGAACGCCCATGGCAACCAGCAGGACGTCGAGGCGCGCCTCGGCGATCGCCGCCAGCACGCCCGCTTCCTCTTCCATGGTGAAATAGCCGTCGTGCAGGAAGACGAACTCGTGCTGCGGCGCCAGCGCCAGCAATTTCGCCTGCGCCGCCTCGGCGTTCTGCCGGCGCGCGCCCAAAAGGCCGACGCGCAGCGGGCCATTTTCCCGGCGCAGGAACTCCGGCACGAAATCAGTGCCGTTCAGATTATCGGGAAACGGCGCGCCATAGAGCATTTTCGCCGCGATATCGACGCCGATGCCATCAGCCAGGATCAGGAAATCCTGCAAGGCGGCGCGAAACTCCGCGTCGTCGACGGCGATGTTGGCGTTGTGCGCGTTGAGGAAGCCGACCTTGGTAAAGCGCCGCTTGGCCACATTACGCCCAAGCAAAGTCATCGCATCATCACGGGAGATGACCGTGACACCGGTACCCAGTATATCGCGCCGCTCATAAGACGCCGGCGCCGCGTGCAGAGGTTCAACGTTCATGCCGCCTCTCCTTGCGGCGCAAAGCCGGCCTGGCGCAAACCATGCAGAACGGCCCTGTCCAGCGCACCGAGCTGCGCCCGGTGGAAAGCCCGTCCGTCGAGATCGTTCGGCGTCCCCTCGGCTGCCCTGGCGAGCGCGGCGGCGAAGTCGCGCGGATCGTCGGCAACAACGCAATTGTCGGGTGTGTGGGAAATGCCACGCAACGCGCTGCTGGTGGCAACGCTTGGCAGGCCTTGTTCGAAGGTCTCGATGGTCTTGAGCTGAACCCCCGTGCCGGCACGGCTGACGAGGGGAACCACCTTGCCGCTGCGCACGAAAGCCACGGCATCCGGCACCCGGCCGATGAAGGAGACGCGCGGATGGCGCGATGCCAGAGCCGCCGGCGCATCGCCGGCTATCGCGACACGAAAGCCATCCGGCAGATGGGGCAGAACCTGTTCGAGGAACCAGTCGAGACCGATGCGGTTCGGCGCCCAGCTCCACGTGCCGATGAGCGCCGCGTCGTAAACCGTCTCGCGCGGGCCTTCCGCGCCTGCCGGCTCATGCGCCACCAGCGGCAGGACTGCCGAGCGCCCGTCGCCGGCCACGCCGAGCATCGGCCTGTCCTCCTCGGACAATGTGTAGACAAAGCGCGCCTCGGCACAGAGCTTGCCTTCCAGCCGCTTCAAAAGGCGCGCCTCGCGCCGGAACAGAAATCGCGCAATGGGGCCCTTGGCCGCCGCGGCGCTCTGCGCGGCGGAAACATACTCGACATTATGCGCGACGTAGAGGTTCGGTTTTCCGGCAAAAACATCCCTGAACGCGCCGGCAAACTGAGCGGAATTGAAGATGACGCCGTCGACCGGCTCGAGCTCTGCCAGCGCGGCGGACACCCGGCGCGGCGAGACGAACCGCATCTTGGCCGAAGAGAATGTGAGCCCGTGCCATAGCGCGGCGGCAAGCCAGCCGAACCTGGTCATGAACGTGGCCGCCTCGGTGCGCGGATCGAGCGCGCCCAGCACCACCGCATCCGCCGGCACCGCTTCCCGCCGCCCCTGCCAGGCAAAGCCCATGACGGTCAACCGGCAGCCGGCACGGGCAAAAGCGTCGATGATGGCAGCGTTGGCAATTTCATAGCCGCTCGTCGGCGTTCCATCGGGAACAATGGATGTGGCAAAGACCAAATGCATATTGCTTTCCTGTTCGGAATATTTTCTCAAACAGCCGTGAACGCTTGATTAAGCAATAGCCTTCGGACACCCTCTCGCAGCAAATAGCGGTCATTCCCGCAGGCTCGCGTCAAGGGTATTTAACGCAACCTTAATCGGCTCAGAGACTTATGATGCCAACGCAACCCGCCCATGGCCACCCCTTGTCGGAAAACGCCCCGGACAAATCCGTCTCGATCGTCGCACGCACGCCCGGCCTGAACGCGCGCGCAATCGAATGCGTGGTGACCGTGCCGACCTTCAAACGGCCGCAACAGCTCCTGGACACGCTCCATTCGCTCGCCGCGCAGAAGACAGGGCGGCGCTTCGCGGTGATCGTCATGGAAAACGAGGCGGAGAAGCGCGAGGGCGCGACGGCGGCGTGTGCGCCCTTCGAGGAAGGCGTCTTTTCCGGACTGGTCGTCATCGCGCATCGTCGCGGCAATTGCCACGCCTACAATGCGGGCTGGGAAACGGCGCTCGAGGAATTCCCGGACTTCCGCTATCTGGCGGTCATCGACGACGACGAGATCGCCTCGCCCGACTGGCTGGAAAACCTGTGCCGCACGGCCGAAGCGCTGAACGCCGATATCGTCGGCGGGCCGCAAGTGCCCGTCTTCGCCGCGCCGGAGCATGGGCGCTGGGCAACGCATCCCGTGTTCGCCCCGCACTACGACAGGACCGGGCCGGTGCCGGCGCTTTATTCCTCGGGGAACCTGCTGATTTCGCGCGCTGTGCTCACGGCGATGCCACGCCCGTTTCTCGACCTGAAGTTCAATTTCATGGGCGGCGGCGATTCGGATTTCCTCAGCCGCGCCGCGCAGAAGGGCTTTCGCCTCGCCTGGTGCGCCGAGGCGATCACCCAGGAGATCGTGCCGGCACGGCGCGTCGAGGCGGACTGGATCCGCGCCCGCGCCCTGCGCAACGGCGTCATCTCGACGCTGGTGGAAAAGAAGAAGCGCGCCGAAGAGCGTTTCGGCGCGCTGCGTGTTTTCGCCAAGAGCCTGGCCCTGCTCGGCCTGTCGCCGTTGCGCGGGCTTGGCCGGCTGTTGTCGACCGGATCGCTTTCGACGGCGATGTATCCTGTCTATGTGGGGCTCGGTCGGGTGCTCGCCGAGTTCGGCTACGCCAACGAACAGTATCGCGAACCCGAGAAGAACTGAGACACCGCCCGCTGTTGCAATGTGCGTCCGCTCGCGGCATTGCTGGGAGGCATTGATCACGGGAGAGCAACATCCATGGGTAAATCGGTCATTCTCGTCGGCTGCGGCAATATGGGCTACGCCATGCTCAAGGGCTGGATGGCAGCCGGCAAACTGGCCTCCGGCGACGCCACCGTGATCGAACCGAACGACGACCTGCGCGACCGCGCAGCCAGGCTCGGCGTGTGGGTCGCCGGCACGGCCGATGGATTGCCGGCCGATGCCACGGCCGATCTCGTCATCTTCGCCGTCAAGCCACAGGTGATCCGCGAGGTCGCGCCGCCCTATGCGCGTTTTGCCGGCAAAGCGACTTTCGTCAGCGTCCTGGCTGGAACGGGAACCGCGACATTCGAGGAAATTCTCGGCCGCAACGCCGCCGTGATGCGCTGCATGCCGAACACGCCGGCGGCAATCGGCAAGGGCATGATGGTGTTGTTCTCGAACCGCAATGTTACCGACGAGGCCAAGACCTTCGTCAGCGCGCTTCTGGGCGTCAGCGGCGCGGTGACGACCATCGACAATGAGGAACTGATGGACGCGGTGACCGCCGTTTCAGGCTCAGGACCGGCCTATGTGTTCCACTTCATCGAGTGCTTGACGGCTGCCGGCGAAAAGGCCGGCCTGCCGAAGGAGACGGCCAAACTGCTTGCCATGCAGACGGTCTACGGCGCGGCCAGCCTCGCCAGGGAGAGCGACGACACGCCGGGGCGCCTGCGTGAACAGGTGACCAGCCCGAACGGCACAACGGCGGCAGCGCTGTCGGTGCTGATGGGCGAAAACCGCCTTCTCGACCTGGTGAGCGATGCGGTGGACGCTGCCAAGAAGCGGTCTATCGAACTAGGGAAGTAGGCGGGCGAACTGGGGGCGTCGGCGCTCGCCCAAAAACCTACCCGGCGCCGAACACCATCGCGTCCTGCTTCGCCCGCAGCGCGACGAGCCGCGAGGCCGGGTCGGGCGCAGCGTTCTCGTAGGTCAGCAATTTACCCTTCCTCACCGGCGCGGTGATGGTCCCGCCCTCGAGCAGGCCGCAAGGGATAGCTTTCGCCGCACGGGCTTCCGCCGCCGTCATGATCCACGAGCGGTAGGAATATTCGCCGATGGCGTCGAGCGTGTCGCCGGGCTGCAGATCCTTCTTGGCCACCGCGCAGACCTCCGCCACCGGCTTGTCGAGCGGCACCATGTCCGCCTTGCCGTAGAGCACCGCGCGAGCGCAGGTCAGCGGCACTTCCAGCGAGGTCAGATGATAGGGGCGGAAGAAGGTGTAGTAGGGCCCGGCGCCGAGCTTCAGATCGTTCATGCGCTCGCGCAGGCGCGGATGATCCATTTCGGCGATGACGAAGACGCCGGGCGCGACGCCCTTGCCGACGGTGAAATCGACGCAGCCCTTTTTCGACAGGACACCGCCATCGGCCACGGGACAAAGGACGCCCGACAGTTCCTCGCGGCTGGCGGCCGGGCCATGCATGCCCGGTCTGTCGGGGACGAGGCCGGTGGCGTTGGCGATCGCCGCCATCTCGACCATGGTCTTCGACCCGTCGACGAACTCGACCAGCATGCGCACATTCATGTTGCGGCGCTCGGCTTCCTCGGCATAGTCGTCGGGTATCGCGTCGATGTTGAGCGGGTTGTTCTTGCCCTTGCCGGCGGCGACGATGTCGTGGCCCATGGCCGAGACGAACTCGATCAGCTCCATGCAGGAGGACGGCTCGTCGCCGGCGCCCACCGAATAGGTGACGCCGAGCCGGTCGGCCTCGCTCTTCAGGTAGGCGCCGATGGTGACGTCGGCCTCGACATTCATCATCACCAGGTGCTTGCCGGCCTGCATGGCGTTGAGGCCGATCTCGGCGCCGACCGCCGGCTTGCCGGTGGCGTCGATCACCACGTCGACCATCTCGTTCTCGGCGACCAGCAGGGAATCGCCGACAAGAGCGGTCTTGCCGGCGCGGATCGTGTCGCTGATGGCGCCCATTGTTGCCGCCTCGGCGGCGCTTTCGGCGGCAAGGCCGGCGATCTCGATGGCGGCGGCGGCGCGCTCGGGCCTTGTGTCGGCGATGGCGGCGACCTCGATGCCCTTCATCCGCGCCACCTGCGTGACGATGTCGGTGCCCATCTCGCCGCAACCGATCAGGCCGATGCGCACCGGCCTGCCTTCTTCCGCGCGCTGCGCCAGATCGCGCGCCAAACCTGTCAGGGCCACATTGGTCATCGGCTTGTTCCTCCTGTCACGATTGAAGCGAGATAGAGAGGCGGCGGCGGGACTTGTCAACCGGGCCCGGTCTGCACGGGAACGGCGCTGTGCTGCTTGATGTCCTTCAGCACCAGATTGGTGCGCACATTGGCGATGCCCGGCAGGCGGAACAGGAAATCTTCCAGAAAGCGGTTGTAGGCGGCCAGATCCCGGCAGACGACGCGCAGATGATAATCCGCCTCGCCCGTCGTCGAATAACAGTCGAGCACCTCCGAGCGGCGGCGGATCTCGGCGATGAACGTGTCGACATGCCGGTGGTCGTGCCGCGTCAGCGTGACGTGGACGATAGCCTGGAAGCCGAGGCCGGATTTCTCGATGTCAAGCAGCGCCGAATATCGGCGGACCAGCCCGGCCTCCTCCAGGGCGCGCACGCGCCGCCAGCAGGCCGAAGTGGACATGCCGGCGCGCTCGGCAAGCTCCTGGTTGGACAGGCGGCAATTCTCCTGCAGCGCGTCGAGAAGCCGGCGATCCTGCTCGGTGAGTTTTTCTGGCATCGGCTGAAAACTTCCCAATCAGTTCGATTTGAAACCAAGAATCGGTAAATTCTACCATATTGAAGCCCGTTACCGCCATATCTGGCAGGAAATTTCAGCCTGTCCGGTTTAGAATCTCTCCAAACTCAGTTGGAGGAGCCGCATGACCGTGCACCACAAGGCGGGCGAGCTCGCGCAATACCGGCTCGAGGATCGCTACACCCAGAAAACAGGCCGCGTCTTCATGACCGGCACGCAGGCGCTGGTGCGCGCGGCCCTCGACCAGGCGCGCCGCGACAAGGCGGCCGGGCTCGACACGGCCGGCTTCATCTCCGGCTATCGCGGCTCGCCGCTGGGGGCGCTCGACCTGGAGTTATGGCGCGCCAAGAAGCGAGTCGAGGACGCGCATATCGAATTCCTGCCGGCGGTCAATGAAGACCTCGCCGCCACCGCCGTGCTCGGCAGCCAGCAGGTGGAGACCAACCCGAAGCGCCAGGTCGAGGGCGTGTTCGGCCTGTGGTACGGCAAGGGCCCCGGCGTCGACCGCTCCGGCGACGCGCTGAAGCACGGCAATGCCTATGGCTCCTCGCCGCATGGCGGCGTGCTGGTCGTCGCCGGCGACGACCATGGCTGCGTCTCATCCTCCATGCCGCACCAATCCGATGTCGCCTTCATGGCCTGGTTCATGCCGACGCTGAACCCGGCAGGCATCGACGAGTATCTGCAATTCGCCGAATACGGCTATGCTCTGTCCCGCTTCTCCGGCATGTGGGTCGGCTTCAAGGCCATCTCGGAAACCGTCGAATCGGCCGCTTCCTTCGATCTTCCCGCCGACCGCGTCTTCAAGACCCCCGATTTCACGCCGCCGCCCGGCGGGCTGCATTATCGCTGGCCGGACCTGCCCGGTCCGCAGATCGAGGAGCGGATGGAGGCGAAGAAGCATGCGGTGCTCGCCTTCGCCGAAGCCAACCCGATCGACCGGCACATCTACGATGTCAGGCACGCGCATTTCGGCATCGTCACCACGGGCAAGGCGCATCTCGACCTGATGGAGGCGCTGCGTCTCATCGGCGTCGGCGAAAAAGAATGCCGCAAGCTCGGCATCGACATCTTCAAGGTCGGCATGGTCTGGCCGCTGGCGCGGCGCGAGGCGCTGGCCTTCGTGCGCGAAAAGGAAGAAGTCCTCGTCATCGAGGAGAAGCGCGGCATCGTCGAAAGCCAGTTCAAGGAGTATTTCTACGATTGGCCGGGCGACAAGCCGAAGCGCATGGTCGGCAAGCGCGACGAGGCCGGCGAGCGGCTGGTGCCATGGACCGGCGAGTTATCGCCGCGCCTCCTGTTACCCATCGTGGCGAAGCGGCTGGACGGCATATTCCCCGGCCATGGCTTCGTCGAACGGGCGGAAGCGATCCTCGCCCGGCCCGCCATCTCCCTGCAGGTCGAGGGCGCCACCCGCACCCCCTATTTCTGCTCCGGCTGCCCGCACAACATTTCGACGAAAGTTCCCGAAGGCTCCCAGGCACTGGCCGGCATCGGCTGCCATTTCATGGCGAGCTGGATGGACCGCGAGACCTCCTCGCTGATCCAGATGGGCGGCGAAGGGGTCAATTGGGCCGCGTCTTCCCTGTTCACCGGCAAGAACCACGTGTTCCAGAATCTCGGCGAAGGCACCTGGTATCATTCGGGCTCGATGGCCGTCAGGCAGGCGGTCGCCGCCGAGGCGAACATCACCTTCAAGATCCTCTACAACGACGCCGTCGCCATGACCGGCGGCCAGCCCGTCGACGGGCCGGTCAGCGTGCAGGGCATCGCGCATGCCTCGCGCGCCGAGGGCGTCGAGCGCATCGCGCTCGTCTCCGACCAGCCGGACAAATTTCGAGCCGGCGATCTCCCCACCGGTGTCACCATTCACCACCGGCGCGAGATGGACGCCGTGCAGCGCGAATTGCGCCAGGTGAAAGGCGTTTCCGTCCTCATCTACGAGCAGGCCTGCGCCACCGAAAAGCGCCGCCGCCGCAAGCGTGGCCAGATGGAAGACCCGAAGAAATTCGTCGTCATCAACGACCTGGTCTGCGAGGGCTGCGGCGACTGTTCGGTGGAATCGAACTGCCTGTCCGTCGAGCCGAAGGAAACCGAGTTCGGCACCAAGCGGCAGATCAACCAATCGTCCTGCAACAAGGATTTCTCCTGCCTCAACGGCTTCTGCCCGAGTTTCGTCACCGTCGAGGGGGCCGCGCGGCGCAAGCGCACCGGCATGGAAGTCGACCTGACCGCGCTCGCCGCCGATCTTGCGGAGCCGGAATTACCGGGACTGGAAAAGCCGTTCGACCTTCTCATCACCGGTGTCGGCGGCACCGGCGTCGTGACGGTCGGCGCGCTCGTCACCATGGCCGCGCATCTGGAGGGCAAGGGATCGAGCGTGCTCGATTTCACCGGCTTCGCGCAGAAGTTCGGCCCGGTTCTGTCCTATGTGCGGTTGGCCGACAAGCCCGCGGCGATCCACCAGGTACGCATCGACAAAGGGGCGGCGGACGCGCTGATCGGCTGTGACATCGTCGTCTCCTCCTCCCCCAAAGCGTCGGCCAGCTACCAGCCGGGCATGCGCGCCGCCGTCAATCTCGCCCAGATGCCGACCGGCGACATCGTCCGCAAACGCGATGCGAGCCTCAGGGTCGACGCGCGGCTCGCGGCGATCGAGGGTGTCACCGGCGCTGAAAACCTCGCCGCCATGGACGCCAACCGCCTTGCCGAAAAACTGATGGGCGACACGGTGTTCGCCAATGTGATGATGCTCGGCTTCGCCTGGCAGATGGGGCTGGTGCCGGTGTCGCTCAACGCACTGGCGCAGGCCATCGAGCTGAACGGCGTGGCGGTGGAGAAGAACCACCGCGCCTTCCTGATCGGCCGCCTCGCCGCCGCCAAGCCGGAAGCCATGGCGGAATTGATCGGCCCGAAGCCGGTTGCCGATCAGACCCTGGATCAGATCGTCAGCCGCCGCGAAGCCTTCCTGACCGACTACCAGGATGCCGCCTATGCGGCGCGCTACCGTCGCCTCGTCGACCGGGTGCGCGCGGCCGAGGTGCCGCTCGGCACCGACGCGGTTTCGGCCGCGGTCGCCAAGTCGCTGTTCAAGCTGATGGCCTACAAGGACGAATATGAGGTCGCCCGCCTGCACATGGAGACCGGCTTCACAGAGCGGCTGGCGCAAGAGTTCGAGGACGGCTACCGCATCGTCCATCATCTGGCCCCGCCGTTCCTCGCCGCGGCCAAGGACGCGCGCGGGCGGCCGCTCAAGCGCGCCTTCGGCCCCTGGGTGCGCCTGCCCTTCCGCCTCCTTTCGCGATGCAAGCGCCTGCGCGGCACTCCCTTTGATCCCTTCGGCTACACCGCCGAACGGCGCATGGAGCAGGGACTGATCGGCTGGTACGAGGCGCAGGTGGAGACCGCCTTGCAGCGTCTCGACGCCGGCAATGCGGCAATGCTTGCCGAGGCGCTGGCCCTGCCGATGCAGATTCGTGGCTACGGTCCGGTGAAGGAGGAAGCGGCGGCGCGCGCAATAAAGCAAGTGGACGCGCTGCTGGCCCCGCAGACCTGACCTGAAGCGCCGCGATACTTCCGTCAGACAACCATGACGTGGACCAGGCACGAGATGCCTGATCCTCCATCCGAACTACGCCCTATTCCGCATCGTTCTTGCGCTTGCTCCAAGCTTATGCAAGGAGCATCCTCAAGCGGGGTGTTTTAGGAGTATTCCATGTTTTCATTTTCACGCAGAACCTTTGGTGTATTGGCTTTTGCCGGTGCAGTCGCATTCACGACCGGCGCATTTGCCGCCGACAAGATCAATGTCGGCATCCTGTCGCTGACATCGCACTCGCCCAGCATCATAGCCGAAGCCAAGGGCTATTTCACCGAGCAGGATCTGGAGGTCGAGTTCATCTCCTTCCAGGCGGCGCAGCCCATGGCGGTGGCCATCGCCTCGGGCGATGTCGATTTCGGCATGACGGCGATTTCCGGCGGGCTGATCAGCCTGGCGGACAAGGGTGTCATCAAGATCATCGGCGGCGCGCTCCAGGAAACGCCGGAGATCGAGGGCCAGAAGATCATCGTCTCGAAGGCCGCCCATGACGCCGGCGTGACCACGCCTGCCGCACTGAAGGGCCGCAGCTTCGGCATCACCACCACCGGCTCCTCCTTCCATTACATGGCACACAAGATCGCCGACAAGGAAGGGTTCGACCGGGCGGAAATCCACCTGAAACCCCTGCAGAAAGTACCGGCCGTCATCGCCGCGCTGAAGAGCGGGCAGATCGATGCCTGGTCGATCGTGCCGAACATCGCCGGCCCGCTGACAAAGGGGCCGGAAGTGGTCGAGATCGGCAAGATCGCCGACTACATCGACAATTACCAGGTTACCACCGTGTTCACCTCGACCGCCAACGCAGAAGGCAAGCAGGAGCTGGTGAAGCGCTTCCTGGCCGGCCTCTCCAGGGGCATCGCCGACTACAATGCGGCGCTGGTCGACAAGTCCATGAGCGAGGAAGACATCGCGGCCATCGTCGCCATGATCCACAAATACATCTATTCCGACCAGCCGATCGACAAGGCCGATCCGCGCATCCGCGCCGGCGCCATGCGCATCAACGAGAATGCGGTGCTGAGCCTGGCGAGCGTCGAAGACCAGCTCGAATGGTTCAAGTCGGAGGGTCTGGTTCCCGAGGGCATCACCATGGACAAGCTGGTCGATACCAGCTTCGTCGAAACCCGCTAGCGTTCTCGCCGCCCCGCAAGGAGGGGCGGCGAGCGGCCAACCGATGCAGCTCGTTCTCCAAAACATCAGCCACCGCTACGGCGGCACCACCGTGCTCGAAGACATCTCTTTCACCGTGGATGACGGCGAGATCGTCTGCATCGTCGGCCCGTCGGGCTGCGGCAAATCCACCCTGCTGCGGATTGCCGGCGGGCTTGAGCAGCCGGGCGCCGGCGCGGCGCTGATTTCCGGCGCGCCGCCGGAGGGGTCGCTCAATCCGCTGACCTATATTTTCCAGGATTTCGCCCTGCTGCCCTGGCGCACCGTGGAGGATAATGTCAGCCTGGTGCTGGAAGACCACGGGATCGAGCGCCGGGAGCGGCGCTCCATCATTGCCGACGTGCTCGCACGCACCAATCTTGCCGATTTCGCCAAGGCGCTGCCGCGCCAGCTTTCCGGCGGCATGAGGCAGCGCGTGGCGATTGCCCGCGCGCTGGCCGTCAAGCCCGCCATCATGCTGATGGACGAGCCGCTTTCGGCGCTCGACAGCCAGACGCGCGAATTGCTGATGGACGATCTGATCGCCCTGTGGAGCCGGGAGCGGTTTTCCGCCTGCTACGTGACGCACAATCTCAATGAAGCCGTGCGGCTTGGGCGGCGCATCGTCGTCCTGTCGCGCCGGCCGGGCCGCATTCGCGAAGTGGTCGAGATCGACATGCCGCTCACCGAGCGCGCCGCGCGGCTTGGCGAACTGGAGACGCTGCAGCGCCGCGTCTGGGAGATCATGCGCGAGGAAGCGCGCGAGGCCGACCGGGAGATTTCCGATGTCGCATGAAACCACAGTGCCGGAGACGGCCCGCGCCGACGCCGTCGGCACAAGGGACGAGGCGACGTTGCGGCCCGTGCCGTTTCGTGGCGGCGGTTTCGTCCATCGGCCGCTCGGCCCGGTGGCGCCGATCGTGTTCCTCGCCATCCTTGCCTTGTGGGAGATCGGCTCGCGCAGCGGTTTCATCAGCCAGATCGCCCTGCCCGCCCCTTCCGAGGCCTTTGGCGCGCTGGTCGACCTGGCGACAAGCGGGATGCTGTGGAAGCATGTCGGAGCAAGCCTCTACCGCCTGTTTGTCGGCTGGACGCTGGGGAGCCTTCTGGGCATCGCCGTCGGGCTTGCCGTCGGCTTGTTCTCCCTTGCCCGCGCCGGCCTCCTGCCGCTGGTCTCGGCGCTATTTCCGGTGCCCAAGATCGCGCTCCTGCCGCTGTTCATCATCTGGTTCGGCATTGGCGAGGGATCGAAGGTGGCGACCATCCTGTTCGGCACGTTCTTCCCCACCGTGATCGCCACCTATGCCGGGGTCGACAATGTCGACCGCAATCTGATCCGCATGGGGCAATCCTTCGGGCTTTCCTGGCTGTCGATCGTCCGCAAGATCATCGTGCCGGGCGCGATGCCGGCGATCCTGTCGGGCTTCCGCATTTCCGCCTCCATCGCCATCGTGCTTCTGGTGGCGGCCGAGATGATCGGCGCCGAGTTCGGCATCGGCGCCTACATCCTGATGGCGGGTGCGCTGTTCGCACTCGATCAGCTGATCGCCGGCGTTGCCCTTCTCTCGGTTCTCGGCCTGTGCATTTCCTGGCTCATCGGCAAGGCGGAGAAGCGCCTGCTTTCCTGGCGCGCGTGACGGCCATGGGGACGGGGGAAAAATCTGCCGGCAAATCGGCGCAACGGCGCTTGCCAGCGGCAAATCTCGTGCTATAACCCACGCGCTTTCGGTGGAGTACCAACCCTGCCGATCCGCCGCCGACAATGGCTCGGCGGTAAATGGCAAGCCCAGATAGCTCAGTTGGTAGAGCAGCGGATTGAAAATCCGCGTGTCGGTGGTTCGAATCCGCCTCTGGGCACCATTCCCTCTTTGTACGACATACCTCTCGACCAAAGATTCTACGCTTGAATCTCCGTATCCCGCTGATTTTTCTCACTTTTTGTAACGCGTTCGGCGCACTTGAGCGTGTCGTGGAGGGCTTCGGCAAAATTGGTCCAACGAGGCAGGACGTTGGTGCTTCTGTTGGCACTGGCAACCTGTTGGTATCGAAGCCGCCGGCAGGAGGTCCCCATATGCCTCTCTCAGATGTGAGTTGCCGAAACTCCCGGCCCGCAGCCAAGCTCCAGAAGCTTTCCGATGACGGTGGTCTCCAGCTCTGGGCGCGGTGTCTATAGCATTCTGCCGTCAGACGATTTCATCTGACAGCAGAATGCGCTGGGTGCCGCCGCACTTCCTCAGGGTTCAGTCCGCCAGCCAGCGCTCCAGATTGGCCGCGACGAAAGCGTCGTCGTTGAGTTCAGGATAATCGCGGCAGATGCGGTCGAGTTCTTCCAGCTGGCCGGGGCCCATCGCCTCGTCCGGGTTGAGGCACCACGTGCCTTCCAGCAGGCCCTGCCGGCGCAGCACCTCGTGCAGACAGGCAATGCAGCCGGCGAAATCATTGGCGACGTCGAACAGCACGCCATTGGCGTCGGTGGTGCGCGCGTCGAGCGCCAGCCATTCGCTGGCGCTGCGCGCCTGCGGCCGCTGCTGGATGTCGGCCATCAGCGCGACGGCCTTGCGCGTCCACACCGACCAATGGCCGAGCAGCCCGCCCTTGATGCGCACGCTGACCGGTTTGCCGTCACGGACGAAGGTGAACTCCGTCATCAGGTCGGCGACGATGTGATCGTCATTGCCGGTGTAGAGCGTGATGCGGTCCTCGGCGTGGGCATCGACGACGGCGCGCACCACGTCGAGCGTGCGGTAGCGGTTGAACGGCGCCATCTTGATCGCCAGCACATTGTCGATCTCGGCGAAGCGGCGCCAGAAGGCATAGGGCAAAGCTTGCCCGCCGACCGCCGTCTGCAGGTAGAAGCCGATCACCGGCATGACCGCGGCGACGGCACGGCAATGGTCGACGAGTTCGTCCACGCTCGCATCGCGCATCGCGGCCAGGCTGAGGAGCACGGCGTGATAGCCCTTGGCGCGCGCCAGTTCCGCCTCGCTGACGGCCTGCGCGGTCCGGCCGACGGCGCCCGCCACCATGAAGGGCGTGCTGGCGTGAGCCGCCGCCTCCGCCGCTGCCAGCGACAGGACCGGCTCCAGCAGGCCATGGTCGCGGATCTCGAACTGGGTGGTGTGGACGGCGACGGCCAGGCCGATCGAACCGGCGTCGAGATAATAGCGCGACAACGCCCGCTGGCGGCGCTCGTCCAGCTTGCGTTCGGCGGTGAGCGCCAGCGGATGGGCGGGGATAACGCCCCCCTTGCGCAGGGCGGCAAGCGGCGTGGCGGGAAGATCGCTGATGTGCATGGAATGGGCTTTCATTGTCAGGCCTTCACAGGCCTTTCGTTGTCATGACTTCGCAGGCGAAGGCAGGTCGGTCACGTCGGCGTCCGGGCGCAGATAGCCCAGGATGACGTCGATCACGTGCTCGCGCCGCCGCGCCAGCACGTCGGGCGTCTTCGGCAGGCCGAAGATCGCCGACAGCGTCGAGCGGTTGGCGATGAAGAAATAGCAGATGCTGGCGATGGAGATGTAGAGCTGCACCGGGTCGACGCCGGCGCGGAACCTGCCCTCCGCCTGGCCGCGCTCGAGGATCGCCTCGATCATGGCCACCAGCGGGCTGTTCAGGTCGCGTGCCTTGGCCGAATGGGCGACATGCACGCCGCCATGCATGTTCTCGTCATTGATCAGCGAGATGAATTCGGGGTGCGCGCTGACATAATCGAAGGAGAAGCCGATCAACTCGCGCATCGCCGCAACCGGCTCGCGATGCACCAGTTCAAGCCGGCGCTCGGCCTCGCGGATGTCCTCATAGGTCTTTTCGAGGACGGTGCTGAACAGCGCCTCCTTGTTGCCGAAATAATGATAGATCAGCGCCTTGTTGCAGCGCGCCCGCTTGGCGATGGCGTCGATGCGCGTGCCTTTCAGCCCCTTCTTGGCGAATTCCTTCGAAGCGGCGTTGAGGATGCGGGCACGTGTCGCCACCGCGTCGCGCGTCGCCTTCTGGCCAGACCTGGCCGTCTTCATTGTCTCCGCGCCTTCGGCAGGCCGGTCAGTATGTTCCATCGCGCACCTCGAAATGCGTCGGCTTGCCGAGCGAGCGTCCGCCCTCCCTCATCCATTCGGCCGTCCACTCGATCAGGCGCGGCAGCGGCACGGAGGGATAGCCGAACAGCTTCTGCTGCAGGCTGGTGTCGATGATCCAGGCCTGCGGCTGCTCGGATCCTTCCAGCACCGGCTCCTTGCCGAAAAACTCTCCGAACTTCAGCGCCAGATTGCGCACATTGACCAGTTCCGGCCCCGACAGGTTGAGGACGAAGGGCGGGCTGTCGGCATGGGCCAGCGACTGCAGGGCGATGTCGTTGGCGTCGCCCTGCCAGATGACGTTGCAATGGCCGCTGTCGATCTGCACCGGCTCGCCATTCAGCACGGCGCTTGCCACGTCGTGCAGCACGCCATAGCGCATGTCGATCGCGTAGGAGAGCCGGATCAGCGAAACGCGCGTGTCATGCACGCTGGCGAAATGCTCGAACATGCGCTCGCGCCCGACGCAGGAATTGGCGTATTCGCCGGGCGGGTTCGGCACCACATCCTCGCGCGCGCCCTGCTGCGTGACGTCGACGAAGGGATAGACGCAGGCCGTCGAGAAGACGGCGATGCGCGACGCCTTGAACGCCTCGGCGACCAGCGCCGGCACATGCACGTTCATCGCCCAGGTCAGGCCCTGATTGCCGCTGGAACCGAATTTGCGCCCGGCCATGAAGATCACATTCGTCGTCTTTTCAAGGCTCTCAACCGCCTGCCGGTCGAGCAGGTCGCACGGCACCGTCTCGATGCCCCAACCTTCCAGCTTCTCCTTCAGGCCCGGCTCGGAGAAGCGGGCGACACCGATGACCCGCTTGTGCGGCGCGGCGCGCTTGGCCATGCGCGCCAGCGTCGGGCCCATCTTGCCGCCGACACCGAGAATGGTGATGTCGCCGTCGAGATCAGCCAGCACCGAGACGAGCCTGTCGCTCGGCCGCGACAAGAGGTCTTCCAGCTCGGCTTCGTTCAGGACGGCGTCTGGCAGGGTGTGGGTCATGGTTTCAGTCTCCTGTGCCGGCATGTCCGGCATCGCTTTTGTTGAGGCTATCGAAGGTCCAGCCGGCGGCGGGAATGCGCCGGTCGAGATCGGGAAGGCAGGCAAAGCCCATGCCGGGCACCTGCAGCGAGGCGATGTCGAGCGCGCCGCCATTGACGGCGGTGACGATGGAGCTGCCCTCGCGCCGGTAGAGATCGGGATGAGCGGCAAGTGCGGCCCCGGCCTCGGCCCGCGGCAGATGGTCGAGGCCGTGGAAATAGTGATGGCCGTTGCGCTCCACATGCGAAATGCCGAGCGCGGCGACCACGGCAAGGTCGGCCTGCAGCGAGACGACGGGCAGGCAGGTCAGGTCTTCCGCCGACTGGAAATAGGCACCCGGCCCGGCCATGCGGTTGCGCTCATGGGCGAGCATCGCGTTGAGCAACGAGCGGATGACACCCTTGCAGTTCTTGTGGCTGACGCCGCGATAGCCGAGCGCGATCGCCTCGCGATAGGCGCTCGTCCAGCCGTCGGCCTCGTCGACCAGCAGCGGCTTGCCGATCGCCTCCAGCGCCGCCTGGTCGAGCGGGCCGGCCAGCGCCACCGAACGCTCCAGCGGCTGCTCGACGAACAGGATCGCCTCGTAGAAGCGTTGCAGCTTCGCATTGGCGCGGATCGCCTCCATCAGCCCGGCGAAATCCTCCAGTCGCTTGTACTGTTCATTGCCGTCGAGCGTCAGCGCGAAGGTGCGGCCCGAGCGGTCGAGCAGGCTGGCGATGCTTTCGAGCCTGGCGAGATCCGACGCGGCGTCGCCGGCGATCTTGATCTTCAGATAGCCGAGAGCGTCCTGCTCGATATAGTCGGCCAGCGTTTCGGGCTGCCCGTCGTCCAGGCGGTCGGCCGGCGCGATGTCGCCGGCGGCGATGGGATCGACCAGCCCGACCGTGTGGCGCAGGCCGATGCGGGCAAGCGGCCTCCCCGGCAGCGCGTCGGCAAGGGAGATGCCGGCCAGTTCGGGAAACAGCGCCGCGCCGTCGAGGCCGAAGGCATTGCCCTGCGCCATGTCGAAGAAGCTCTGCCCCGTCGCGCGCCCCAATGCGTCGATCAGCGCCCGCTCGACCATCGACGTGCCGAACGATGCGCCCAGCCGGTTGAAGCCGGCCGCCACGGAACGGCGGTCGACCTCCACGTCCAGTTCGCGCCACAGATCAAACAGCGGCGCCTCCGGCAGATCGCCGGCAACGCTCAGCGCCTCCTCGATCACCCAGATAAGGTCGGCCACATTGTCGGCCGGCGTCTTCTCGGGCCGCTTGTCGAACCATTTGTAAGCCAGCAGGTCGGAGGCGTAGCCGGTCGCCGGCCTACCGTTCACCGTCACCCGCAGTTCGAGCGTGGCGCTCGCCGCCGCCTCCATGGTGATGACGCCGAAGCGGAAGGGCATGCGGGCGAAGGCATTGGCGATGCCGATGCGCCCGCCAAGCACCTTGAGTTTCGCGGTGGTCATCGAATGTCCTCCAGCACTTCGAACAGGCCGCGCACATAACCGCTGGCAAAGGCCGCCACGTTGGCGCCATCGGGATGATAATCGAAGGGTTCGATGGCGATGCCTCCGTCATAACGGTGCCGCTTGAGGCAATCGGCGATTTTCGCGAAGCGGTCATCACCGAGTCCCGGAACGCGCTTGCTGCGGTCGTTGAAATGAATGTGGCGGATGTGCCCGCCAGGCAGCCAGCGCTCCAGAAGCGCGTCGGTGGGTTCAGCCTCGCCGCCGGCCGCGGCATAGGTGTCGAGCATGGTTTCCAGCCCCGGCGAACCGACAGCTTCGACCAGCGCCACCGCCTCGGCGACCGTGGTGATGAAGTCGGTCATCTGCGGGGCCAACGGCTCGATGCAGTAGACGAGTCCGGCCGGGGCCGCCGCGTCGCCCGCCGCCGCCAGATGCGCCATCGCCGTTTCGCGCGCCGCTTCCCGCGACGAGGCGTGGCGCATCTGCCGCTGCTCCGGCGAGCCGTGTACCAGCACGTTGCCGCCGAGATCGGCGCACAGCTCGACCATGGCCAGCATGTGGTCGCGCGTCCGGGCGACGACGGCGGCATCGTCATTCGTCAGCGAAAGCCCGTCCGGTGCGGTGAGCAGCCAATGCAGGCCGGTGATGGCAATGCCGTTGTCGGCGGCTACCTGCCGCAGATGGCGCCGTTCCTTCGCCGATATCCGCGACGGCTCCGGCGACAGCGTGAACGGAGCGATCTCCAATCCATCATAGCGCAATGCGGCAGCCAGCCGGCATTGCTCCTCGAAGGACAGGTCGCGCACCACTTCGTTGCAGAGGGAAAGCTTCATTGGATCATCCTGGCAGCCGGACGAGGAACAAATCGGTGAAGACGAAGTTGATGGCGAAAGCCGCAACAACCGCCAGAACCAGCGCACCGATGACGAGCATCGGCGTCGACAGCCGGCGCTCGGCATTGATCAGCTCGGCGCCGATGGTGAAGGCGAAGACGAACAGCGCTGTGGCCAGCATGAACGGCATCCGGCCGAACAGCAGAACACCGTAGACCAGCACCGAAACGACGGTGAAGATCGAGCGGATGGCGCTCGCCCGGTCCCATCGCGTGATGCTCGGCCGCGCGCCCTCGGCAACCATATGCCCCGACAGGCCGCGCAGGAGAAGCACAGCCCCGAGCACGCAAAGCACCGCGCTGAGCAACCCCGGCGTCAGCCCCGGCACGGTGAACGGGTCGGCACCGCGCGTCTCGAAGCGCGGCATGCGCAACGCTTCCACCAGCGCCGCCGCTCCGGCGATGGTGACGGCCAGGCCGGCGAGAAAATCGGTGCGGTTGATCCTTCGTGCCGCCATGGTCATGCCTCCAGTTCGATCGGCGCCACAGGCGGCCGGGCCAGCGCCCGGTCGATGCCTTCCAGGAGGCGCGCCATTTCGAGCGCTCCCTCGTCCGCCGGGCACAGGGTCGGGCCGCCATCGGCCGCCGCCGCCATGAAGATGTCGAAGCTCTTGGCCAGCAGAGATGGCGGCGTGATGCCGATCACCTGCTCGCTCGTCATCGCTCCGGGCACGACGTTCCAGCCGCCGGCGGATGCCTCATAGACCACCTGCGCGTGGGTCAGCGTGTTGCGGTTGAAGTCGACGACAATGTTGCCGCGCTCGCCGATCAGCCGCAGGCGCTTGGTGGTCACCGCGCCGGGCATGAAACCGTCCTCCACCTCGCCGCAGGCGAGAACGCCGAGCCGGAGATGCCCCGCCACGCCGTCGGCAAAAGTGAGGTCGATGCGGATGTCGTCGGCCTTCTCGGCTCCCAGGAGCGCCACGGCGCGGGCCTCGACGGCGCGTATCGGAACGCCGGCCAGATGCCGCATCAGATCGAGGAAATGAACCCCGTCATTCTCGATGACGGTGGAATCCGCCCGCATGCGCTTCCAGCCGGAGAAATCGCCTTCGACGGAAAGGAGGCGGCCGACGGCATTGTCCGCCAGAAGCTGCCGCGCCCGGATCGTCAGCGGATGACAGCGCAGCACGAAGCCGATCTGCACGGCGCTGCCGGCAGCCTCGACCGCCGCTATCAGCAGCCTGGCCTCGTCGAGCGAGACGACCGCCGGCTTTTCGATGAAGACATGCTTCTTCCGCCGCAGCGCTTCCAGCGCCACCGGCAGGTGCAGCCTGGGCGGCGTGACGATGTCGACCATGTCGGCCCGGTCGAGGAACACATCCGGCGTGTCCGCCACCTCGGCGAAACCGAGCGCCCGCGCCTTCGCCTGCGCCGCCGGGTCGGGATCGCTGATCAGCAGCTTCGGCGCGGCCTTCGTGCGCTGCCAGGCGGCGGCGTGCTGCGCGCCGAACGCGCCGAAGCCGCAAAGGAGAACGGTTCTGTCGGTCATGATACCCCTCCCGCGAAGCGCGCCTTGAGCGCCGCCGCGCCGCGCCGCACCGGCGGCAGGCTGAAGACGATGATCAGCAGCACGAGGAAGGCAATGACGGCGCTGATCGGCCGCGTGACGAAGGGGAGCGGATCGCCCTGCGTCAGCGCCAGGCTGCGCCGCAAATTGTTGTCGAGGATCGGTCCCAGCACCACGCCGAGGATCATCGGCGCAATGGGAAAGCCCGCCTCGCGCATCACGAAGCCGACCAGGCCGAAGCCGATCATCACCCAGACGTCGAAGATGCGCCCGGCGATGGCGAAGGCGCCGACCGTGCACAGGACGAAGATGATGCCCATCAGCCATTCGCGCCGCACGCGCAGGATGAGCAGCAGCGGCCGGGTCAAGAGCAGGCCGAGCACCAGCATGGCGCAGCTTGCCCAGAAAACCATGGCGACGACCGAATAGAAGAAATCCGCCTGGGTGATCATGATCAGCGGGCCGGGACGCAGGCCGTGGATGATCATCGCCGCCAGCAGCACCGCCGCCGGCGCCGAACCCGGAATGGCGAGCGTCAGCACCGGGATCAGCGCGCCGGGCACGGCGGCGTTGTTGCCGGTCTCGGCGGCCAATAGCCCCTCGGTCGAGCCCTGGCCGAACGCATCCTTGTGCTTGGAGGCACGCTTGGCCGCCGCATAGGAGACCCAGGCCCCCATATCCTCGCCGACGCCCGGCACGACGCCCATGAAGGTGCCGATCAGGCCGGAGCGCAGCCAGGTGCGGGCATGACGGAACGAGGAGAAGGCGGCGCTGAGAACGCCCGTGACATTGCCGGCAATGACGCGCGTCGCCTCCTGGCGCATGACCATGAAGACCTCGGTGCAGCCGAAGGCGCCGACCAGCACCGGCAGCAGGCCGAAGCCCGCTTCCAGGTCGGGGAAGCCGTAGGAGAAGCGCGCATAGGCATGGATGCTCTCCTGCCCGACCATGGCGATCAGCAGGCCGAAGAAGCCGGCGATCCAGCCCTTCAGCGCGTCGTCCATCGCCGTGAGCTGGCCGCACAGGACGATGCCGAACACGGCGAGCCAGAAGAATTCGAACGAGGTGAAATCAAGGGCGAACTCGGCCAGCCACGGCGCCACCAGCGCCAGCCCCACCATGCCGACCAGCGAGCCGAGGAACGAGCCCGTCGTGGCGATCGCCATCGCCTCGCCCGCCCTGCCCTTGCGGGCGAGCGGAAAGCCGTCGAGCGCCGAGGCGGCGTTGGCCGGCGTGCCTGGAATGTTGAGCAGGATCGCCGTGCGCCCGCCGCCATAGATCGCGCCGATATAGACGCAGATCAACACCAGGATCGCCGTGTTCGGCTCCATGGTGAAGGTCAGCGTGGTGACCAGCGCCACGCCGAGCGTCGCCGTCAGGCCGGGGATCATGCCGACCGTGATGCCGAGCAGAGTCGCCCAGACGACAACGATGATCTGCGCGGAAAAGCCGATCTCGGCGACCGCGGCGAGGAAGTGTGAAAGTCCGTCCATGGCCATGTTTACCGACAGAGCGTCGCCTGCGCCACTGAAGCGTCAGCGGTCGGGCGTCTCCGGTTGCGGGTGCGCGAAGCGTCGAAGGCTCCCCGGCCGTGACGGCGGGGAGCCCGGGCAAAGCGCCCTTATTCGGGACGCGGAATGCCGAACGTGCTCGGGTCGTTCGGCGCCGCGCCGCTGTCGAACTGCTGCCATGCGTTGATCGACAGGAACGGCAGGGCGGTCTTTGCCGCTTCCTCGCCATGGGTGGCCTTGAACAGCGCGCCGCGCTCGGCCGCGTGCTCCTTCATGACGTCGGAAGTGGCGATCTTCTCCGCCCACACCTTGTCCATCGTGTCGAGCACCTCCTGCGGCGCATCGGCCGGGATGAAGATGCCGAAGAAGTTCGGCGCGCTCGCCACGTCGGGCAGCCAGTCGGTCACCGGCGGCACGGTGCCGAAGCCTTGCAGTTCGAGCGGCTGGTCGGCGATCACCGCCAGCGGCCGCAGGCGGCCGGCGCGGATCATGTCGACCTGCTCGGTCGCCGTCTGCGCAGTGAACTGGGTCTCGCCGGCGACGGTCGAGATGACGGCGGGGTTGCCGCCCTCATAGACGATCTGGCGGAACTTGATGCCCGGCGCGGCCTTTTCCAGGGCCTGCATGCTGATCGCCGTGGCCGAGGACAGGCCGCCGGAGGACACCGTGACCGGCTCCTGCGCCGTTTTCATCGCTTCCAGAAGATCGCCGAAATCCTTCCACTCGCTGTCGGCGCGCACCGAAACAAGCCCCGGATTGGCGACGTGGAGATAGAGACGCCATTTGTCGAGCGTCGCATCGAGCGTGCCGAAGACGGGATAGGCGCCGAGATCGGCGGCAGCGCCCGCGGCAATCGTCATGCCGTCATGCGGCGCTTCCCAGACGGCGCGCGTGCCCAGAGAGCCGGAAGCGCCCGGCTGGTTGAGAATGACGAAGTTCTGGCCGAAGGCCTTGGTGAGTTCGCCCGCGACGACGCGGGTCACGGTGTCGGTGGAGCCGCCGGCCGACCACGGAACGATGATCGTCACCGGTTCGGTGGGCTTCCAATCTTCGGCAAGAGCAGGCGCCGCCAGGGCGACGCAGAGTGCCAGGGCACCCGAGATGGCATGCGTGAGACGCTTCTTATTGTTCACAATCGTTCCCCTAACTAACCAAACGGTTAGATAATTAGCAATGGGAAACGTTATCCTGTCAAGCGGATTCGGCTTTTCCTGCCCACAGCAGGCAAGCTCCGAGCCTTCGGAACCTTATGCCTGGCCTTTCACCAGCAAAATCTGGAGGATATGGAAGTGCCGATGTTTGCGGCAGTTTCCCAGAAGGACAGTATTTCGCTGATATCGACGTCCAGGCATCGACCATCCTGTGAGAAACATCAAGAAACGATCATTCTATCAAGAGATGGCCATAAAGCCCGATTGCAACGGACGGCGATCTAGCTTCAGGTAACGGCTTTGCGCAGACTGGCACGCATTCGCGTTGCCTCCGGGCGGCTTATGAACATGTGAGGTCTGCAACCTATGCCCAGCCTTTCCAACTTTCACGCACTTCGAGCAGCAAGCCTTACCGTGTCTGCGGCCACCATCGTCGTTTCACTGGCAGTCGTTCCGGCCGGTGCAAGCCCGCTAAAGTGCGACGGCGTGGACACGCAATTGACGAAGGAGCGGCGGGCTGAATACACCGGACTGGTAGCCCAAGCCCTTGAAATGAAACCGAAAGTCGCGAATGTCGAGATAGACAAATTCATGCAGAGCGGTGCCTGGAGCGCGGTTTATGCTTCGACAGCGGTGTCCGATGACGGTGTTCTTTTCTTCGAAACGGTCGGCGGCAAAAAGCAGTTCAAGGATGTTTGGGGCGGTATTGCCGATCCTTCCGAGCGCAAGGAACTGATCGACTGGGCAAAGGACCTCGGATCGCCGGAAAATCTGGCGAAATGCTTTGCCCACATGATCGTCGACAACTGATCCTGCGCAGGTAAAGGAAAGCCGCGAAATGCTTCTTCTCAGAACCTTGTCGTTTGCCGCAATCATGTTTGCAGGATCGCTGAATGTCGTCGAAGTCCGCGCAGAATCGACGCTCGACTGTCGTTCGCGCAACCACCAGTACGACGAGTGCTGGGCCGGCCCGCTGCGCAAGCCGCAGCTCATTCATCAGATTTCAAGCAGCCCCTGCATCCTGAACCGGACCTGGGGCTACAACCCCAAGAGCCAGTACATCTGGGTTGCTGAAGGTTGCGCAGGCGTGTTCGCCGATGTTGCCGGCTACCACCATGGCCGGGGTGGCGGGTTCGACGGTAATGCACGCATGTACGACAATCGGGGGCACGATATCGGCGCAGTGATCGGTGGTGCGGTCATTGGGGCGCTTATCGAAGGCATGGCGGACGAACAGAGCAGAAAGCGTCGCCACACCATCAGCAACCACCGCGATGACGGCGGCTACAATGGCTGCCACGGTGTCGGCTGCCTCGTCGACGACCCGGACGAGTATGTGGATTCGACCCCGCAGTTCGACCGGGAAGGGGAGCCGAATTTCGACGAACATGGAAACTATCAGGGCTGCCATGGCGTCGGTTGCCTGGTGGATGATCCAGGGGATCTGGATTAAGCCAGAACCGGTTCTCCCGGCAGGTTTTCAGGCGCCCAGCCGGCGTAGTTCCATCGGTGTGATCGACTGCAAGCGCCGCATTGTCGCTGTCATATGGCTGTGATTGCAAAAGCCCGACAGGGTGGCAATTTCATCGAACGACAGGTTGGTATTCAAAATGAGTTCCTGCGCTCTGTTGAGACGCAGGTTCAGGAGATAGCGGTATGGTGGCATACCGGCGGATTTGCGGAACGCGCGCAGGAAGTGGCTATAGGACAATCCGCAGCGCTCAGACAGCGTTTTGAGATTTACGTCTGAGGCGAGGTGCTCACGCAGATAATCATCGGTGTCTTTCCAGTGCCACGACGAAAGCCCGCCCTTGTGGAGGCGACCTCTCCGGGGGGCGGCATCTCCAGCACTGGAATGGGAGCGAAGCAGGTGCGCAGCATAGGCCATGACGAGACCTTCGAGGTACAGGCGGCTCGGCTGCGCCATGGTCGCAATCTCGTTGCGGATGAGTTGCGCCAACTGGTGCCCGACGGTATCGACGGTGCCACGTGCGGGCGGGCGCATGTCTAAATGCCCGCAATTGAACTCTTGCTCCGCAAGCTCCTTCAGCCAATTCGGGTCAAAGGCAAAAAGGCAATTCTCCTTGGGCGTGTGCCAACGGCCGGCAAAATCCGAGGTGTCGGGGATGAGTTCGAGCGTTCCGGCCTCCGCTGAAAATTGATGCAGCTCGTCGGACGCGAGCGCCGTTTCCCGTTTCGGTTGCGCAGAGAGCATCTGCACCACGTAGTGCGCATCGGCGGTGAACGCCACGGCATTGGGGCCTGTGCGGGTAAGCGTTATGCTGAAATGATCGAAATCGAACTTTGGACCCCAGTCATTCGGGACAAAATCCAGAAGGCCTTGCCGTGGTTCTTCAGAAGCCTGTCCGCCTGACGGGGTTCCGTTTACATTCATCTACGCCGGCCTCGTTTCCCTCCCCGCCGCTCATTGTGGACTATCTGCATCGTCAGTTCCTGCGCAGGCAATCACATTGGTGGGCAACGTCAATCAACACGCGCAAGCCTGCAGATGTCAAGAATGGGGCAGACCAAAAGAGTGGCCGGTAATTCGTCAGAAACCATAGAGAACGACCGGCAGCAACAAGCCCCGAGAATGATGGACTGTGCATGCAATGCGAGCTCCCGGTCTGGGCGTCGTGCCTGTCAAGAGATCATCGCGGGGTAGGCGGGGATGCGGGACCTCGCCATGCCGCTCATCACGCGCCGTGTCAGTGCAGATCGCGGGTATAGACGAACTTCGGCATACTCCAGCCAAAGCGAAGCGCAAGCAAGCGGAGCGAAAGCCCAAAGGCCAGCGCAATGACCAACGCAATGTCATGATGCAGTCCGGCCATTTGTCCCGTCCAGTAGATCAAGCCAGTCAGGATCGCCACCGTTGCATAAAGTTCGGCACGGAACAGCAAGGGGATCTCGTTGCACAGAATATCTCTCAGCACCCCGCCTACACAGCCGGTAATCATGCCCGATGCGATAACGACGATAAACGGCTTGTCCAGAGCCATCGCCACGTTGCAGCCGATCACGGTGAAAACCACAAGCCCTGCCGCATCCAGCAACAGGAACAAGCGGCGCAGGTGGTGAATGTGTCGGGCGATGGCGATTGTCGCGAGTGCTGCTCCGGCGGTGATCAGGAGCAGATAGGGATTGGCTTCCCAGGAGAGCGGGTGATGATCAAGCAGCACATCACGCATCGAGCCGCCGCCCAGCGCCGTGATGCAGCCGAGAAGAGAAACGCCGATCCAGTCCATTTGCCGTCGTCCGGCAGCCAGGGCAGCGGTCATAGCCTCCACTATGATCGCAACGAAATACAAGACATGCAGGGCTTCCTCTGTAACGGCAGCCATCAGAGTGCGTTTCCGAAATATTTGAGGCGCAGATCTTCAATCGTCCCGCTCTCCTGGAGATCCAGGATCTGCAGCGTGACCGGCTTCGTCAGGTCACCGTCATGGGGAAAGGCAAAGCCGTATTTGTCGGGGTGAAAGAGGCTGCCGACGACTGCCGTCTTCTGCTCGGGATGCATGTGTGCGTGGTACTCCAGAATAGGCGCGTCGGCCACGATGGCCTCGATGCGGCCGGCCTCGAGTGCGGCGATCGCGCTCTCAATGCCCGAATAGGAACGCGTGCCGATGCCGACCTTGCTCAGATAATCCTCCGCAGCGCTGCCGGTAAAGACGCCGGCTGTTTTGCCGGGCAGATCGGCAAGCGAATTGATCCCCTGCTCGATCGACACCGCGGTCATGACACTTGTGACGGACGAGGTGATGTAGGCGACGACGGCGACGCCGCAGACCATCCATACGGCCGACCAGATGCGGCCCTTCCAGCCGAACAGGTTCTTTCTCGACGTTCTGCCGGACGTCGCCACCGACATGACCTGATAGAAGCTCTCCGCGAATCCTTCACGCCATCGGCTCGGGAAATCCCTGTCGAACTTGCGGTCGAACAGGGTTACGAGAATGGTTGAAAGCACAATCACGAAAGCAAGCCACGCATAGGCGCGCAAATGCCCCGCATTGCTCAGCCCGGCGACAACGCTCCGGAAGCCGGCTGAACCTTCTTCCGGCACCATGAGGCGCAAGCCGGCATCATACCAGGGCTGGGTGTAGGATATGACCGCAGCGCGCTTGTGGGTTATCGTCAGATTCGTGACCGCCGCGTCCACCTCGCCATCGCGCGTCGCTTCAACCAATTCCCGGAGGGTCGGATAGGCGACATAATGGGTCGCCAACCCCAGTTTTCCCGCGATAATCTCCCAAAGATCGATTGCCATGCCGTCATAATTGCCGGCCTGCTCGCTCACGAAGGGCGGGCTGACATAAACCCCGACATTAACGCTTCTTGTCGAACCCGCTTCGTTCGACTGCGCCTCGGCATTCTGTGCCCATGCAAAGACTGTCGCCAGACACAGGAGCGCAAGAAACCCGAGGCGACGCATGAGGGAAACGGCAAGCAAAAGACGTCCATGCGGCGCAATCGCCGGATGGGCGTCGTGACGTTGGTTATTCAGGAAGGTCATGAGTTCGAGAATGGTTCTGCCCCAAGCCAGATATCTTCGGATAGACACATGTTGACCGTGGCGACAACCTAGATCGATTGTCCACTCGGTCCAAGCGAAACGACGGCGCAAGAGCGATCATATGCCGTCGCCCTTGCGTGTCGGAATTCGGTGCGAGTGGTCTTACCGAAACAGATGGTACCATCTGCCAGGATCGCGCCACCAGAGCGGGATGAGCAACAATTTGGAGCGGTTTTCCGCCCGCATCCAGCCCTAACCTGTTGAGAGCGATCACGTTTTTATTTCTGGATCGCTTCAATCCGAAATCATTCTGGTCTAACGCGTAAAGCCTTTTGCCCGCATACAGGACTGAACAAGTTCCGCTTCGTCCAGGCCACGCACGACACCGCTTGCAACCCCATCGGAAATCGCATCGCCCCAGGTTTTGGGACGATTGCTCGAGCCGATCGTAACGGTCGCGGCTTCAGCTTGATACTTGCAGTCGGCCAACGCCTGTTCCGCCTCGGACCTTGGGGCATCATCCCTCACCCATTCGCTCTCAGTCGTCGTACAGCCAGCAAATGCAACCGGCGCCGCCAGGAGCAATGCGCAAAAACGATACTTCACGATCTTCATCCTTTCGTGATCAGGTGCCCCAAGCATCTGAAATGCGGTCTGGCGGGAGCCCATATGTTGCTCGGAGCGGTCGTCCACGCCGCCGATACGAAACGGCACCCCTCAAGCCTTCGTTTCCGGCGCGCGTTCAAGCGTGGTGGATGTCCAACCATCGGTTTGTGTAAAATGGTTTCTCTAGTCCGCCGTTTCATGAAGATGACCGTTTGCTCCTGTCCTGTATGGACGCAATAAACCCAGGGCGCCAACCGGAGACCCCGACCGCCGTCAGAAAATTTGATCGTTATCTTAAAACGAGATTGCTTCGTGATAGTGATCCGGCAATGCCGAAAGTGAATTCTATACATCGTCCGGCGCCTCTCAACGAGGACGCGCCCCGTCTGCACTCTGGTCGGCAATCCACCGGTCGACGGCACCGGCTTGACGATGTCGATCAGCACCACTCATCCCAGCGAACCGCGTTGGGATGGATCAACGGATTGCCAAAACGGCTTTGCCGTCTCGCGGGCGATATCCGCTCGCGTCAGGCCGATGTCAGCGAGAGTGTGGTCGTCGAGTTCGGAGAGGTGTCGCCGCTCCTGCGCACGCGCGCTCCACAAGCGAGGCAATGCCAGTATTGACCGGATGTATATGAGAACGTCTAATCCATTGTCGAATGAACGCTCGGCTCCGAAAATTGCGGTCATGCGCGTTTTTGGGGAAGTGTAAGCCATGGATCAGTCTCCTCTGACCGGAATTCAGGGATAGAAACAGTTCAAAGCTGCTTATGCGCTGAAGCATGACCGATATGGGATTGCATCACAAACGAGCATTTCTCCCAATTCGGATAAGGAATGATTATGCGAATGAGCAAATGACGAGACGTCTTCCCTCCCTCAACGCGCTACGCGCCTTCGAGGCTGCGGCACGCCACCTGTCGTTCACGAAGGCGGCAGATGAATTGTGCGTCACGCAGGCGGCGATAAGCCACCAGATCAAGTCACTGGAGGAGGTGCTGGGGGTTTGCTTGTTCCGGCGATACAATCGTCGGCTCGAACTCACACGGGCAGGCCAAGGCTATTTGCCGCCGCTGCGCGATGCCTTCGACATGATGGCGGCCGCCACGCGGCAACTGCAACCAGACAACGAATCCGGACAACTCAAGGTCAGCACGCTTCAGTCGTTTGCCACCAAATGGCTTATTCCGCGTCTGACCCGTTTTCACGAGCGGCATCCGGACATCGACCCGATGATCTCCACCTCACATCGCCTGGTCGACCTTGGCGCGGACGAGATCGACGTCGCGATCCGCGTGGGATACGGCCACTATCCCGGGCTGCATGTCGTACTGTTGATGGACGACCTGGCCTTCCCGGTCTGTTCGCCGCGCCTCATCGAGGGGCCGAAGCTTCTTCGCCATCCGGCCGATCTCGCGCACCAAGTGCTGCTTCATGACTTCTCGGTGTCCCGCGATGGAGACGCGCCGAACTGGCGCAACTGGCTGAAACGTGCCCAGGTGACAGACGTCGACGCGGAAAAAGGTCCCTCCTACAACGATACCGCCATGGCGCTCCAGGCTGCCATCGCCGGCCAGGGCATCGCTCTTGCCCGACGATCCCTCGTGGTCGACGACCTCAAGGCGGGCACCCTGGTCTGCCCATTCGGACCGGAGATACCGACACGGTTTTCCTGGTACTTCGTCTGCACGCCCTCAAGCGCCGAGCACTCCAGGGTCCGCGTGTTCCTGCAATGGCTAAAGGACGAGATTGCGGATGATTTTGGCGACGTTCTCGAAGAGGCCTCCGTCAATATCCCCTCGAAATAGCGTGTTGATTGCCGTTTGATCGGCAAACCGCGTCCTCGAGCGCCCCTGCGCACTGCTCCTGACGCGTGGTCGGCGGTCGACATCCCCGTCTACGCCGGTTCATGGAGCAGCCTTCTTCCAGAGCAAATCCGGACGGAAAACTGCTTCCTGCTTTTCCTCATCCCACTCCAGATCGGTTCAGTGTTACTTAGAAACGCCGAACCGACCCATCTCATTGCTGTTCCGCATTTATGCGGACGTCAGATGATTCCGCCTGACTGCAAGATGCGCTCGTTGTCGGCCTTGATCACCTGCCTCTGGCTTCCAAGCCCGTCGATGCCGAGTTCGACGATGTCGCCCGCCTTCAGATAACGCGGCGGCTTCATGCCCATGCCGACGCCGGGCGGGGTGCCGGTCGATATGATGTCGCCAGGATGAAGGCTCATGAATTGCGAAAGATATGACACAAGGTGTGCCACGCCGAAGATCATCGTCCTGGAAGAGCCCTTCTGCATCGTCTCTCCGTTGAGCGTCAACCACATGCCGAGGTCTTCGGGATCGGCCACCGCATCACGCGTCACCAGCCAGGGGCCGACCGGGCCGAAGGTGTCGCAGGACTTGCCTTTGGTCCACTGGCCCTGGCGCTCGATCTGAAAGGCCCGTTCGGAGACGTCGTGCACCACGCAATAGCCGGCGACGTGATCGAGCGCCGCGTCCTCGTCGACATATTTGGCTGTCCGGCCGATGACGACGCCGAGTTCGACCTCCCAGTCGACCTTCTGCGCGCCACGCGGAATGATGACGTCGTCGTTCGGGCCGACAATGGCCGAATTCGCCTTCATGAAGACGATCGGTTCGCTCGGCACGGCAGCGCCGGCCTCAGCCGCATGATCGGAGTAGTTCAGTCCGATGCAGATGAACTTGCCGGTTCCCGCGACGCACGGACCCAGGCGCGGCGTTCCCTTCACGCGCGGAAGCGAAGCCGTGTCGATCGCGCGCAGCGCCGCCAGCGCGCTCGGATCGAGCGCCGCACCGGACAGGTCCTCGACATGGGCCGACAGATCGCGGATGGCACCGTCCGCATCCACGATGCCCGGCCGCTCACGACCCGGTTCGCCATAACGAATGAGCTTCATCGTCTTTTTCCTCTTTCACTGAATCGTTTTGTCATCCGAGCGGCCAGGACCGGCAGGAAACGCCGTGCCCGTCGCCGTCAACATGAAACGGCGCCGTCCCCGTCCGACGGTGGTCCTCGCCGAAGCGGCATGGACCGTCTTCCTCGGGTCCGGCGAAATCCAGATCCGGGGGAGCGGCGCGCAGCCTTTCGCGCTGGATGGTCGGGTCCGGTATCGGTACGGCGTCAAGCAGCATCCGCGTGTAGGGGTGTTGCGGATCGTCATAGACCTGCGCCACGCTGCCGCGTTCGACGATCCTGCCGCCGAACATCACGGCAACGTTGTGCGCGACCTCACGGACGATCGCCAGGTCATGGGCGATGAACAGATAAGACAGGCCGAGCTTTTCCTGCAGCGATTGCAGGAGCGCGACGATCTGCGCCTGTGTCCTGACATCGAGCGCGGAGACGGGCTCGTCGCAAACGACGAAATCCGGATTGACGGCCAGGGCGCGTGCGATGACGATCCGCTGCCGCTGCCCGCCGGAGAATTCATGCGGATATCTGTGCATCACCGCCGGGTCCATGCTGACGAGTTCCAGCAACTCCTCGACCCGCTCGCGGATGCGACTGGACGGCACAGAGCGGTGCACGCGCAGCGGTTCGGCCAGGGTCTGCGCGATGGTCATGCGCGGATGCAGGCTCGAATAGGGATTCTGCAGAACGAACTGCATATGGCGACGCATCCGCCGCAACCGCGACGACGACATGCCGATCAGTTCCTCGCCGAGCAGCCTGACCGATCCGGAATGCGCCTTCTGCAATTGAAGGACGGCGCGGCCCGTCGTCGTCTTGCCCGAACCCGACTGTCCAACCAGGCCCAGCGTCTGGCCGGGCTCGATGTCGAACGACACCCGATCGACGGCGGTCACCGGCGGCTTGCCGCGGCGCGCGGGAAAGACCACGGAAAGGTCGCGAACGCGCGCCAGCGGCGCCGTGCCGTCCGATGCAACTTTGGTGGCTTCCGTCATCGGCGCTGCCTCGTGGTATCGAGACGCGGGACGGCGTCGAGGAGCGCCCGCGTGTATTCATGGCGTGGCGCGTTGAAGACCTGCTCCACCGGACCGGATTCGACGATTTCGCCGCCATACATGACGTTGACCTTGCCGACCATTCCGGCAGCCACGCCGAAATCATGGGTGATCAGCATGAGCGACATGCCCCGCTCTTCGCGCAGCCGCAGCAGCAGGCGCAGAATCTGCGCCTGGACCGTGACGTCGAGCGCCGTGGTCGGTTCGTCGGCGATGAGAAGTTCCGGATCGCACGAAATGGCGACGGCGATCAGGACGCGCTGCCGCATGCCGCCGGAGAACTGGTGCGGATAATCGTCCGCCCGATGCGCGGCATCGGGAATGCCGACCAGGTGAAGCAACTCCACCGTTCGCTGCCGGGCCTCACGGCGCGAGAGCCCCATGTGCCGGCACACGATGTCGTCGATCTGCGACCCGATGGTCATCACCGGATTGAGCGAGGTCATCGGGTCCTGGAAGACCATGGCGATCCGGCGGCCGCGAATGTCCCGCATCGCCTTCTCACCGAGGTGGAGGAGGTCCTGCCCGTGGAAATCGACCGCGCCGCCAAGCGCGATCGCCGTGCCCTCGGGCGCAAGGCGCATGAGCGCCCGCGCCGTCACGCTCTTTCCGCAGCCGGATTCGCCGACGAAGCCGACGGCTTCGCCGGCGCCGATGTCGAACGATATGCCCCGCACCGCCTCCACCGTTTCCTTGCGGGTAACGATGCGCGCGGTGAGATCGCGGACGCGAAGAATGGGGTCGGCCGTGCTCAACCTACGCTCCCGACATCAAGGACTTCGCGCAGCCCATTGGCCAGCACGATGAAGGTGAGGGTGGCAAAAACGATCGCTCCGGCCGGTGCGATCACGGTGAGGGGCGCGAGTTCCATGAACTGGCGCGCCTCCGCGAGCATGCCGCCCCAGTTGGGATCGGGCGGCGGCGGCCCCAAGCCGAGGAAGGACAGCGCGGTGATGGTGAAGATCGTCTGCGCCAGGGTCAGGCTCGTGGCCACGACGATCGGCGATACGACCATCGGCAGGACGTGGCGGGTGACAATCCGCAACTCGCTGACACCGACGCTCCGCGCCGCTTCCACATGGTCCCATTGCTTGACGCTCAGGACCGGCCCGCGGACGACGCGGGCCATGGCCGGCGTGTAGACGATGGCGATCGTCAGGATCAGGTTCGGCACGCTCGGCCCGAGCCCCGCCACCACGGCGATTGCCAGCAGGAACACCGGAAAGGCAAAGATTACATCGAGCAGGCGCATGATGACGTCGTCGACGATCCCGCCGACATAGCCCGACAGGAGGCCGAGCACGAGGCCGGCGGCCAGCGCCAGGAACACTGCGACGCCGGTGATGAGCAGGGTGGTGCGTCCTCCGACGATCAAGCGGCTCAGCACATCCCGGCCGATCGAATCCGTGCCGAGCCAATGCTGTGAACTCGGCGCGGCAAGGGAACTGGCTGACGTCATGGACGGGTCGAACGGCGCGATGACCGGCGCCAGCACCGTGACGACAATCATCAGGGCAAGCATGAACAAGCCCAATCCCAGGAGGATCTGACCGCTGGTCAGCGGCAGGCGCCGGTACGAGGATGATCCGCGCCGCAATGCCTCCTTGGCCTGCATGTGAACCGTGTCGCTCATGTCTGCGCCCTCGCGTCGATCCGTGCATAGGCGATGTCGACGAGCATGTTGACGAGGACAACGACCGCGGAAGCCAGCAAAACGATGGCCTGGATGACCGGGTAGTCACGGCCGGTGATTGAATCGAACAGATATTGCCCCATTCCGGGAATGGCGAAGATGGTCTCGACCAGTATGCTGCCGCCAAGCAATGTCGCCACCTGCAGGCCCGTCACCGTGACGATCGGCGTCATGGCGTTGCGCATGAGGTAGTTTGTCAGCACCGTTCGCGGCAGCAGCCCCTTGGCCCGGGCGACCATGACGAAATCCTGGCCCGAGACCTCCAGGACCGCCGCCCTGGTGTTTTCCGAGATGGTCACGGAAACAGCCAACGCCAGGGACAATGCGGGCAGGAGCAGCCCTGAAACGTTCGCCAGCGGATCGGTGAAAAACGGGGTGTAGTTGAAGATCGCGATCTGCGGGAAATAAAGGCCGACGATCAGGACGATCAACGTTGCCACGATGAAGTTCGGAACGGCAAGGATGCAGCCATTGTAGATGCGGACGATCCAGTCGGCCCGTCCGCGCAGGCGCGCTGATGCCAGCCCCGTCGCGACCCCCATTGCCATGGCAATGATTCCGGCAATCAGAGTGAGCTGGAACGTGACGATGAAGCGCGGCAGCAATTCACCGAGAACCGGTTGCCGGGTCACGAAGGAATTGCCGAAATCCCCCCTTGCGGCCTGACCGAGCCAGATCAGATACTGTTCGAGGAGCGGCCGGTCGATGCCCAGGTCGCGTCGGGCAGCTTCCAGCACCTCCGGCGCGACATTCTGCGCGCCGGCCGCTGCCTGGGCGAAGTCGCCCGGCAGCGCGCGAACCAGCATGAAGGCAACGAACGAGACGCCGAGCAGGATCGCGGCTGTCCAGACGAGGCGTGCGAGGATCATTCGTTTCATCGGCACGCCTTCCCGGCCGGGCCTTGCAGAGCCATCGGCCTATTCATCCCGCCAGGTTGTACGGACGAACGAGCGGATGTTGGCCGCCAGCGGCTCGTATCCCTTGACGCTATCCCACCATATCTCCCAGCGCAGCGGATATTGGTAGACCTGCATGATGTAGACATTGTCGGCGATGTACCTCTGGATCTCCATGTTCCTGGCCGCTCGTGCGGCGGCGTCCACCTCCGAGCGCGCCGCGGCGATCATCGCATCGAGCTTTTCGTCCGACACGCCGATTGCCTTGCCGAACTTGCTGTCGGAAACGAGGTACTGGAAAATCGCATCGGCATCGGGTGTCCAGCTCAACGCGACCGACAGGAGCGTCGGCCATGTTCCAGTACTCCACTGGTTGAGCAGCGGCGCCGTTTCCATCGGCATCAGCTTGACGGTGATGCCCGCCGCCTGCCATTGCTGCTGCAGGATCTGGGCGCAGGCAACGTCGAGCGGGTTGGCGGCGACGACGATGTAGTCGCCCAGGTCGATGCCGTCCGGATACCCCGCTTCGGCAAGCAGTTTCTTCGCTGCCTCCGGGTCATGCCTGTAGTAGGGCATCTCGCCGACGCCGTCGTAACCGCCCACCTGGCTCTCCGGGATCATCGCCCCGACCTTGCCCGAACCGCCGAGGACCGTCTGCACGCAGGCTTCGCGGTCGGTGGCCAGGCTCAGCGCCCGCCGCACCCGGATGTCGTCGAACGGCTTGGCCTTCATGTTCAGCCAGATCGGGAAGGTCCGCGAGGTCTGGCCAGGTGCCGAAACGAGCTGCGGGGATGTCCTGGTCATCAGGGCGGCGACCTTCGGATCCTTCAGCCATGTCATGTCGATGGCCTTGGAGCGCAGCGCCGACGACAGGGTCGACTGGTCCTTGTAGAAGCGGAAAACCACTTTCGAGAGATAGGGCAACCCTTCCTCGTAATAGTCCGGATTGGCGGTCAGGGTGAACTGTTGGTTCGGCTGGTAGGATTCGAAGACGAACGGACCGGTTCCAACCGGCTTGGTTGCAAGATCCTCGACCCCCTTCGGTACGATGGCGCCATCCGGAGCGGTTGCCAGATAGTTGAGGAAAGCCGCATTGGGCGCTTCGAGCTCGAACTTCACGGTGAACGGATCGACCACGGTCACTGCGCTGATGCTGGAGTATTGCGCACGCAGCTTGCTTGCGGTGGCCGGATCGAGAATCCGGTCAAAGGTGTACTTCACGTCCTCGGCGGTAAAATCCTGGCCGTTGTGGAACTTCACCCCTTCGCGCAGCTTGAAGATGTAGGTCTTCTCGTCCGGCATCTCGTAGCTGACGGCCAGATCCGGCTCGATTCCCATCCCGGCGTTCCAGCGCAGCAGGCCCGTATAGATCAGTGCGAGAAAGTCGCTCGACGAAAAGGCCGTGACGGTCGTGGGATCGAGACCGATCGGGTCGGCGTCGGCGCCGATCGTCAGCATGCCGCCAGCCACCGGTGTTGCCCGCTCGCCGTCGCCTGCCGCAAATGCAGGGGCGGAGAAAAGCATCGCGCCTCCGGTCAATCCCAGGCGAAGGAGGCTACGCCGTGAAAGGGCGTAGGCTTCGCTGGCTTCGCCGCTTACGGCTGCTGCGGTTGGCGGTGTTTTCCTCAACATGACGCATTCTCCCCATTATAATGATTTTCGTCTTGCGGCCGGCTATGGCTCGCCAGCTCCGTTTCCGTGGTGCGCACCGTGTCAGACGGCGTTCCAGTGACGTTGGGCATCCAGCTTCCTCCAACAGTGACGTCGAGTGGGCGAGGTCCCGGCAACCCCATACCGGGACCTCGCCGCGCCAGTCAGCCAATCCGGCTGAGGCGCAATCACCGTCAAAGGTTTCTGCCTGTTTGCTTGCGGCGTGCGGTGATGAAGCATTCCGATGGCACTCCAGTGATCTTGTTGCGATCAAACGGGCACGATTTGGCGCTCCTGCTCAGATCGGGTCGAGGGGGTAGATCGGACGGCGCAGCTTGCGGTAGGGCAGCGTGCGCAAATTGCTGGCGCACGGCCCCGGCGTGCTGACCGTGTAGCTTGCAGCCGCGATGCGATCATAGGCACGGCGGTGGGCGACGGCAGCCTTCACCCCGATCACCGAAAGCTGTTCCGGCGTGATCCCCTGCGAGCGCAGTTGACCCAGGTCGAACGGCGGTGTCTTGCGGCTGGTGAGAAGGACGGTAACGGTGTCGTCGGCGACCACCACGGCACAGGGGCCCATGTCGAACGTGGCGCCCTGGGCGGCGGCAAGGTGGCTGTTCAGATCCTCCAGCCGGAATGCGCCGTCGCTCAACCGCACGAGCCTGGCGGAAACCTCGACCGGCCCCTCGTCCAGCGAACTCCGTTTGCCGCCGATGCGCAGGCGCCTGACCTCGCCCGGTTTTGCATCCTGCAGGCTGGCGACCGCCTCGGGATCGGCGATCACGACGGCCGAATTCTCCATGCCGTGGCGCAGGAGCCCTCGCAGAACCGCCGTGCAATCGCCGGGCGCGCCGCCACCGATATTGTCGGCGGGTTCAACGATGATGCTCGGGCCTGGCGCGTTGCCAATGGCTCTTAGCGCCGCGTCCAGGTCCCATTCGCGCGGCAGGCCGCGCTCGCGCAGCGCCATGGCCAAATCGGCCAGCGTCTGCAGGTGGATGTCGGCTGCCGCGTCATCGCCTTCGGTGACCAGCGAAATTGCCACGCCGGCATCGCGTACGTCCGAGAACGAGAACCCGGCGACGACGTTGATCGCCCAGATCGACGCATCCTGCCGCTCGATCTCACGGGCCCGCGCCTCAAGCTCCTTCATCGGATCGTCGGCGGTGCCCGTTCCCGTCGGCGGCCACATCAAGGGCAGATTGCGCACCTTCATCCGCGGCGTCGTACCATCTTCGAGGCAGCGCGCCAGCAGCCGCGCCGAGCGAACCGCGGCTTCGCGCGCATCCGTGTGCGGGTTCTCGCGGTAGCACACCAGGCCGTTGGCGTTGACCGCCATGGTTTCGGTGAAGGTGGCGTGAAGATCGAAGACGCCGAATACCGGCAGGTGCCCTGCGCCGGCGACGTTCCGGATACGCCGGAGGAATTCCCCCTCCAGGTCGTCGCATCGATCGGTTACGGCGGCGCCGTGCAGCGCAAGCCATATTCCGTCGAGCCGCCCGCCGCCCAGCGCCTGACGGAGGTCCGCCTCGAACGCGCGCCAAAACTGCTCGAAAACCGCGTGATCGATCATTCCCGAAGGAAGCGCGACATACTCCACGGAGGCGACGAGGTCCCAATCATTCTCCCCGGCGACTTCCAGGAAACCGTCAACCGTCGAGGCGTCGCCGCGCCGCGCGAGGAGATCGTCGCCGCGCCGGACATCGAAATCCGTCGCCGTCGTGCACTCCTCGACGAAGGTGTGGGTCTCATGAAAAAACCCGGCGAAGAATATCCTCGGACGCTGCTTCATCTCACTCCAGTTCCTGCGCATCGCGTGACGAGCGGTTCCACACGCCCGCGCCGCGCCCAATCGCACAGCCCGTCCGCGATCGACCCGGCCGCCCCGATCGCCACCATGGCGGCAACATAACGCTTGAAGACGTTCAACAATATAGTACGATTTAGCTTTGCTTTTCGAAGGGAGTAAATGACCAAACTTCCGCGCCGTCAACCTGTTTTTATCACACATATGAACAGAAATGGCTTTCCGTCACCTGACGTCTCCGCGCGTCTGGCTTGCAACATTTCCTTTCGTCCTATATTATAAGATACAATCTGTCTTGCCTGCCCACCCGGCGCGTGGCATGAAAACCGGACATCAAGGAGAAGCCATCATGGTCGATGCCACCCGGCAACAGAGCCCTTCCGTGGAAGCGCGGATCCAGTCCGTCGCCCGCGCCAAGGCGCTGCTCGACGCAATGATCGAAGGCGACTGGGTGTCGCTGCGGGTCCTGGCGGCCAGGACCGGTCTGGTGAAGACAACCGCGTTCAACCTCATCAACGCTCTTGTCGAAACGGGTCTCGCCGAGCGGGACATCCAAACCGGATCCTACCGCCTCAGCCTGCAGCACGTCGTCTACGGACGCGCCGTCGAACGCAGGCTGGACATCCTCGCAATCGCCCGGCCGCATCTGATATCGCTGTGCGCCGAAACACGGGAAACCATCAATCTGGCCCTGCCCTGCCCCGCCGATGCGACCATCGTCGAGAGCCTGGAAGGCAGCCAGAACCTGCGCGTCTCATCCTATTCGGGCACACGGGCGCCCTATCATTCGACCGCCTGCGGCCGCGCCCTGCTGGCCTACCAGACCGACCATTTCCGCAGGTTCATCTATGCCGTCGGGCCGCTGCTCAAGCTCACGCCCAACACCATCACGGACCCGGAAGAGCTCGAAGCGGCGCTGGTGCGCTGCCGCACGGATGGGTGGACGGTGGAAATGGAAGAGAACGAATTGGGCAGCGCCTGCATCGCCGCGCCGATCTTCGGGCCAAGCGGCGATGTCATCGCCTCGGTCAGCATCGCCGGCCCGGCGGCGCGTTTCGATCCAAAGACCGTGCAGCGGTTCGGCACGTTGCTCGTCGCCAATCTGGCGCGGATCAGTCACGACCTGGCGCACTGACAAGGGCGCGTGGACAGAGGCATATCGGAGGCAAGGGAGAACACTCCCGCCTGTCATCGACCGGCCAGCCGGCGCCGTCCGATGCCGCTCACCCATAGTCGATGCGCGGATCGACATAGGCGTAGAGCACATCGACGGCCAGGTTGATCGCGACATAGAGGACCAGGATGACGACGATGCAGCCCTGGATCAGCGGATAGTCGCGCGTGCCGATCGCCTGTATCAGCAGGCGGCCGAGACCGGGATAGGTGAACACCGCCTCGGTGACGACCGCGCCGCCGATGAAGCTTGCCATCATCAGTCCGACAATGGTGATGAAGGGCAGCAGAGCGTTGCGCATGATGTGGATGCCCACCACCTGGCGTTCGGGAAGACCCTTGGCGCGTGCGGTGCGCACATAATCGGCGCGCAGCTCGCTCACCAGCGAAGCGCGCAGGAAGCGCGCCAGGATGCCTGACACGTAGACGCCGAGCGTTATCGCCGGAAGCAGCAGATTGCGGATCGAGGCAATGGGATCCTCCCAGATCGGCACGTAGCCGGAGACCGCGGGAAGCCAGCGCAGATCCACGGCAAACCACAAGATCAGCAGGATGCCCAGCCAGAACGTCGGCACGCCGAGCGCCAGCGCACTCCAGGCGGACAAGATGCGATCGATCCACGAGCCGGGATAGATGGCGCTGGCAACGCCGACGGGAATGCCCAGCGCCAGTGCCACCACCGTCGCGGAGACCGCCAGATGCAGGGTTGCAGGCAGGCGTTGGCCGATGAGATCGAGAACCGGTTCGCGCCCATAGATCGAGATGCCCAGATCGCCGAAGGCGGCGCGTCGGAGCCAATCGAGATACTGGACGACAACGGGCCGGTCGAGACCGTACTGGGCGGTCACGGCGGCGATCTGCTCCTGCGTCGCGTTCTCGCCGACAAGCCCGGCGATGGGCCCTCCCGGCACGGCGTAAAGCATCGCCCAGACGCCAATGGAAGCAATGAGCACGACAGGCACCAGCTGCACCAGCCGGCGAAGTACGAAGCCGATCATGGCGTGGTCCTCTCGATCTCTGCACCACTGGCGTCGTGGCGGTCTTCCAGGAGCGTTGCCAGCGCGCGGCCGATCACGTCAAAGGAAAGGATTGTGAATGTCAGAACAACGCCGGGCAGGACCGCATAATACGGCGCTTCGTAGAGATAGGATTTGCCCGTGCGCAGCATCTCGCCCCAACTCGGCGTCGGCGGCGCAACGCCGACACCGAGGAAGGCGAGCGCGGCTTCCAGAAGAATGGCGACCGAACACAGGACCACGACCTGGACCAGGATCGGGCTCCAGGAATTGGGCAGGATGGTGCGGAACATGTTGTATCCCGACGAGCCGCCGAACGCCTCGACGGCCGTTACGAAATCGCGTTTGCGCAACGACAACACGCGGGCTCGCGTGATGCGGGCGAAGTTCGGAATGCCGGTGATGCCGACGGCGATGACGGCGGCCATCTGGCTGCGCCCGAGGACGGCAATCAGGGCCATGGCGAAAAGGATGGCCGGCAGGGCGAGCAGGACATCGATGAAACGCATCAGCACCGTATCGCGCCAGCCCCCAAAGAAGCCGGCGACGAGCCCTATCGGAATGCCGAGGGCAGCGGCGATGATCACCGCTGCGCCCGCCGTGCTGAGCGAGGTGCGGGCGCCGTAGACCACCCTGGCGAAGATGTCGCGGCCGAGTTCGTCGGTGCCGAACCAGTTGGTGGCGGACGGACCCTTCAGCGCGTCGACCAGCCGCTGGGCGAACGGATCGATCGGAAGCACATCCACCAGCAGCGCGGCGCTCACCAGCGTAAGCAGGAAAAAGAGTGCCGCGGCGCTTGCCACGCGCGACATCAGTCCGCTCAGCAACCAGTATGTCGAATTCAGCGCCCGGTTCATCGCGACACCTCCGCAAGCGTGGCAGACTTGCGGTCCAGGGGGCCGGCATGGTGACAGGCGGTCCATGTCGACAGGCCGGAATATGGCTGAAACGCCGGCGCTTCAACGCTGCAGCGCCCACTCGCGCGGAAACAGCGCGGATGGAAAACGCAGCCGTCAGGCGGTGCGGCGGGACTGGGAATCTCGCCTTCCAGAACGATGCGCCGCCCGGCATGCCGCGCCGCCGGGTCCGGATCAGGCGCGGCCGACAAAAGGCTCTGCGTATAGGGATGGACAGGGTTGTCGTAAAGCTCGTCGCGCGTGCCCTGTTCAACGATACGGCCAAGATACATGACGGCGACGCGGTCTGAGATGTGGCGCACCACGGAAAGGTTGTGCGCGATGAAGAGGTAGGACAGGCCCAGCTCCGCCTGCAGGTCCTGCAGCAGGTTGAGGATCTGCGCCTGGATCGAGACATCCAGGGCGGCGACCGGTTCATCCAGGATGAGGAGGCGCGGCTCGAGGATCAACGCGCGGGCAATGCCAATGCGCTGACGCTGGCCGCCGGAGAACTCACTCGGATAGCGGCCGAGCATTCCACGCGACAGGCCGACCATGTCGAACAGCTCGGCCACGCGCCGCGCGCCGCCCATTTCCTCGTAGAGGCCGTGAATGCGCAGCGGCTCGGAAACGATGTCCTCGGCCGGCAGGACCGGGTTCAGCGACGAATAGGGATCCTGGAAGATGTACTGCATCCGGCGACGCGCCGCGCGCATCTCGCCACGGCCAAGCCGCACCATGGATTGACCGTCGAAGCGGATGTCGCCGGCACTTGCCGGCACGAGCCCCATCACGGTCCTGCCGATCGTCGTCTTGCCGCAGCCAGATTCACCGACAAGGCTCAGGGTCTCGCCGGCGCGCACGCTGATGTTGACGCCATCGACGGCCCGCACCCACCCGGTGGTGCGCCTGAGAACGCTCGACTTGATGGGAAAATGAACCTTCAGCCCCTCGACTTCCAGGAGCGGCGGGGCAGTCGTTTCAGTCGGTTTCGGCTTTGCCATCGCATGGACTTTCGCCGGCGGCAGCGCTTCATCGACATAGTGACAGGCGGCCTGCTGCAGCGCGGCGACCGCCGACAGCGTCGGATCCTCGGTGCGGCAGCGCGGGCGGCCCGATCCGACTGCGCAGCGCGGCTCGAAGGCGCACCCCGGCGGCAGAGCGTAGGGCATGGGCGGCTGACCGGGGATGGGATCGAGCCTGGCCTCGCCCGCGTCCATCCGCGGGATCGAGCGCAGCAGCGCGCGGGTGTAGGGATGGCGCGGCGAACGGAAGATCGCGTCCACCGGCCCCGTCTCGACGATGCGCCCGCCATACATGACGGCGACGCGGTCGGCCACCTGGGCGACGACCCCGAGGTCGTGCGTGATGAGAACGACGGCGGCGCGCATCTCCGCCTGGCGTCGCGCCAGCACGGTCAGCACCTGCGCCTGCACGGTGACATCGAGCGCCGTGGTCGGTTCATCGGCAATGATCAATTTCGGCTGACCGGCGATGGCCATGGCGATGACGGCGCGCTGGCGCATGCCGCCGGAAAACTGGTGCGGATACTGCCGCACGCGCTGTTCGGGGTCGGCGATGTCGACGTCCCGCAGCAGTTCGACGGCGCGGGCCTCCGCGTCGGCGCGGCGCAAACGAGACAGCGCCACCTGGCCCTCCGTGATCTGGCGACCGACCTTCAGAACCGGATTGAGCGTGGTGCCGGGATCCTGAAAGACAAAACCGACGTCCTCGCCACGCATGCGCCGCAGGACATCGCGGTCGGCGCCGTTCACTTCCATGCCGCCAAGCCTGATGCTGCCTTCGATCTGCGCCGTCTCCGGCAGCAGGCCGGTAACGGCCAGCGAGGTGACGCTCTTGCCGGAACCGGACTCGCCGACGATGCACAGCACCTCGTTCGGATAAACGTCGAAGTCGATGCCGCGCACGACCGGCACGCGGCGGTCCGAAACTGAAAACTCCACCTTCAGGCCCCGTACGGAAAGTACGGGGCCTGTGGTTGCGGTCTCTTCCGCCAACTTCATTCCTTGAAGCCGATCGTTCGGGCGACGAGGAGGTTGTCGATGTCCAGCGTGAAACCGGAAAGCTTCGGCGAGGCAACGATCAGACCGATGTCATAGGAGTTGGTGGGTATGGCGAAGGACGATTCCACCAGCACCTTGTTGAGGTTGTCGTAGGCCGCCTTGACCTCCTCGACCGACCCCAGCGTCGTGTTCACCCGCTCGATCGCGGCGACATAATCGGGGAAGGGATGCGGGTCCTTCAGGACCGGGTTGTTCGCCGTCCGATAGATGCTGTTGGTGGCGACGCGCGAGGGGAACTTCTGGATGTTGCCGACGCCGCCGAAGGTGGCCTTGTAGTCACCGGAAAGCTGCGCCTCGACATACTCGGACCCTTCACGCAGATCGAGCTCGATGTTTACGTCGAGGTCGGCGAGGGCCGCCTGCACGATCTGGCTGATGGTGACGGATGCCGCATCGGTGCTGTAGACCAGCAGTTTCCAGTCCTCCATCTCGGCCTGGCTCAAACCGGATTCTGCGATCAGCTCGCGCGCCTTGTCGAGGTTGAAGGCATAGTTTTCCGTATAGGAGGAATCGAAGGCCGGGCCGGCCGGCGCCCATGGCAATGCCACCGGTTGACCCAGGCCGGCATAGCCGACGCGCAGGATTCCCTCGCGGTCGAGCAGGTAGTTGAAAGCCTGGCGGAACTTGGCATTGTCGAATGGCGCCTGCGTCGCGTTGATGCGGAACACCTGCACCAGGGGACCGGGGCCACGGATCAGCTGATAGCCGGCGTCCTTCAGGCGCACCGCGCTTCGCGCCGTGCCGCCATAGACCATGTCCATGCCGCCGGATTCGAGCGCCGCACTGGCCGAGGCATCGTCGCTGAAGATGGTGAAGCGGAGTTCGCCGATGGTCGGCTCTCCCTCTCGCCAATAGTCGGCATTCGCCTTCAGCACGATGCTTTGACCGACGGCGCGGCTATCGAACGTGTAGGGTCCGGTGCCTGCGGGAACGGTTTCCACCGTGTCGATGCCCGCCGCCTCGATCGGCATGACGAATTGCAGCAGATCGAGCATCTGCCGGTCCGGTGTCGGCGCCTTGAAATTGATCACCACCGTGCGGTCGTCGGGCGTTACCCAGTCCTTGACGATCGCCATGGTGGCGTAAACGTTCTTGCCTTTCTCGGGGTCCGCGGCCTTGGCCAGGGTGGCGGCAACATCCGCCGATGTGAGTGCAGCCCCGGAATGGAACTTCACATCGTCGCGCAGGGTGACGCTGACCGACATGTTGTCGTCGGCGACCGTCCATGCGGTGGCGAGGCTCGCGACAGCCTCGCCCTCGGGCGTGTATTCGATCAGGCTGTCATAGAGGTTCTTGATCAGCGGGAAATTGACCGTCGAGAACTGCATCGGATCGAAATTGGTCATGTCGGCGAGCACGGCCACCCGCAGCGTTCCGCCCTGCAATTGCTCTGCCTGCGCCCGGGCGGGCATGGCGGCAAGGAAGGCCGGGGCGGCGGCGACTGCAAGCAGGACCCCCAGCAATCTGATTGGTCGTAAGAATGCGTTCTTCATTTGGATAGCTCCCACTCCTTAGTTGCTCTTATCGTTCGTTCTTGGCGCGCAATACGCGCGCTGTATGTACCTTGCCGTCCCTAACCGCGTGCCGGCACCAGTCCCGGCTGGGACGAATGCGCCCGCCAGTCCTCGAAGCTCTCGAGCGGATACATGGGCCGGGGAACGCGCTGCCACGGCAGTGTCAGGACATCGGATTGGCCGGGACCGCGCGTGTCGGCGCGAATGAGCTGCGAAGCGATGGGCGCGAAGTACTGGAAGTTCGACGCGGTCTTCAGCACCGCCATCTTGTACTCGGCGGGCTCGATGCCCATCACCCGGTAGACGCTCGGCACATTGCCCGCCACGCCCCGGAACTCGGTGATCAGCATCGTCACCGGCCCGACCTCGAAAACGACGGCGCAACCAAGGTCCAACTCGCTCTGCTGGTTGTAGTCGATCTTGACGATTCCGCCGCCGATCCTGCGCACGACGCCGGTGACTTCGAGCGGCTGGAAGAATGCGGTGGCCGTATCACCGCCCAGCGTCAGGGTGACCTCCGCCCCCTCGCCCGCGGCGGCCAGCTTGTGCGCCGTCGAAGCGGATATCATCGGCATCAGCGCCTTGCCCCTGATGCCCAGCCGCAGCATGGCTTCGAGGATCACATTGCTATCGCCGCCGGCCCCGCCGAACACGGTGTCGCCGGTATCGCTGATGATGACGACGCCTTTGTCTGCCGCGTCGGCGCGGAGCACCGCCTCGTCCACCGGGACGGCCTCCCGCACCTGGAATTCGTCACGCAGCGACCAGCACAGATCGGCAAGCTCGTCGGCCAGTTCCTCCGCCAACGCCCGGTCACCGTTGGTGACGACAACCGCCGACCAGCCGCCCTCGGCCACGTCCAGCCACGGCTGCATCGGATAGTTGGACACCTGGAGAACACGCGGATCCTGCTCCATCTCACGTGCCCGGTCGAACCAGATCTTCATCGGCCCCTGCGAGGTGAGAAACTGCTCCTGATGGGAGACGAGCGGAATCTTGCGCCAAGCGATGACCGGCTTGAGCTTCTCGGTCAGGATGCGCAACAACAGCCGCGTGCCGACCACCCCGGTGTCGAAGGTGTCGTGCGGCTGCGTGCGGTGCCCGACGATCGCATCGCAGTTGTCGATGATCTTGCGCGTGATGTTCGCATGATGATCGAGGCCGAGCACGATCGGCACATCCGCGCCGAGCAGCGACCGGCACAGCTCCACCTGCGCGCCCTCGACGTCGTCGATGCCATCGGCCGCGCACGCGCCGTGAAGCTGCAGCGCGAGACCGTCGATCGGACCGGCAGCGGTGAGGCCGTCGCGGATCTTCTTCTGGAAAAAATCAAAGGCCTCGCGGCTGATGCGCCCGCCCGCCACCGCATATCCACGGATGATCGGGACGGATTCCACCGCAATGCCGCTCTCCTCGACAGCGTGCAGATAGCCCCCTATCTGCCCATAGCCACGCATCTTCTCGAAGACGTCGGCGCCATCGAGGATCCCGAAAGACCGGTAATCGTCCAGAGTTGTCAGCTTCGGATTGAAGTCGTTCGTCTCCTGGGCGACATGTATTACTGCGATTCGCACGGCTATCTTCCCTTGTTATTATTAACCGGAAGCAGAATTCCAGAATTATATATTCAATAATTATTCATAGTTCTTTCGATACTTCACAAAATTATTTAGGATAAACCCAGGTGTCAACGACGCCGGGTTCCGCCTGAAGGAACAACGCGCCTCGCTTCACGCCTGCATCCCGATTTGCATCGGCGCTGCCGTAACGGGCGAAGGCATGGTTCCCATGCAAGCGGAGATGCGCAATGCCGCGTCCTTCAACGCCTGCGCCGCCTGCGCCGTCATATCCCGGCATCGCAGGCGCTTTTCGGGCGCCGAAAGGCTCATGGCGGCGACCGGATAGCCCGAACCGTCGAGAATAGGCACGCCGATGCACATGAGACCGTCTTCGTTCTCGCCGATCTCGACCGCGTAGCCGCAGCGGCGCACGTTGCTTGCCTGGCGACGCAGACTGCGCTCGTCGGTCAGTGTGTTGATGGTCATTGCCGGCAGTGGGGCGCGGCATATCGGCCCCATTGCGTCCTCGGGCAGATAGGCGGCCATTGCCTTTCCGAGCGAGGTGGAATGCACGGGATGCCGATGGCCGACCCGCGCCTGCATACGCACCGGCCGACCCGTGCCGATGATGTCGATGTAGACGATCTCGCCCTGCGAGCGCACGGCAAGGTTGACCGTCTCGCAGAAGGTCTCCGCCAGCCGGTGCATTTCGGGCCGGGCGTGATCACGCAGATCCTGCAGATCGCGGTCGACCCGCGCCAAGTCGCGAAAGCGCGGTCCCGTGCGATAACGGTCGTGGCGCAGATCGTATTCCAGGAAAGAAGCGGCCGAAAGGCTTTGCAGATAGCGGAAGACGGTGGTCTTGGGCAGCTTCACATTGTGCACCGTCTCGGTGAGCGTCACGTCCCGGCCCTGCCGCGTCACGTATTCGAGGACCTGAAGGGCCCTCATCACCGGTTGAACGACATAGTCATCGCCGATCCCGCTCATCGCCTCGCCCTTTCGTGTTCTGCCTCGCGCAGGCATTGCTGCCGGCGCCCTTCACAAACCTTTCCCCTGGTGCGAGAGCGATCAGAAATACGTCTTCAGCGCTTTCGTCACCCGATATCCCTCATCGACCACCAGCAGCATCGACCATTTGTCGAAGGTCGTGCAGGGATGGCCGATGCCGAAGCCCACCATGTCGCCAAACGCCAGCGGACTGTCCTGCGGCGTTGCGAGATGGCAATGCTGATCGTTGAGCGCCACGGTTTCATGCCCGTCGGGGATGGGTTGCGGGGCGTCCATGCCCGATCCCGGGCGATACCAGCGCTGCGGCTGCGGAAGCCCGGCATCGAACCCCACATCCCGCTTGCCCATGGTCAGCATGGCGCGGGTCGCTTCGGGCCGCGACTGCACGAACGCCCACACCTCCAGCGCCGGCTCCAGTCCGCCGGCCGGCAGCACGAGCGTCGTCTCGGCCAGGATGCGGCGGAAAGCCCTGGCATAGCTCATCGTATCGTGGGTCAGGTAGCACCCCGAGCGCAGAACGCGCAGGATCGGCCGGGAAAACGACACCCGCCCGAAGCGCTCGCCCACCCGGTCGAAGAAGGCTGAGCCGCCGGCACTGATGATCACCGGCGCCTCCGCCGCGATCATGCCCTCGTCGAGGGCGCGGCGCGCAAGCTCGGCAACGTCGTCGATCAATCCATCTGCCGCCTGGGGCGTCGGCAAGACGCCCTCGAAACATTCGAAGCCCGCCAGTTGCAAACCGGGCATCGCGGCGATGCTGCGCGCCAGCGCCAGCGCCTCCTGGCGCGTCCGCGCGCCGGTGCGGCCACCGGGGAAGCCGGCCTCGACCAGGATGCGCAGCGGATTGCCGGCGGGTGGCGGATTGCGACGCGCGGCATCGGCGAGCAGAGCCAATCCCGCCACGCCGTCGGCCAGGCAGTAAAGCTCGAATGTCTCATCGCGAAGGGCCCGGAAGCAGGCGTCGACAGCAGGACGTCCGACCGGTTGGTTGGCCAGAAGAACACGCTTCACGCCAAAGCTACGGCAGACCTCCATCTGCTGGATGGTCGCCACGGTGATTGCCCAGGCCCCGTCCGCTATCTGCAAGTCGAACAGCTGCGGCGACATGGTGGTCTTGCCGTGCGGCGCGAGCGCAAGGCCGTTGGCCGTCGTGAAATCGCGCATCCATGCGCTGTTGGCTTGCAGAATCTCCTGGCGGACGATTGCCGCCGGCAGCGGAATGTCTCCGTCCAGGAGGCTCCAACCCCGCCCGCCGACATCACCAACCCGCATGGGCGGCGAACCAAAGGGCAGGCCCTTGGTCAGCGGATCGAGCGGCTGTTCTTCAAGCGCGGCGATGTCGAGGCGCGGGATCATAGCCATGGGTTTGCGTCCAGCGGCGATATCGGGCGACGGACCTTCCGGTAGGTGACCTTGGTCACGTCGGCGGGGTAAGGCCCACCCGTGTCGAGATAGTGGATTTGCGCGGCGATCTTCGAGAACGCGGCATAGAAATGGTTCGAGGATTTCACCACGACGATCTTCTTGCACGACAGATCGATGCCCAAATCGGTGAAGGCCGGCGGGCTGAAGGTCTGGGCGCGGCCTGTCGCAAGCACGATGTCGAGATTGCCGATCGCGATGGATGCGGCCGGGCCGAGTGAAACCCAACTCTGCTCGAACGGGATAAGCAGATCGTCGGTCGTCGCGCGGACCGTCACCACGGCATCGATCGGCGCGCCGGAAGTCGCTGCGGCCTTGCCGCAGAAACGCAGCGGTATCTCGGCGCCGGCACCGGCGCCGCGGCAAAGCGAGACGGCGATCGGGTCCCAGAACGCGCCGATCGCCGCCGGGATTTCCGGATGGCGCAACAGTGCCTCGACCATCACCGTTGAATCGCCCGCAACGCCGCCGCCGGGACTGTCCCAACGATCGGCGAAGACGATCGGCTGGCCTTCCTCGGCCAGAGCGAGGGCAATGGCCTCCTCCGGCTTGTAATGGCGCGGCCCGGCTCCGGAACCGCCCCATCCGAGGATCTCCCGCCCGAGCGCCTCGGCCAGCGTCCTGGCCTTCTGCCGGTTCGCCTCCCCGTCGACCACCACCAGCACCTTGGTGCCGACATCGTAGACATCGGCAGCCTGGAAACCGTGTGCGACAGAGATGCTGAGAATGCCGTCCCGCCCCTCCATGGCAAGCATGCGATCGACGAAGGCACGGCCTGGCTGGCGGCTCGTCATGAAGCCCGACATGGCGCGACAGTCGAAAACCTCGGATACCGGCGTCACCTCCCCGTGCGCGGTGCGCAGGCAAAGCTCCACCAGGTCATCTGCCCGCTGCAGGAAATCGGTATGCGGAAACTCCTTGAAGGCGACCAGCACATCGGCTGCCTCAACCCGCTTGTCGGTCAGGTGACAATGCATGTCGAGCTCGGCGCCGATCACGCAGCCCGGCCCGACGATGGCGCGGGCGCGGGCGAGCAGGTCGCCCTCGCAATCGTCATAGCCGCGCGCCACCATCGCGCCGTGCAGCCCGAACAAGGCGATGTCGAGCGGCAGCGCCTGTTGCAGTTGGTCGAGGATCTCGTCGCGCAGGCTCTCATAGGCCTGACGCGACACGAGGCCGGCCGGCTCGGCCCAGGTCGCCGTCCCCTCGATCAGCGTGAAGCCGTCGGCGCGGGCGCGCCGCCGCGCCGCGACAACGGGCGCCGAGCACAGTGTCGGCGTCTGCGGATGGGTTCCCGGCGGACAATAGAAGGCCGCCTCGAACGCTGTTCTGTCGACGAAAAGCGGCGAGAACGTATTTGTCTCGGTTGCCAGAGAAGCGACGAAAACGCGCAATCAATCCCCTCCTTGCCGCTTTCCAATTCCGCAGACCATACTACATTATGGAATGCATTACTTCTGCAGTTGTTCATTCTGCGACCAGATCGGAATTTTTGTCAACCGAATATCGCGTCGGAATGCATAACCTCCGCGCTATTGCCTTGCAATTTGCGAGTTCTCATAGTTTCAATGCTCCGTCCAACCATTTGGAATCGTCTTATTATATAGAACGATTGACTGGAATGATCGAGAAAAGCGCCATCACTGCCTCTTCGAGAATGGCCCCGCCTGGCGACCTGAAACGGATTGCGAACCCGGATGCCGAAAAGCATCCGCGGGGCATCCCAGACGGCGCAGGGGCTTTCGCCCGTCCAGTTCTGTTCATCGGCCAGCCGAGGGCGGCCGAACCCGTTCCAGCCAACCATAGCGGTGAGGAGAAATGAGAAAGAAGCGCATACTGCTCGCGGCGATCTTCCACGAGACCCACACCTTCGTCGAGCACACCACCACGTTCGACGATTTTTCCATCATGCGGGGCGACGACATACTGCGGAGAAGAGGAGACGGCTCCACCATCTCCGGCTTCCTCGAAGTGGCCGAAGCCGAGGATTGGGATGTGGTCCCGATCGCCGACTACGCCGCGGTTGCCTCCGGCACGGTCGACCACGCCGTGTTCGATCAGTTCTGCGGCGAGATGGAGGCGGGCCTGAAGAAGGCGCTCGCCGATGGCGGCCTCGACGGGATCTGGCTTTCCCTTCACGGCGCCATGGTCACCACGCAATCCGTCGATCCGGAAGGCGATCTGCTGGCCCTGATACGCGCCGTGCCCGGTGCCGAAGCGCTGCCGTTGTTCGCCGTCTTCGACCTGCACGCCACCATGACCGCCAAGATGGCGGCACACGCCAACGGTCTCGTCGGCTACCGCGAGAACCCGCACATCGATTCCCGGGATTCGGCGATGCGTTCTGCGCGCATGCTGGCCCGGTCCCTGCGCGAGGGCGTGCTGCCGAGGGTGCTGGCGCGGAACGCACCCGTCATATGGGCGCCGCCCGGCACCGGCACAGCGGATCGGCCCATGCGCGATCTTGAACAGGAAGCACGCCGGCTGGAAGCACAGAACCCCGACATCTGGGAAGCCAGTGTCGTCGCCGGCTACGCCTTTTCCGATGTTCCTCACGCCGGTGTCGCGTTCAGCGTCATCACCACCGGTCCCGAGCAGGACGCGGCCCTCGCCCTCGATGCGCTGGAGCAGTTGGCCGTGGAGCTTCGCGCCCTCGGCCAGCCCGAGGAATGGGACCTCGATGCCGCCCTGTCGGAAATCAGCGGCAAAAGCGGCGGGCCGTTCGTCATCGTCGAGCCGGCCGACAATATCGGCGGCGGTGCGCCCGGCGACGATACGGCGGTGCTGCGCGGTTTCCTCAGGCACGGCTTCACCAACGCCGCCGTGATCATCGCCGACGCCGCCGCCGTGGCCGCGCTGGCGGACGCAAAACCGGGCGACCGGCGACGCCTCAGCATCGGCGGCAAGGGCAGTCCCCTCGGCGCCGGCCCGCTCGACGCCGACGTCGCGTTCATCAGCCGCAGCGATGGCGCCTTCACGCTCGAGGACCGCAACAGCCACATGGTTGCCTCCAGGGGCGTCCACATCCGCATGGGGGCTTCTGCGGTGGTCCGCATAGAAGGCGTCACGGTGCTGCTGACCAGTCTGAAAACATCTCCGAACGATCTCGGGCAGCTTCGCTCCCAGGGCATCGTGCCGGAAAAACTGTTCGCCATCGGCGTCAAGGCAGCGGTTGCGCATCAGCGCGCCTACGACCCCATCGCCGCCGGCAGCTACACGGTCAGGACACCCGGCCCCTGCACCAGCGCACTGACCACCTTGCCGTATCGCCGGCTGCGCCAGCCAGTCTTTCCCATCAGCCATCAGAGGACATGAAATGACCATCGAGTATCCGAGCAACCCTCAGACGCCGCGCTCCCATCTGCCGTTCAGCCCCGCCACCCGCGTCGGCAACCTGATCTTCGTTTCCGGACAGGCATCCGTCGACGCGACGGGCAAGATCGTCTCAGACAGCTTCGAGGGCGAACTGCGCCGCTCGATCGAGAACCTGCGCAAGGTGTTGGAAGCAGCCGGCAGTGATCTCGCCCATGTCGTCCAGACGCGCAACTACGTCCGCGACGACGGTGATCTGGCGGAGTTCAACCGCCTTTATCTTGAATACTTCAAACCGCCCTATCCGGCCCGCACCACGCTGTCGCGCTGCCTGGGCGGGCTGCGCTACGAGATCGATTGCATCGCCGTGGTGAACGAGGACCGCGCTTGAGCGGAAATGCATGACACCAGCCAGTATTCCGTCACACGGAACGAAGTCCAATTTACAACAGAGCGGGGCTGGTGCCAGTTACCGTGAGTACGATCAGGAGCATCGCCTTGTCTATTTCGTCAACGATTGGAAATCCGAAAATGGACTCCAAGAATCTGCTGTCCTTTGAAAAATCGGCAGCGACAATAAAGCACAATTCGCAATGGATGTCGGGGGGCGTCAACAGCAATTTCCGATTGAACATATCGCCGACGCCCCTCGTCTTCGAGCGCGGCGAAGGCCCTTATCTCTACGATGTCGATGGCAACAGGCTGATCGACTATTATCTCGGCATGGGGCCGATGATCCTCGGGCACAATCCGGCCGGGCTGACCGCGGCGGTGAAAGCCCAGATCGACAGCGGCATTCTCTTTGCGGGCCAGACGGCGGTAGAGGCGGAGGCCGCGCGCCTGGTGTGCGAGATGGTGCCCTCGGCCGAGCGCATGCGCTTCGGCAGTTCGGGATCGGAGGTCGACCAGGCGGCGCTGCGCGTCGCGCGTGCCGCCACCGGCCGGCAGAAGGTGATCAAGTTCGAAGGGCACTATCACGGCTGGTTCGACAACGTCCTCTGGTCGACAGCCCCGGCGCTCGACGCGGCCGGTCCCTATGAAGCACCGAACGCCATTGCCGGCAGCAAAGGGCAACTTGCCGATACGTCCGACACGCTGGTCGTCCTGCCGTGGAACGACCTGGATCTGCTGGCCGCACGTCTGGCGAAGGGCGACATCGCCGCGGTCATCATGGAAGCGGCCATGTGCAATGCCGGTGCGGTGCATCCGGCCGCCGGCTACCTCGAAGGCGTGCGCGAAGCCTGTACCCGCCACGGCACGATCCTGATCTTCGACGAAGTCATCACCGGCTTTCGCCTGGCGCCGGGAGGGGCCCAGGAACGCTTCGGCGTTTCACCGGACATCTCGACCTTCGGCAAGGCCATCGCCAACGGCTTCCCGGTGGCGGCGATCGCCGGGCGTGCCGATCTGCTCGACCTGTTCTCGACCGGCGGCGTCGTGCATGGGGGCACCTACAATTCGCAGCCCATCGCCATGGCCGCCACGGTGGCCACACTCAAGGCGCTGCAGCCGTCGCTCTATGCGGCGATCGACGTGACCGGGACGCGCCTGATGATGGGCATGCGCGAGATCTTTGCCCGCACCGGCGTCAAGGCGGTGGTGGAAGGCTTCCCGCAGGTCTTTCACGTTGCCTTCGGTCTCGAAGAGCCGGCCAGCAACTATCGGGATCTGGCGCGCATGGACAAGCAGGCCTATGTCGCCTTCACCACGGCGCTGTTGCGGCGTGGCGTGCGCGCGCTCGAGCGCGGCGCCTGGTTCATGTCGAGCGAGCATGACGATGCCGTGATCGGCCAAACGCTGAATGTGGTCGAAGACGCGGTCCGCCAGATCAAGGCCGACGGCGTGATCTGACCGCCTTGCCGGAATGCGCCTGCCGGGCAGTGTGACAGGCCGCACTGCCCGGCGGCATTTCCAGATTTCACCTTTCCATATAGGCTGATCACGCGGCAGCCCCTGCGGCTGGGATCGAGACGCCGGAGCCCTCATGAGCGACAATACGACGAAACCCCCATTGCGCTCGCGCGCCTGGTTCGACAATCCGGACAACCCCGACATGACGGCGCTCTATCTCGAGCGCTATCTGAATTTCGGCCTGTCGCAGCGTGAACTGCAATCTGGCCGGCCGATCATCGGCATCGCCCAGACCGGCTCCGACCTGTCACCGTGCAACCGGCACCATCTGGAGCTTGCCAAACGCGTGCGCGACGGCATTCGCGAAGCGGGTGGCATCCCTATCGAATTCCCCGTCCACCCGATCCAGGAAACCGGCAAGCGGCCCACGGCCTCGCTCGACCGCAACCTCGCCTATCTCAGTCTGGTCGAGGTTCTGTACGGCTACCCGCTCGACGGCGTGGTGCTGACCATCGGCTGCGACAAGACCGCGCCTGCCCTGCTCATGGCGGCGGCGACGGTCAACATCCCGGCCATCGCATTCTCGGTCGGCCCAATGCTGAACGGCTGGTTCCGCGGTGAACGCATCGGCTCCGGAACGATCGTCTGGAAAGCGCGCGAGATGATGGCCACCGGTGAGATCGACTATGAGGGCTTCGTCAAGCTCGTCGCCTCGTCCGCCCCCTCGACCGGCTTCTGCAACACGATGGGCACGGCGACGACGATGAACACGCTCGCCGAAGCGCTGGGCATGCAATTGCCCGGGTCGGCGGCCATTCCCGCGACCTATCGCGACCGGCAGGAGATGGCCTATCGCACGGGATTGCGGATCGTCGACATGGTCCGCGAAGACCTGAAGCCGACCGACGTGATGACCCGCGCGGCCTTCATCAACGCGATCCGCGTCAACTCGGCCATCGGCGGTTCGACGAACGCGCCGATCCACCTCAACGGCATCGCCCGGCATCTGGGCGTCGAACTCACCATCCAGGACTGGCAGACCTATGGCGAGACCGTTCCGCTCCTCGTCAACCTGCAGCCGGCCGGCGAGTATCTGGGCGAGGACTTTTATCACGCCGGCGGCGCTCCGGCCGTCATCAGCCAGCTCATGTCGGCTGGCTTGATCAACGAGGACGCGCTGACGGTCAACGGCCGCAGCATCGGCGAGAACTGCCGCGGCGCGACGATCGAGGACGAAAGGGTGATCCGTCCCTTCGACCGGCCGTTGCAAAAGGATGCCGGCTTCCGGGTCCTGTCCGGCAATCTGTTCCACTCGGCCATCATGAAGCTCTCGGTCGTCTCCGACGAGTTCCGCGGCCGGTATTTGTCGAACCCGGACGACCCGATGGCCTTCGAGGGGCGCGCCATCGTCTTCGACGGGCCGGAGGACTATCACGCGCGGATCGACGATCCGGCGCTGGCCATCGACGAGCATTGCATATTGTTCATGCGCGGCGCCGGGCCGATCGGTTATCCGGGGGCAGCCGAGGTCGTCAACATGCGGGCGCCGGACTATCTGCTCAAGCGTGGCATTCATTCCCTGCCCTGCGTCGGCGACGGCCGTCAGTCCGGCACCTCCGGCTCGCCGTCAATCCTCAACGCTTCGCCGGAAGCCGCGGCGGGCGGCGGCCTGGCGCTGCTGAAGATGAACGACCGCGTCCGGATCGACCTCGTGAAGTGCACTGCCGACATGCTGGTCGCCGATGCCGAACTGGAAAATCGACGCAAGGATCTGGAAGCTGCCGGCGGCTATCCCTATCCGGCGCACCAGACCCCCTGGCAGGAGATCCAGCGCGGCATCGTCGGGCAGCTCGAAGCCGGCATGGTGCTTGAGCCGGCCGTCAACTACCGGCGGCTCGCCCAGGGCGGCGCTGACGGAACCATGCCCCCCGTGCCCCGCGACAATCATTGAGGCCTTTCGAGCGAGGTGCTGTGCGTCCATTGTCTTCGGCCGCCCGCCGTCGTCAGCGACAGGATCAGGCGGGGGCTTTCTTCCATGCGATTTCGGACCGGGATCGCGGCCGTTCGTGCAGTGGCGTGAGATACAGTTCCAACGAGCGCAGGGCCAGGATCAAAATGGTGTTGATCGCCAGGTAGATAGCGGCGACCATGCAGAATACCTGGATCACGGCAAAGGTCTGGCTCATGAGATCCTTGGCGACACCGGTCAGCTCCATCACGGTGATCGTGCTGGCGAGCGAGGTTGCCTTTAGCGTTACGACAATCTCGTTGCTGTAGGCGGGCAAAGCGCGCCTTGCCGCAATGGGGACGGTAACCAGGAACAGAACCTTCAACGGCGACAGCCCGAGTGCGCGGGCAGCCTCGATCGCCCCTTTCGGCACCGCCGCCAGGCCTCCGCGCATCACCTCGGCCGTGTAGGCGCCCGTACACAGGCTCATAGCGATGACCGCGCAGGCAAAGGGTTCCTTCAGGACGATCCAGGCGGGGCTTTCCCTCAGCCAGGCAAACTGGCTGAGGCCGTAATAGAGCACGAATATCTGGACCAGTAGCGGCGTGGAGCGGAAGGACAGGACATAGGCCGAGGCGATCATGCGCAAGATCCGCCGCCGCGACGCGCGAGCCCAGGTGGCGATCGCAGCCAGAACGAAACCGAGCGGCAATGTGGCAGCCGCCAGGGCAAGCGTGACCCATATGGCGCCTGCCAGCTCGATCAGAACGTGGAGTGCGGTTTCGAAATCCATGATCAGCCCCAGCGCATTCGGTTTTCAGCCGCGACGAACGCCCGCGAGGAAACGGCCACCAGAACGAGGTAGATGACCGCGGCTGCGCCATAGAAGACGAAGGGCTGTCCCGTCGTGCGCCCGGCGAGCCCGACCACACGCATGAGTTCGGCAAGGGAAATCACCGAAAGCAGTGTCGTTTCCTTGATGGCCATGATCCAGACATTGCCGAGTCCCGGCAGTGCCAGCCGAAACATCTGCGGCATGATCACCAGACAAAGACCCGTAAACGGACGAAGACCGAGGGCGGCAAAAGCCTCGAACTGCCCCTCTGGAATGGTGGCATAAGCGCCGCGAAACACCTCGGAACTGTAGGACGCCGAGACGAGGGTGACCGCCATGACGCCGACCGTGAACGCATCCACCTCGATATAGCCTGTGTAGCCGAAGCCACGCGCGATCCACATCAGGGCGCCGTTGGTTCCAAAGAACAGCAGGAAAATGACAAGCAGCGGTGGCACGCCGCGCACGACCGTCGTGTAGACGTTGGCCGCGGCGGCGATCCATCTGTTGCGGCCCAGTTTTGCCAGTGCAAGCCCAAACCCAAGGGCGATGCCCAGAATGTAGCCCAGGCTGGCGCAAGCCACCGTAACGCCCAGCCCGACCAGGAGCGGCCTCGACCACCCCTGATCTCCCCAGGCCAGGATTTCCAGGAGGGAAGCGTCCCCAGCCATCCGGAATCAGGCTCCGCAGATCTTCGGATCCGCCTTGGTCGAAATGTCGAAGCCGAACCAGTGCTCTGATATGCGCTTGACCTCCCCTTCCTTCTTCAGCGCGCACAGAGCCACGTCCCATGCCTTGCGCAGTTCATCCGCATCCTTGCGCATCAGGCCGCCGACGCCGACACCCAGGTAGTTGAACTGCTCGAAATCGAGATTGGGCGACAGAATCTCGATGCCTTGTCCCTGCGAAGAGCCTGTCAGCGCTATCCATGGAGAGCGCCCGGCAAGCGCCGCGTCGAGGCGACCAGCCAGCAGATCGAGATTGAGGCTGTCCTGGTTGTCGTAGAGCCGAACCGTGACCTCGCCCTCCAGTTCGTTTTCCATGAACCGCTGGCTTTGCGTGCCGGACTGGACACCGATCGTCTTGCCGATCAGCGCCTTCTTGAGCTCCGTCCAGGAGCTCTTTCCGCTCAGGCCCGAGGACTTGGCGGCAGCGAAATTGATGGGGAGGTTGCCATAGCTTTGGGTAAAGGAAAGGCGCTTCTGCCGCTCCGCGGTGATTGATATCCCGCCGACCAGTATGTCGTATTTGCCTTGCTCGAGCGCCGGGATCTGCCCCTCCCAGGGTTGCGCCGTAAAGCGGCATTTGCGCTCCATCTGCCCGCACACCAGCTTTGCCAGCTCGATGTCGAACCCGGTCAGCTCTCCCGCGGGCGTCATTGAACTCCACGGCAGGTAGCCGCCATCCGTGCCGATGCGCACTTCGGCCTGCTCCTGAGCCTTGGCCTGCATGCCGAGCAGAGCTCCAAGCGAGAGCGCCACGAACAATCCCACCAGTCTTCCACGCATGTTTTCCACCCCTTCGTTGTCGTTTGTCTACACCCGATAGCGGTCGGGGCCGCCGTCCGCCCCAAGATCCCAGAACAGCCCGGCCATAACAGCCAGCCCCTCCGTCACCAGCGGCTTGAGAAGATGCTCATCCGGCGCGTGCTGAGAGCAGCCGGAATAGGAATGCGGCACCCAGACCGTTGGAATGCCCAAGATGTCCGCAAAACAATCGTTCGGCAGCGAGCCGCCGGCATTGGGCAGGATCGTCGGCTCGATGCCGGTCGTTTTGCGAACAGATGCTGCCGCCCAGCGCATCAGCGGATGCTCGGGGTCGAGGCGCGTTGCGCCCCAGTCAAGTTCGGTCGATTTCGGCACGACGGCGACATTGCCGAAGCCGTTCCCATCGAGATAGGCGCGAATGGTCGGCATGAAGCTGGCCGGATCGCTATCGACCGTGTAGCGAATCTGCAGCCGTGCCGAAGCGCGCGGGGGAATGGCATTGATCGGCTGTTGCGGCGTGCCTGCCGTCATTGCCAGGACTTCGAGCGCCGTCCAACCGAAGACGCGCTCGGACTGCGTCAAGCCAGGCTCCCCCCACCAGGGATCAAGCGCGGGGCCACCATTATCGGCCTCGAGTTCGATCCTGCCGAGCGCGGCGCGCACGCCTGGCGGGATGTCGGCCGGCAGAATCCCACGAACGTTGATGCGACCGGTCGCCGACACCAGGCTGGCGATCGCGTTGGCGAGGATGACGGCCGGATTGGCGATCAGACCTCCCCAATTGCCCGAATGGTGAGCGCCCGCCCGCAGATCACAGACCAGATCGAAATCGACGGTTCCGCGCGTGCCGCCGTCAAGCGTCACACGGTCCCGTGCAAGGCGGGGACCGTCCGAAGCGATCAACCAATCCGCCTGGAGCTTGGCACGATGTTCGGTGCAGATCCGGTGCAATCCGGCAGAGCCGGTTTCCTCCGACGTTTCGATCAGAGCGACCGTATTGAAGCCGAGCGCGCCGCGAGTGGCCAACACCGCCTCCAGCGCGAGCATCACGATGGTATGCTGGCCCTTGTTGTCCGCCGTGCCGCGGCCATAGATGCGATCGCCTTCGACATCGACGCGCCAGGGATCGCGGCCGTTCGACCATGCCCCCTCCATGCCGGCCACGACGTCGCCATGTCCGTAGACGAGCAAGGTCGGCAGATCATCGGCTTCATGGCGGCGCGCGATCAACAACGGGCCACCCGAAGCGTCCGGATTGTCAAGGATCTCGCCGGCGAAGCCAAGCTGTGCAAAATCCTCTTTCATCTCGCGCACATAGCGCCAGCAATCGGGACGCCGTGCCGGGTTCTGGCTTTCGGTCGCAATGGCCACGCGACGGGTCAGGTCGGCCAGGAAACGGCCACCGGTCGAATAGGCGGTTGCGGTGTTGCTTGCTTGATCCCGAGACATAATCCTGCTCACTCATTGCCTTGACAAGACGATGTCACAGGGAAGAATGTGCGTGCAAACCAATATTCCTCTTGGTCAGCATCAAATGGATTGAGTCTTATCGATGGTGCGTCATCTACCACCGCTGCCTGCGTTGCGTGCATTCGAGGCCGCGGCGCGCCATCTCAGCTTCGCCCGGGCCGGTGGTGAACTCGGCGTGACGCCGGGCGCCGTCAGCCACCAGATGAAGCAGCTCGAGAAGTGGGTCGGCGGGCCGTTGTTCGAACGACGCGCCAATGGCGTGTGCCTGACCGAAACCGGCCGCGTCTTCTCAACGCGTCTGCGGGCCATCTTTGATCAGCTTACCGCCGTGAGCGTGGCGGCGCGGGTGCCCGGCGGGTTGAGCGCGGTCACCGTGCGATGCCAGTTTTCGCTCGCAACCAAATGGCTCACGCCGCGCATCAGGAGGTTTCGGGAGGCCCACCCGGATATCTCCGTCGCCATCATGGCCCTGCCGCACCGCTGGAGCGCCAACGAACCCGATCCCGATCTTGCGATCTACCATGGTCGCGGCACAATTCCGGGCGTGCGCCAGGACACGCTCGTCAACGGCAGCCTGATCGTCGTCGGCACTCCCGCGCTTACAGCGACCCTGCCGCCCGCGCCGACGCCCGCAGACTTGCTATCGAGGCCGCTCCTCAAGATGGATTTTACCGAACCTGGCTGGCACGACGAAGGGTGGGAGGCGTGGTTTGCCGCGACCGGTTTCGGACATCTCGAACTCCGTTCGACCTTGTCCTTCAACCTGGTTCATCTGGCCATCGACGCCTGTCTGGCCGGCGCAGGCTTTGCATTGGTGCCCGACTTCCTGGTCGAAACGGAGCTTGATGCCGGCCGCCTGGTCGATGCATTCGGCATCTCACTGCCGATCAGGCAGCCATACGTGATCATGACGCCGGAAGCCAGCCTGGCGCGATCGGAGGTCGCGGTCCTGCGAAGCTGGCTTCTCGACGAAGGGCTGACGACAACGCGCACAAGGTGACAGCCCACGGATGCCATCGCTCGGAGGCTTGATTGCGAAGATCAACCCCTACCCTCTCCGTCAGCCGATCGACCCACCCTCGACGACATTGACAGGCATCATGAGATGATGCGGCCCAGCCCTCTCGTCCTTGATGAGGCCGATCAGGATCTTGCTGATTTCCTGCCCGATCTCGTAGGCGGGCGAGGCAACGCTGCACAGCGTGGGCTTGGAGAACTTCTGGAACAGGAACGCATTGTAGCCCGTGATCATCAGGTCGCCGGGCACGGACAAGCCGCATCGCTCCGCCGCCTGCATGGCGGCGAGGCCGAGCTGGTCGTTTCCGCCCATCACCGCGTCGGCATTCGGATGGGCCCGCAGCCACGATTCGATCTGTCCGATGGACGCCTCGAAATCGTCTTCGCTGCACGACAGATAGTCGATCCGTGCGCGGTTGCCCGCTGCCGCAGCAGCGGCGGCGGCGCGCCGTTCCATTGCCGGCCAGATCTGGCGCGAGGCTGCGAACAGGATCCGTTTCGCCCCCTTTTGAAGGAGACGCTCGACAAGCATCCCTGCTCCTGCCCCGTCGTCCTGGCGGACGGAAGATATCTCGGGAAGGTCCGGTGGAGGATCGTCCTGGACAACGACCATCGGCAGGTTCAGCCGCGCGAGCGTGTGGTAGACCTGAAGCCGCTGCTCGCGCTCGCCCGAGACCATGACCGCGAACCCGTCATAGCCGAAGCTGCGCTCCATGAGCGTGTCGAGGGCTTCCATATTGCGCAACCCGTTCACCACGAGGCTGTAGCCGATGGTGGCGAGATAATTGCTCATCCCGGCAGCGACCTGGGTGATATAGGGGTCGTCCAGAAAGCGGTGGTCGGGATGCAACACCGTCAGGCCCAGCGCGAACTCCCGCTGCAGCCGCAGGCTGCGGCCGCTGCGCTGGGGCCGGTAATCCAGTTCGCGGATCGCCTCGCGCACCCGTGCCGCCACCTCGTCGCCGACGCGCGCCATGCGCAGGTTGATGACGTTCGACACCGTCATCACCGAGACATTGGCAAGCTTTGCCACATCCTTGAGGCTGGGCTTTGTCGACCGCCCTCGTGCGGATTTCTTGGCCATCGTGTTGGACCCACTGGTGCCCCGGAACCGGGCCGTTCAAAGTGCTTTAGCCGATATACGCCGAATTGCTCCCCTGCGGGCATCGAGACTGTGGACAACCGAAGGTTCACGTCCTCGAAAAACCGATGCACCGTTCCAGGGACCTGTTTTTGGTGGCGGGGTTCACGCGGCGTGGAGCGCGCGAACCAGATCGATCGCCGTTTGGCGGAACACGGCCTCTGCGTTCTTCGCCACGTAACAGGCGAGTTCCACCTCGTAGCCGCCCTCGGCGTAGCAATCGGCCGGAGGCAGGTAACCTTCGGTGCCGTTGGTATACCCGCCGACGAAGGTGACAGGAAAAGGCGAGGCCGCGCGGATGGCAAGCCCCGTTGCCGAGAAGATTTCCATGGGCGCCGAAACCAGCACCGCGTCACCGATGCGCAGCGCGCGGATTTCGATTGGAACCGTCGAAACACCCTGCACCCGTTTTGCCATGACGAGCATGATATCGGCGCGCCGTGCGCGGAAATGAACATCGGCAAGCGTCGCGTGGTCGGCACCAGCCGCCTTCAGCGCCTGGAGTTCAGCCTTGGTCGTCGCCGCGCGCTCCTCCAGAACCTCGATGGGCTCGAACGGCTTGACGGGAAGTTCGGCCACGGCCCGCGCCGTCCGGACTGTGGCCGGGTTGTCGGGAAGCACCGTTCGCTTGTGCAGGCCGAGCGGCGCGCCCGATTCCACCACATGGCTGTATTCCATGCGGTGGTTCATGGGGGACATGGCGGCCAGCGTCGTCGCCGCGTCGGCCGCGATCCGATTGCCGATGCGTTCGGCGAGCCGGACGTCGCCGCTCAACGCCTCAAAGGGGATCTGGTCGCCCGCGCTGCCCTGGAGAAAGAGGCAGGTACCGCCGATGAGCTTTTCGACACCCTCCTTGAGCGCGCCCGGGAACTCGGCGCTGATCGCCGTATTCTGATGGGCAAGGACGATCGGATGGGTGCCGTAGCCGACGACGCTCGCGATCGTGTTTCCATCCAGGTCGTCGAAACGCAGGAGCAGGATGGTCGTGTCGCGCAGCCCGCCCTGATGCGGGCTCACCACCATCCGCCCCTCAGGCGTCGAGAACCGGCGATTGAGCGTGACCTCGCTGGTGCCGTAGCCTGACGCGACCCGGGCCGGCTTGAGGCTTTCCACGGCCGCGCGCGCCACCGAAAGAACGGCCTGCCGGCACTTCTCGCGCCAGGCCGGCATCAGTTCCATGCCGGGCATGTCGGGGGTCAAGCCGTTCGTCGTTTCGGCGTTCCACACCGGTGCGCTGTGGGTATGGGTCGCGCCGATGGAAACATCTTGTGCCGGAACACCCGTCTCCCGTTCAATGGCTGCGCGCATCTCGTCGCAGACACCCGTCGGCAATCCCGTCAGGTCGAGATCGCAGATCAGAAGCCGTTCGCTGCCGTTCTCGAGGCAGAGCGCCGTCGCACGAAGCGGCAGGTGAACGCTTTCGGCCAGATCGACAGCGCGCGCGCCCCAGAGAATATGGGGAATGCCAACCGGCGGCGTCATGTCCGCGCGCCCCACTCCGCATTTGAACAAGGTCGTCTCCTTCATCATACGTAATCCCGCGCGACGGCGGCCCCGCGCCGGCCCTTCAGGAGCTCGAAATCGCATCCCTCGTCGGCCTGCAGTATCTGCTCGGAAAAGAGGCGCTCGAAGCCGCTGGCGGGCGGCATGGCCGGTGACCACTCCGCCTTGCGGCGGGCAAGCTCCTCGTCGGAGACTTCGAGCGTGATCGCATTCGCCGTGGCGTCGATGGAGATCATGTCGCCGTTTTGCACCAGCGCCAGCGGCCCGCCTATGGCCGCTTCCGGCGCAACATGCAGGATGACCGTGCCATAGGCCGTGCCGCTCATGCGCGCGTCGGAAATGCGCACCATGTCGGTAACGCCCTTCTGGAGCAGCTTGCGCGGCAATCCCATATTGCCCACTTCCGGCATGCCCGGATAGCCGCGCGGTCCGCAATTCTTGAGAACCAGCACGCTCTCCTCGTCGACCTCCAGGCCGGGATCGTCGATGCGCGCGTGATAATCGTCAATGTCTTCGAAAACCACCGCAGCGCCGCGATGCGTCATCAGTGCGGCGGTCGCCGCCGAGGGCTTCATGATCGCCCCGTTCGGCGCGAGATTTCCGCGCAGCACCACGATGCCGCCGTCTTTCGTAAGCGGGTCGGTCATCGGCCTGACAACCTCCTCGTTCAGCACCCGGATCGCGCCGTTGTTCTCTGCGATGGTGCGGCCGTTCACCGTCAGGCAATCGCCATGCAGCCGCCCCGCATCGAGAAGCCGCCGAAGCACGGCCTGCATGCCGCCAGCATTGAAGAAATCTTCCATCAGGAAGCGGCCCGACGGCATGAGATCGACAATGGTCGGGATGTTGCGGCCGATACGATTCCAGTCGTCGAGCCCGAACGGCACCTCGACGCGGCCCGCCAGCGCCTGGAGATGGATCACGGCGTTGGTCGAGCCCCCGATGGCTGCATTGGCGCAGATGGCGTTCTCGAAGGCCTCTCGCGTCAGGATGCGCGACATGCAAAGGTCCTGATGCACCATCTCGACGGCGCGTCGGCCGCTCATGAAAGCCAGGACGCGCCGGCGCGCGTCCACCGATGGAATGGCGGCGTTGCCCGGCAGCGTGATTCCCATCGCTTCCGACAGGCAAGCCATGGTCGATGCGGTGCCCATCGTGTTGCATGTGCCGGGTGAGCGGCTCATGGCCGCCTCGGCGGCGGAAAACTGCGCTGTCGTGATCGTGCCGGCCCGCATTTCCTCGCTGAGGCGCCAGACATCGGTGCCCGACCCCAGAACCTCGCCGTTGAAGCTGCCGCTCAGCATCGGCCCGGCCGAAACGAGCAGGGTCGGCAGGTTACAGCTCGCCGCCCCCATGAGAAGCGCCGGCGTGGTCTTGTCGCAGCCAGCCAGAAGCACCACTCCGTCGATGGGATTGGCGCGGATGCTTTCCTCCACCTCGATGGCGGCGAGGTTGCGGAACATCATCGCCGTGGGGCGCATGTTCGATTCCCCGAGCGACATCACCGGAAACTCGACCGGAAAACCGCCTGCCTCGAACACGCCGCGCCTGACATGCTCGGCAAGGTCGCGAAGCTGGCCGTTGCAAGGCGTAAGCTCCGACCACGAATTGCAGATGCCAATGACCGGCCGGCCATCGAAGAGATGCGGGGGGAACCCCTGGTTCTTCATCCAGCTTCGATGGATGAAGGCGCCCTTTTCCTGGCCCCCGAACCATTCGCTGGAGCGCAACGGATCTTTTTTCCTGGTCATTCATGTTCTCGCAAGGTTGGCATCGCGGCGATGGTGTCGATGCTTTCGCAGTATCCGTCCTGCGCGGCCGTCAGGCGGCTGCGGCATGCAGGTCCTCGGCAAAGTGGCAGGCCACCTGGTGGCGGCCATCCAGCTGCCGCAGCGCCGGCGGCTGCTGACGGCAGACATCCCGCGCGAATGGGCAGCGCAGGCTGAAGCGGCAACCCGGCGGCGGGTTCAGCGCGCTGGAGACCTCGCCCCCAAGGCGCGCGCGCTTGCCCCTCAATCGCGGGTGGGCGACCGGGATCGCGGCCAGAAGCGCCTGCGTGTAGGGATGCCGCGGCGCGGAATAGAGCGCATTCTTGTCGGCGATTTCCACCACCTCGCCCAGATACATGACCGCCACGCGGTCCGAGATGTGCCGGACGACCGACAGGTCGTGCGCGATGAAGAGGTAGGAGAGGTTGAACTCTTCCTGGAGGTCCTGGAGCAGGTTGATGACCTGCGCCTGCACGGAAACGTCCAGGGCAGACACCGCCTCGTCGCAGACGATGAAGCGGGGATCGGCCGCAAGCGCGCGGGCGATGCCGATGCGTTGGCGCTGACCGCCGGAAAACTCGTGCGGGAAACGCGTGATATGGGCCGCGTTGAGGCCAACCTTGTCGAGCAGCATTCGTGCCCGCTCGCGCATCTCCCTGCGCGACATGCCGCCCTGCAGGTAGAGCGGTTCGGTGACGATATCCTCCACCGTCATGCGTGGATTGAGCGAGCTGAACGGATCCTGGAACACGATCTGGATGGACTTGCGGATCTTCTTGAGTTGCCTCGCATCGAGCTGGAGAAGGTCCTGCCCCTGGAAGAGCACCTTCCCATTGTTGGGCTCGATCAATCTCAGAAGCAGGCGTCCCGTCGTCGACTTGCCGCAGCCGGATTCCCCCACAAGGCCGAGCGTTTCGCCCTCCGCAATGTCGAAGCTCACGCGGTTGACGGCCTGAACCGTGCCGATGGTGGTGCCGCGAAACGGGCTGCGCATGGTGAAGTGCTTCGACAGGTCCCGAACAGACAGTAACGGCGCGTTGCTCATGCGTCGGCTTCCTCTGGTTGTGCCGCTGCGGCGACGAGCTCGTCCGCCCGGATGCAAGCCGATGCGTGCGTCCCGCGCAGGCCGATCATCGGCGGGCGCCCCGCCTCGCAGGTTGGCAGCGCAAGACCGCAGCGCGGCGCGAAGCGGCAGCCGGGCGGCAACGCGCTGAGGCTTGGCAGCGAACCGGGAATGGTGGTGAGCCGGCGCGGGTTGCCCGTGAGCTCCGGCGTGCATTGCATGAGCCCCTTCGTATAGGGGTGGCCCGGCCGGTCGAAGATTTCGGTCACCGGTCCCTGCTCCGCGATGCGGCCGGAGTACATGACCACCACCTTGTCGGCGCATTCCGCGATCACGCCCATGCTGTGCGTGATGAGGACGATTGCCATCTTGGTTTCGGACTGGATTTCGAGGAGCAGGTCGAGAAGCTGCGCCTGGATGGTGACGTCGAGCGCCGTCGTCGGCTCGTCTGCCAGAAGCAGTTTCGGCGAACAGGACAGGGCGATCGCGATCATCACGCGCTGCCGCATGCCGCCCGAAAGCTGGTGCGGATAGTCGTTCATGCGTTGGATCGGCGATGGGATCCCGACCTTCGACAAGAGCTCCACGCCCCGGTCGAACGCCGCGCGGTGGCTGATGCGTTCGTGGATGCGGATCGGTTCGATCAGCTGGTCGCCGATCTTCAGCACCGGGTTGAGCGAACTCATCGGTTCCTGAAAAATCATGCCGATGGCGCGCCCGCGCAATCGGCGCATCTCCCGCTCCGACGCGCGGACGAGATCATGCCCGTCGAAGAGGATGCGCTCGGCGGTAACCCGCGCCGTGTCTTTCGGCAGGAGCCCCATGATCGCAAGCGCGGTCACGCTCTTGCCCGAGCCGCTCTCGCCGATGAGGCCGACGATCTCGCCCGCGTTGACGTCGAAGCTGACGTCATCGACCGCGACCGCCGTGCCCTCATCCCCGGAAAAGGTCGTGCGCAGCCCCTCGACGCGCAGGATTGGTTCTGTCTGCATCGTTAGTGTTCCATCTTGACGCGAGGGTCGAGCACATCCCGCAATCCGTCGCCAAGAAGGTTCAGGCCGAGGACGGTGATCGCGATCGCCATGCCGGGGATGACGGTCATCCAGGGCGCTTCGCGGATATAGCTGCGGCCTTCCGAGATCATGATGCCCCAGCTCGGATCCGTCGGCGCGGCGCCAAGGCCGAGAAAGCTCAGTACCGCTTCGGAAAGGATCGCATAGGCGAAGACGAAGCTGAGCTGGACCACCAGCGGCGCCATGCAGTTGGGCAGGATGTGGCGGCGCAGTATATGCAGGTCTCCCGCCCCCGCCGCCCGTGCCGCATTGACGAATTCGAGTTCCGTCACCTGCATCACCGAAGCGCGCAGAATGCGCGCGGTGCGCGGAATATAGACGACGGCAAGCGATATGACCGCCGTCATGGCCGAAGCACCCATAGCCGCGGCGATGCCGATTGCCAGAAGCACCGAGGGAAAGGCCATCAGTGCGTCGGACAGACGCATCAGGATGCCGTCAAGACGCCGGAAATAGCCGGCAAGCGCTCCCAGAAGCACACCGAAGACCGCATTGAGCAGCACCACGCCGAGACCGATCGCGAGGCTGAGCCGCGCGCCCCAGGCCACACGGCTGAAGAGGTCACGGCCCAGATTGTCCGTCCCCAGGAGAAAATCGAGGGATGGCGGCTGGAAACGCGAGCGGATGGCCATCTTGTTCGGGTCGACCGGCGAGAGGACCGGCGCCAGGACGGCGATAACCGTAACGAAGAGGCAAAGCCACAGGCCGATCATGAAGGAGCGGTGCCGCAACAGGCGCCGGACGCGCCGCCCGCCCATGAACCGCCGCAGGAAGGACGGCTCGCTTCGCGTGTCGTTCATTTCCAGACTGGTCATTGGACGCGTACCCTCGGATCGAGCCAGGCATAGAGCACATCGACGGCGATGTTCAGGATGAGCAGCACCGCTGCCACGAAGATCAGTCCTCCCTGGATCATCGGATAGTCCCGCCCCAGGATCGCATTGCCGAGCAACGCTCCGATCCCCGGCACGGCAAAGATCGTTTCGACGATGACCGACCCCGAAAGAAGCACCGACAGGATCATGCCGAGCACGGTGACCACGGGGATCAGCACATTGCTCATCGCGTGCTTGATGATCACCCGCGGTTCGCTCGCGCCCTTGGCGCGCGCGGTGCGGATGTAGTCCTGGCCGAGCACTTCGAGCATGGTGGAGCGCGTGAGCCGGGCCAAAAGACCGATCTGCATCAGGGCCAGCGACAAGGCCGGCATCGTTGCCGCGAGGAACCAGCCGATGGGATCCTCGAAGAAGGGAACATAGCCGCCGGTCGGCAACCATCCCAGATGGACGGAGAACAGGACGATCATCACGAGCCCGAGCCAGAAATTGGGAACCGAGACCCCGATGAGCGCGAATGCCATGGCCACCTGATCGATCCAGCGATTGTGCTTCATCGCCGCGACGACGCCGATGAAGAGACCGAAGACGATGGTCAGGATGAGCGAATAGATCGCCAGCGAAATACTGATCGGGGACCGCTCGATGACCACTTTCAGAACCGGTTCGCCGAGGATGATCGAATAGCCGAGATCCCCTTGAAACAGATTGCCGTAAAAGATCATGATCTGCGTCAGGAGAGACTTGTCGAGCCCCAGGGTCTGGCGCAGATGAACGAGCTCATCGGGCGTGGCGTTGGGCCCCGCCAGAACAGCGGCGGGATCCCCGGGCACCAATTGCATGATCCCGAACGAGATCAGGCTGACGAGAAGAAGAATCGGCACGGCCTGGGCTATGCGCCTCAGCGTGTAAGCAAGCATGCGACCTCCATACGTTTCCGTGCAGGCTCATGCATGTCGAGACATGGGTCTGGGAGGCGGGTTACTCCGCCAGCCAGATATTCGACACGCGCGTGTTGAAGAATGGCACGTAGCCCTTCACATTTGCACGCGTTGCCTGGTTCTTCGGCGTGACGCCGAAGGGAATGGCCATCACCTCCTCGAACACGCGCTCCTGCGCCTTGGCGAACGCTGCCTTGCGCTCATCGAGGTCCGGGCTGGTGCTCAGAACGTTGAACCGCTCCATGAACTGCGGATCGGACTTGTTGTCCTTCGGCTTGTGCACGTTGGACGGGTCGGCAAGGTTGCGCAGCGACTGGGCGCCGCCCTGGGCCGTCACCGTTATCCAGCCGGTGTAGAAGAAGTTCCATCCCTTGGTCTCGTTGACGCTCATGCCGAGCGCCGTCGGCCAGTCGAGCACCACGAGCTCCGCATTGAGGCCGGCGGCCTTCATCTGCTCCGACATCACCACCGCCGCGGTGTAGAGCCGCGGAATGTCGCGCGTCGTCAGGAGCCTGACCGGCTCGCCATCGTAACCGGCCTCCTTGAGCAAGGCCTTGGCCTTCTCAGGGTCGTTCTGGTTGTAGTACTGGCTGCCGGCTTCCGAATAATAGAGCTGGCCGGGGAACTGGAAGGACGGGTTGAGACTGTAGGAACCGTCACTCATCGCATCCATGATCTCGTCGAGATTCAACGCTGCCTGGATGGCCTGCCGCACCTTGAGATTGTCGGTGGGCGGCTCCGAGAGGTTCGGGTAGGTCAGCCAGAGCGCCGCATGCTTCAACTGGGTCTGGACGATGTCCTTGTTGCCGGCGATTCGTTCCTTCGAAAGCGTCGGCACGTCCTCGACGATATCCACCTCGCCCGTTTCGAGTGCCGCAAGGCGGGCGCCGGGTTCGGCCAGCGTGCGGAAGGTGACTGTATCCACGCAAGCCTGTTTGCGCCCCGCGAAGCCCGACATGCTCTCGAGTGTTTCATTGGGCTTGTAGTCCTCGTAGCGCTTGAGCTTCACATGGCTGTCAGCCACGAATTCCTCGAGTTGGAACGGGCCGGTGCCGATCGGCTCGAGACGGGTCGCCTCGGCACTCGCCTGCTCTGTCGGAACGACGACAATCGGCACCGTCGAGGCCGAAATGCTCTCGAGGAAGCTTGCCTGCGGCTCCTTCAGGACGATCTTGAACGTCGCGCCGTCCGGCGTCTCCCAATGATCGACACTGCCGAGCGCTGAACGATCGACGCCGATACGGCTGTAGCGATCGAAGGAGGCAGCCACATCCGCTGAGGTCAACGGCTTGCCGTTGTGGAATTTCACGCCGGAGCGCAGCTTGAACGTGTAGGTCAATTTGTCATCGCTGACGTCGAGCGAATCCGCCAGATCGAGGATCGGCGCCATGTTTTCGTCGCGCGTCATGAGCGTTTCGAAAATGTTCATCGCCACGTTGCGCGTCGCGTTCGCCGCATTCACATGCTGGTCGAGCGTGCCGAGCTTGGCCTCCATGCCCAGCACGAGATCGCCGCCGACATTGCCGCAAAGTTCCGCGTAGGCCGGGCCCGCAGCCATCGCCATCGCGCCGGCGACGAGCAGGCCGCGCAGCCGGTTTTTCGAGTTTCTGTGCGTCATTTTCCCTCTACCCCTCTGTGTTTTTCTTGGCGTAGTTCCCTTCAAGTCACGGCCCTGCGCCGCGACTTGAAGGTTTCGCTTTATGACAAGTGTGCGTCAGGAAGACTCACAGGATGCCATACTTCGCGAACACGGTTGCGAGGCGTTCCCCCGCCTCGAGATCGGCCAGCGTGTTGCGTTCGCCGCGAAGGCGCTCCTGCGCGACCTCAAGAACCTTGGCCTCGATTTCCTGCGGAACGACGATCACCCCATCCGCGTCTCCGAACACGAGATCGCCGCTGCGCACGGTAACGCCGGCGCATTCGATACCCGTATCGAGCGCGACGACCTTGCCACGCCCCTTGCAGTCGAGCGGCGCGATGCCGCCGTGAAACACCGGAAAGCCCGCCACCAGGATTTCGCGCGTATCGCGCACCAGCCCGTCCATGACCGCACCCGTCGCGCCACGGAATTTCGCAGCGGTGCTCAGCAACCCACCCCATGGCGCCATGCGCCCGGACGTGCCACAGGCGAAAACCGGGATCTCGTCGCTCTTCAGGTCGTCGACGAGCCTGATCTCGAGCTCATAGGGATTCTCGCCCGGCGCAGGTCGCTCATAGACGTCCATGCAAAGCGCGGTACGGGCCCGGCCGACCATGACGAGCGCGCTGTCGAGCGGCCGAATCCTATGATGCATGGCCTGATTCATATATCCGAGATCGTCCAGCACGTCGGAAAGAAGAGCTGTGAAGAAGCGCTCCCTGAGTTCGGTCAGGGTCGGTTGCGGTTCGGTTTCCAGGGTGGCCATCGTAGCGGTCGCCTTCGTCGTGTCTGTATGCTTGAATTGCGTTTGGTTTATCGTTAAATCATAGGCGAAGGCCGGCGCGAGTCAATAGCGAATTTCGAAGGCCGTCACTCTAGCGTTCAAGGATGGGAAATGGGCTCACTGACAGGAAAGACCGCCTTCGTTACCGCCGCGGGGCAGGGAATTGGCCTTGCGAGCGCCCGCGCGCTGGCCAGAGCCGGCGCAAAGGTTCACGCGACCGACATCAATGGGGAGAACCTCACGGCATTCGCTGCCGAGGATGGCTCCATCGAGGCGCATCGGCTCGACGTCAGGAACGAGAGGGCAATCGCCGACCTCGTCTCGGGGATCGGCCGTATCGACATTCTCTTCAACTGCGCGGGCATCGTGCACAACGGCACGGTTCTGGACGCAAAGGACGACGAGATCGACCTGGCCATGGACCTCAACGTGAAGGCGATGGTCCGCACCATACGCGCCGTTCTGCCGGCCATGCTGAAACAGGGCGAGGGAAGCATCATCAACATGGCGTCTGTCGTCTCCAGCGTGAAGGGTGCGCCCAACCGCTGCGTCTACGGGCTGACCAAGGCAGCCGTCATCGGCCTCACCAAATCCGTCGCCGCCGACTACGTGGATCGCGGCATCCGCTGCAATGCCATCTGCCCCGGCACGGTCGACAGCCCGTCGCTGCGCCAACGGCTCGAGGCGACCGGCGATTACGCAGCCGCCCGCAAGGCCTTCATCGCCCGCCAGCAGATGGGCCGGCTCGGAACTTCTGAGGAAATCGCCGATCTCGTGGTTCACCTGGCCGGCGCCACCTACACCACCGGGCAGACCTGCATCATCGACGGCGGCTGGACGATCTAGGGTCAGGACCTATTGATCTGGCTGTCCCGCCGCAAGCCTGATAATTTGGTTGTCAGAGTGAACTATTTAGTTCACTCTGACAACCAACATGTCGATGCATCATACCGTGCCCCGGTGCCGTGCCACCGCAACGCGGCGGATTTCCAGAGAGAGCGGAATGGCCTGCAAATTGCTCAACCCACAGTCGCATCGCCGGCGTGCGACCTTCACGCCCATTCCGTCGAAGGACAGACCGCGCTGGGTGGATGAGGATGAAACCGACCGCCGGGACGCGTTCGGGAGCAAGGGTACGCTACGTGAGTAATCCGGGTGTCGTGCCGACACCGCTGCCCAGGCCGGTCGAGCAGATGGAAGGCCATGTCGATGTCGGCAACGGACATCAGATCTGGTATTTCGATACCGGCGGCGCGGGCAGTGCGATCGTCATGCTTCACGCCGACACCGGTTCGGGTCTGGCCTGGGGATATCAGCAGCCGGCCTTCTCCGCCCATCACCGCGTCATCGGCTATTCCCGGCGCGGCCGCCGGATGTCGATCATGGGCGATCCACAAACACCGGGCATCGCTTCTGAGGACCTGCTGCGGCTCGCGGACCATCTGAAACTCGACAGGTTTCACCTGCTCGGTACGGCCGCCGGCGGCATGATCGCCACGGACTTCACGGTCTCGCACGAGGACCGGCTCCTGTCGCTGATCCTGGCGAACACCATCGTCGGCATCACCAACGACGACTACCAGGCGATCCATACACTGATCCGGCCCGAAGAATTCGCCAGCCTGCCGAGCGACTTCAAGGAACTCGGGCCATCCTACCGCCATCTCGACGTCGAGGGCCGCAAGCTCTGGAACGAGATCGCCGACAACGCCGGGATCGGCAGCATGAAGAGCCAGACCTTTGCCAACAAAGTGACATGGGATCATCTGGCCGCATGGAAGCTGCCGGTGCTGCTTGTGACCGGCGATGCCGATCTTTACAGCCCGCCCTCCATGATGCGTTTGGTGGCGAGCCGCATCCGTGGCGCGGAAAACTTCCTCATTCCCGAGTGTGGCCATTCCGGCTATTGGGAACGGCCAGACATCTTCAACCGCGTCGTGCTCGACTTCATCGCGCGCCAGGATCACGCGTGACCCCTGGCGCGCGGTAGCGGGCGCCTATTGCGCCGCGACCAGCAATCCCGGATCGAAGCGCACACCCGAGCCGACGCGGTCGGCGACCGCGAGATCGCCGGCCTGCACGTCCAATCCGACATAGGGATCGTCGAGCAGATGGTCGAACTCGGCGATCTCGTGCGGATAGGTCTGGTTGTGGAAACACGCACCCAGGTGCAACGATTGGGCGGCGATGAGCCGCGGCCCGAAGGTGGCGCCGATGCGGCAGGCCACCCCCGACATCTCGCAGATGCGCGCGGCGAGAAGCGTGGCGCGCAATCCGCCGAACTCCGGCACCTTCAGGTTGACGCTGTCGACGGCTTCCATGGCGACGAGTTCCATCACGTCGCGCGGCGAGGACACCGCCTCGTCGGCCTCGACGAGCATGTCGAGGCTCTGGCGCACCAGCCGGAGGCCGGCGCGGTCGCCGGCGCGCACCGGCTGCTCGACGAGATCGACGCCATAGGGGCCGAGTTGGCGCATCGTCATGATCGCGCCCTTCGGGCTGTAGGTCTGGTTGGCGTCGACGGAGAGCCTGACCGCTGCGCCCACCCGGCGGCGAACCGTGGCGACGCGTGCGATATCGGTCGAGGCGTCGCCGGAAAGCTTCACCTTCAGGCACCGATAGCCCCTGGCAGCGAGCGCCGCCGCCGCCTCCCCCATGGCATCGGGAGATTTCAGCGGCACGATGCGCGACATGGTCAGTTGCCGGGTCAGCGCGCCACCGAACAGATGGTGCAACGGCACGCCAAGGATCGCGGCGACAAGCTCGTGCAGCGCCATGTCGATCGCCGCGCGACAATGGCGATGGCCGTCGAAGCTGCGGTCGATGTCGCGCAGGATATCCTCAAGGTCGAGCGGGTCGCGGCCGACGACATGCGAACGCATACCGTCGAGGGCCTCGCCAAGGCCAGCCAGCGTATCGGAGAGAAGCGGCAGCGCCAAAGCATATCCGTGCCCCTCGAGGCCATCATCGGCGACGATCCGCACGATCAGCCCATCGACGACGGGAATGCCGCCGCGCGCGAACTTCCATTCCGGGTCCTCCTGGCGCTGCCGGCAGGGAAAGTGTTCGACGGCCGCAATGCGGCGTCCGCGTTTGGGTAGCGCGCCTTCAAGCATCGGTGTCCTTCCTCATCTCAGGTGACAGGCGACCTGGCGACCTTCCCCGAGATCGCGCAGCGCCGGAACCGCCTCGGCACAGCCGGGCTCGGCGATCGGGCAGCGCGTGCGGAACGGGCAGCCGGACGGCGGCGAGGTCGGGCTCGGCGCGTCGCCGCAAAGCAGCAGCCGTTCCTTCTTCTGCCGGGGGTGGGAACTGGGTGCCGCGGCCAGCAGCGCCTGGGTATAGGGATGCCGCGGATCGGAAAACAGCGTCTGCCGGTCCGCCATCTCGACGATGCGCCCCAGATACATCACAGCGACGCGGTGGCTGATGTGCTCGACCACGGCGAGATCGTGCGCAACGAAGAGATAGGCAATGCCGAGTTCGCGCTGAAGATCGGTCAGCAGGTTGATGACCTGGGCCTGCACCGAAACGTCAAGCGCCGACACCGGCTCGTCACAGACGATCAGCTTCGGCTCCAGCGCCAGAGCCCGCGCGATGCCAAGTCTCTGGCGCTGGCCGCCGGAGAACTCGTGCGGGAAGCGCGCCACATAGTCGGAGCGCAATCCGACGCGGTCGAACAGGCTGGCGACGCGTGTCCGCACCTCCTCCCGGCCAATACCGAAATTGCGCAACGGTTCGGCGACGATGTCGCCCGCCCTCATGCGCGGGTTGAGCGATGAATACGGGTCCTGGAAGATGATCTGCACGTCGCGCCGCTTGTGCCGCATCGCGCCCGCGCCGAGCGTGGAAATATCCTCGCCGCAAATGCGGATGCTGCCTTCGGTCGTCTCGGTCAGCCGGACGATCATCTTGGCGGTCGTGGACTTGCCGCAGCCAGATTCGCCGACAAGACCGAGCGTCTCGCCGGAGGAAATGGTGAAGGACACACCATCGACGGCAGCGAGCGTCCGCGTCGGCTTGCGAAACAGCCCGCCGTCAAGCGCATAATGCTTCTTCAGCCCCGAGACTTCGAGCAAGGCGGTGCTCATTGCGCCACCTCCGCCGGCGCCCCGGTGTGCCAGCAGGCCACCCAGTGACGCGGCCCCGTCTCGGTGAGCGGCGGCTCCTCGGTTGTACACAGCGCGGTCGCATGGGCGCAGCGCCCGGCAAAGCGGCATCCGGGTGGCGGGTCGAGCAGCGAAGGCACCATGCCTGGAATTTCCTTGAGCCGCTGCCCGTTGCCCAGGCCACGGTGGAGATGCGGCATCGAGGCCATCAACCCTTTCGTGTAGGGGTGACGCGGCCGGTCGAACAGGTCCCCGACATCGGCCTCCTCGACCTTGCGACCGGCATACATGACGATGACCCGCTGGCAGGTCTCGGCGACAACGCCGAGATCGTGGGTGATCAGCACCACCGCCGTGCCGAGCCGCTTCTGCAGGTCGCTCATCAGCGCGAGGATCTGAGCCTGGATGGTCACGTCGAGCGCGGTCGTCGGCTCGTCGGCGATCAGCACCTTAGGGTCGCAGGCGAAGGCCATGGCGATCATGATGCGCTGGCGCATGCCGCCGGAAAGCTGGTGCGGGTATTCGCGCATGCGCTGATCCGGCTCCGGAATCTGCACGAGGCGCAGCATGTCGACCGCACGCTGCCAGGCCTCCTTGCCTGATACGCCACGGTGTCGGCGGATCGTCTCGATCAGCTGGCAGCCTATCGACAGCACCGGGTTGAGCGAGGTCATCGGCTCCTGGAAGATCATCGATATCTCATTGCCGCGGATCTCGCGCATCTCTTTCTCGGAAAGCGCCAGGAGGTCGCGCCCCTGGAGCCTGATCGCGCCGTTGACGATGCGCCCTGAAGGGCTCTGCACAAGCCGCATGACAGAGAGCGAGGTCACGCTCTTGCCGCAGCCGGATTCGCCGACGATGCCCAGCGCCTCTCCGGCGCCCACATGGCAGGTCAGATTGTCGACGGCGCGCACGACGCCGTCACGGGTGAAGAAATGGGTCGACAGGTCGTCGATCTGGAGAATAGGGGTTTCCATGTCGGTCACTGCCTGCGTGAGAGCTTGGGATCGAGGATGTCGCGCAGCCCGTCGCCGATCAGGTTGATCGAGAGCACGGTGAATCCCAGGAAGAGGCCGGGGAAGAGCACGACCCAGACAGCAAGCCCGAAGACCTTGCGCCCTTCAGCGATCACGCTGCCCCAGGTGGATGTCGGGGGCGGCAGGCCGACGCCCAGGAAGGAGAGATAGGCCTCACCAAGGATGGCGAAAGCGCAGATGAAGGTCGCCTGCACGATCAGCGGCGCCACGGTGTTCGGCATGATGTGGCGGATCAGGATCATGTGGAAGCGCGTGCCGACGGCGCGCGCCGCGTCGACGAAGGGCTGTTCGCGAAGGCTCAGCACCATGGCGCGGACGAGCCGCACCACGCGCGGGATTTCCGGAATCACCAGGGCGAAGACGACCGTCTCGATGCTCGCCGTCGTCAAGGCGACGAGCGCGATGGCGAGAAGAATACCGGGGATCGCCATCATCGCGTCCATGACGCGCATGAGGACGGCGTCGGCGATCCGGCTGAAGCCGGCGACGAGGCCTATGGCAAGCCCGATGCCGACGGAGAAGAGCGCCACGGTCAGCCCGACGACCAGCGAAATGCGGCCGCCCCAGATGACGCGGCTCAGGACGTCGCGACCAAAGGCATCGGTGCCGAAGAGATGCGCTGCGGACGGCGGTTTCAGGCGTTCGGCGGGATTGATCGCGTCGGGATCGTAGGGCGCGATCAGCGGCGCGAGCGCCGAGCAGGCGACAATCAGCGTCAGGATCAGCGCGCCGATCGCTATGTTGGGATGACGGCGGACAAAGCGCGCGAACCTGGCGAGGCGCCCCTTGGTGGGGGCGGTCGACCGCGCGGCGGGAAGGGAAACGGTATCGGTCACGGCCATTATCGCCTCAGTAGCGGATGCGGGGATCGAACAGGGCGTAGGACAAGTCGATCGCCAGATTGATGAGCACATAGGCGGCGGAGAACAGGAGGATCACGCCCTGGATCACCGGGAAATCACGCCGGATGACGGCATCGATGGTGAGCCGCCCGATGCCGGGGATGGCAAACACCGTCTCGGTAACGACAACACCGCCGATCAGCGCCGCGATGCCGAAGCCGATGGTGGTGACGATCGGATTGGCGGCATTCTTCAGGGCATGGAGGACGAGAATGCGCGTGTTGCCGAGGCCCTTGGCGCGGGCGGTGCGGATGTAATCCTGGTTCAGGACCTCGAGCATCGTCGCCCGCGTCATCCGCGCGATGAGCGCCAGGAAGACCAGGCCGAGCGAGACGACCGGAAGCACGAGATGGCGCAGATAGGGCCCGACACCGCCTGCGAGCGGTTTGTAGCCCTGCACCGGCAGGAGCCTGAGCTCGATGGAGAACTGGTAGATCAACAGGTAGCCGACGAGGAAGACCGGCATCGAAAAGGCGATGACGGCGAGCGCCATGATGAGATGGTCGACCCAGGTGCCGGCGTTCCAGGCGGCGAGCACACCCATCGGCACGGCGAGCGCGACGGCGAAGACGATGGTGAAGAGCGCGATCGAGAGCGTCGGTTCGATGCGCTGGCCAACGAGGTCGAGCACCGGCATCCTGTTGAGGATCGAGGTGCCGAAATCACCGCTCAAGACTTGCCCGAACCAGCTCACGAACTGGTGCAGGAGTGGCCGGTCGAGACCCATCGCGATGCGGATCTTCTCGACCTCCTCGGGGGTCGCAAGTTCGCCGGCGATACGCGAGGCGGGATCGACGGAGCCGATATGCATCAGCATGAAGGTGATGATCGCCACGATCAGCATCACGGGCACCGCGGCGGCGAGACGTTTGAGAGTGTAGGCCAGCATGATCGCCTCCTCGAGATTTGGGGGAGATGGGCGGCCGCAAGGGCCGCCCAGTCACTCGGTCATTCGGCGACGGAGATGTTCCAGAACACCGGAATGGGAGAATCGATCATGCCTTCGACCTGCCGGTTGTAGGCGGTCGACTGCTTGTACTGGCCGGTCAGGACGTAGATCGCGTCGCTATAGGCCTCTTCCTGGATCGCGGCGGCGATCTTCTTCTGCTCTTCAGGATCGAAGGCGGCCAGGAACTGGTTGCGCAGGTCCTGGATCTTCTCGTTGGTCGGCCAGCCCACGGAGGCGTTCTTCTCGCCGCCGGCCCTGAGCGCGTTGTTCAGCGTCGGCACCGAATAGTTGGTAGCGTCCGCCCAGGTGAGGAACAGGTTCCAGCTTTCCGGCTCCTTGTTGCCGGCAAGCGCGAAGAGCGAGCCGGCGTCGGTGGCGCGGACCTCGACGTTGATGCCGATCTCGCGGAGATTGGCGACGGCGACGATGGTCTGGTTGTGCGGCACCGTGTCGTCGGTGGGATCGAGCACGATGACCTTCTCGCCATTGTAGCCGCCCTCGGCAAGAAGCGCCTTGGCCTTCTCGACATCCTTGGCTTTCAGCCAGTCGCCAGCGCCGGCTTCGGTCGCGAACCGCGTGCCGCAGACGAAGAACGAGACGCAGGTCTCGGTATTCTCTTCGCCGGAAGTGACCTGCATGAAGTCCTGCTGCGCCACCGTCGCCATCACCGCCTTGCGGATCGCGGCGTTGTTGAAGGGCGGCTGCATGTGGTTGAAGCGCAGCATCGTCTGGATGCCGAACGGATCGGTCGAGCGGATAACGACATCCTCGTTGCCCTCGAGCATCGGCAGGAGGTCGGCCGGCGGCACCTCGACCCAGTCAACTTCGCCGTTGGCGAGCGCGGAGACCGCCGTGGCCCCGTCGGGCATGACCGTCCATTCGACGCGGTCGACCTTGGCGACCTTGCCGCCAGCCATGAAATCGGCGGGTTCCTGGCGCGGGACGTAGTCGGCGAATTTCTTGTAGACGATCTTGCTGCCGGGCATCCATTCGTCCTTGGCCAGATAGAACGGGCCGGAGCCCGTCGAATCCTCGATCGAGGCGAAGGGATCGGTCTTGGCGATGCGCTCCGGCATCATGAAGGGCACGTTCGAACCGGTCTTGGCGAGTGCCGCGAGCACGTGGCCGAACGGCTTGGCAAGCTTGATCTCGAAGGTATCCTCGCCGGTGGCCTTGATGCTCTCCATCGCCGCGAACATTGCTATGCCCATGGAATCGCGCTTGCCCCAGCGCTCGAGCGAGGCCACGCAATCAGCAGCGCGCACCGGCTGGCCGTCATGCCATTTGAGCTCCGGCCGGAGCTTGAACGAATAGCTCATGCCATCTTCGGACACCGTCCAGGTGTCGATCATCTGAGGCTTGATCTCATTCTTGCTGTCGAAAGCGAACAGCGTGTCGTAGATCATGTAGCCGTGGTTGCGGGCCATGTAATCGATGTTGAGGATCGGGTCGACGACGACGAGGTCGCCATGCGGCACGAAGCGCAAAACGGATTCGGCCTGCGCCAGCGACACCGCGCCAAGGCCGATACCGGCGGTGACGACTGAACGGACGATGAAAGACGTGAAACTGCGGTTCCTCATGGATGCTCCTCCCAGCAAAATCCAGAAATCATTCTGAAACGCGCCGCAGTCACATGACTGCACCGCTGCTGGTTCGGAGAGCTCACTGCGTGCCAGCTTTTCTTGCCGGGACGCCGCAAACCGCCTTGCACCAGAAATAGTAGATATCGTTCAGATAGGTGTCAACACACCCTTGCGCGGTACAGGATTGGCGATGGCGTTCGGCGCGTGCAATATCGAAAGACGCAACCGATCCCGTGCGGGTTCGGGTGCAGCCGCAAGTAGGCCTACAACCACTCTCGACCGAAGTCAGGGCGTGATCTCGACAGGGCCGGCAGGTGTCCGTCCGGCAAGACGGCATCGGGAGGAAGGCAACGGAGACCTGCCTCGGTCCTCACTCGATACCGAGAGCCAGGCTGTGGTTGCGGCCGTCGAGCGGCACGCGCAGGCACGCTCCGGCACACCGCAGAGGTTCGCCGTCCATGGTGGCGGACCAAGCACCCGAACCGCGTTGCATCGAATTGTCCACGCGGATGTCGTAGCAGGTTGAACCCACGCGCACGGTGGCTTCGAAACCTGGCCAGGACGACGGGATACACGGGTCGACGATGAGAAATTCCCCCTCGCGCCGGATGCCCAGAATCCCCTCGATGCCCGAACGATACATCCAGGCGGCGGAGCCGGTGTACCAGGTCCATCCGCCTCGGCCGACATGCGGCGCAACGGAATAGACATCCGCTGCGACGACATAGGGTTCGACCTTGTAGCGTTCGGTCTCTGCGGGCGTAAGCGCATGGTTGATCGGGTTGAGCATCGCGAACAGATCATGCGCCTTGTCGCCCGCGCCCGATTTCGCAAAGGCCAGGATCGCCCACATCGCGGCATGGCTGTACTGCCCTCCGTTCTCGCGCAGGCCCGGCGGATACCCCTTGATATACCCTGGGTCGTGCGGCGTCTTGTCGAAGGGAGGCGTGAACAACAGCGCCATGCCGTCTTCACGGCGGATGAGGTGCGTTTCCAGCGAGGCCATCGCCTCTGCCGCCCGTTCCGGGTCGGCTGCGCCCGACAGGACGGCCCAGGACTGGGCGATGGAATCGATCCGGCATTCCTCGCTGTCCTTCGAGCCGAGCCAGGTGCCGTCGTCGAAGGTCGCGCGGCGATACCATTCGCCGTCCCACGCATGCTTCTCGAGCGCCTCGCGCACCGAGGCTGCATGCGTGCGCCAACGTTCCGTGCGCCTTGCGTCGCGGCCTTCCGCCAGAGGCACGAACAGATCGATGGTGCGCAGCAGCAGCCAGGCGAGCCAGACACTTTCGCCCCTGCCACCTTCGCCGACGCGGTTCATGCCATCGTTCCAGTCGCCTGTACCCATGAGCGGCAAGCCGAGCTCGCCCGTGAGCTCCAGGCACTGGTCGAGGCCTCGGGCGCAGTGCTCGAACAGAGAGGCGGACTCAGTCGCCTCCGCAGGATGGAAGAACGCATCGTGCTCGCCGGGGGCAAGCGGCGGGCCATCGAGAAACGGGACGGTCTCGTCGAGGATCGCGGCGTCGCCGGTGGTTTCCACATAAGTCGCCGCGGCGAATGCGAGCCAGACGCGGTCGTCCGAGATCCGCGTGCGGACCCCCTGTCCGGATTGGGGCAGCCACCAATGCTGGACATCGCCTTCGACGAACTGGCGGCCGGCCGCGCGCAAAAGATGGCGCCGCGTCTCTTCGGGTCTTGCCAGCGTCAGGGCCATTCCGTCCTGAAGCTGGTCGCGGAAACCATAGGCGCCGCTGGCCTGGTAGAAGGCCGAGCGCGCCCAGATGCGGCAGGCGAGCGTCTGATACAGGAGCCAGCCATTGAGCATGATGTCCATTGCGCGGTCCGGCGTCTTGACCTGGACCGCCTGCAGAACGCCGGTCCAGTGATCCGTCACCTCCCGGAGAACGGCATCGAGATCGGCCGCGCGATAACGCGCAAGCAGCGCCTGAACCTCCTCCTGCGAGCCGCACTGCCCGAGAAACGAGATGATTTCGACCGTCTCGCCGACGCCGATCTCGATGGTCTGCTGCAGGGCCGCGCAAGGGTCGAGGCCGGCGCCGGTGGTCCCCGACAGCGACACATGGCCGGTGAGCGCGCGAGGCGCCGAGGGGTTGCCGTAGCGGCCAAGGAACTCGGATCGGTCTGCCGTCCACGCGGTCTGCCGCCCGCCGAGATCGGCAAAAGCGACGCGGTCGGAAGAATTGATGCTCCACGGATTGCGCGCCAGCATCGCGCCCGTAGCCCCATCCATCTGCGTCACCAGGAATGGTGCCGTGGCGCTGCGCGAGGTGCCGAGCACGAGCTCCGCATAGCTCGTGACAGACAGGCGGCGTGGACGATCGGAAAGATTTCGAAGGGTCAGACGCGATATCTTGATAGGGTCGGACAGAGGCACGTATTGCAGGAGATCAAGTGCGATGCCGTTCGCCTCGTGCTCGAAACGGCTGTAGCCGAAACCGTGGCGCGAAGTGTAGATGCCGCTGTCGCGGATCGGCTGCGCGGTCGGGCTCCATAGATCGAGCGTCTCCTCGTCGCGGATGTAGAACGCTTCCCCGCTCGGATCGACCACGGGATCGTTCGACCATGGCGTGAGCTGGTTCTCGCGGCTGTTTTCAGCCCAGGTGTAGCTGCTTCCCTCCGCCGAGACCTGGAAGCCGAAACCGGGATTGGCGATGACATTGATCCACGGCGCGGGCGTGGCCGCGCCGCCACCGAGGATCGTCACATACTCCCGTCCGTCCTTGTCGAAGCCTCCGAGCCCGTTGAAGAACTCGAGCGATGGCGCAGACGGAGCAGACGGCTTGGATTTCGGCCGAACAGAGCTCTGCAGCATGGGGATTGCGGAGTGGTCGATAGACGTACGGGGCAAGCGGTCGAGTTGCTCGGCTATCGATCCACGTCGTGCCGAGCATGTGACACGAGCAATCGAACGGAGACGGTGGCGCGCCTCCGCGCTCATCAGATCCGCCCGAAGTGCGTAGACGGAGCCCTGCGCGAGCTCCGCACCGAAGCGCGGCCGCGACTGGCCGCTGCGCACGGCGGTCTCGATGGCGATCTGCAGGTCCTGCGTGTAGGAGGAGGCGCGCTCGTTGACGATCACCAGGTCGACGGCGAGGCTTTTCATCCGCCAGTATTCATGGGCGCGCAGCAATTGACGGACCTGGGCCATGTCCTGGGGGTCGTCTATGCTCAGCAAGATGATCGGCAGGTCACCGGAAATGGCGAGATGCCACAGGCCGGATTGCGATCCGGCGCCGCGGACAATCTCCTCGGATGGCGCCCTGTAGCGCGGGTCGGCGTAGAGGATCGGCGCCGCCAGGCGCTGAAAATCTGCCGCCTCTCCGGCATCGACATCAAGATGGCGAAGCTGGACCTGCCCTTGGGTCCACGCCAATGTCCTGGCACGCTCGAACGCGCTGCGATCATGATGTTTGTCGATGAGGCTCATGAGTTCGGCGCGCGACGACGCCACGATGGTCCAGTATGCGATCCGCGCCACCTTACCAGGCGCGATCTTCACGCGCTGCCGTAGCGAGAAGATGGGATCGAGAACCGTGCCCACCGTGTTGGAAAGCGGCCCTTCCTCCGCCACAGCCGCTGCGGTGCGTATCGAATGGCCGCGCCCGACGAACCGGGCCCGATCGGTCTCATATTGCGGATCGGATGCAATCTCGCCCTCGACGACGGCCAGATGGGCAGCCCATACCTGCGGCTCGGCATGCGCGCGCAAGCGCCGCGTTGCGACAAGCGCGCCGAACTCCGCGACATGCTCGGTCTGCACGAACATCTTGGAGAACGCCGGATGCGCCATGTCGGCAGCCGGCGGGGCCAGGACGATTTCGGCGTAGGACGTGACCTCGATCTCGCGCGGCCGCCGGCCTCCATTGCTCAAGGACAGGCGGCGAACCTCACAATCGTCTTCGCCGGAGACCAGAACGTCCATCGTGGTCGTCAGGGTGCCGTCGCGGCGGATGAACTGGGCGCGATCCTCATCGAAGATGACTTCGCGATGCTCCCCCTCGACGCCGAGCGGCTGGGCGCCGGCAGACCAGACCCCGCCGTTCTGGACATCGCGCAGAAAGATGAAGGAGCCCCAATCGTCGCGGGTGGCGTCCTCGCGCCAGCGCGTGACGGCGATATCGCGCCAGCGGCTGTAACCTGCGCCGGCGGCTGTCAGCATCACCGCATAGCGGCCATTCGACAGCAACTGGGTCACCGGCGCCCCGGCCGTGGTGGCGGTAACACGGCGCGAGGTCGGGATCTCCATATCCGCGGTGGCCGGGGAGACCTTCACCTCCTCTGCCTTCGGGTGACCGATCGCGACATTGCGGGGCATCCGCTCCTGCAGCAGAAGCTCGCAGGCCTGGATGATCGGCTCGCGATGGAAGCGGGCCCGCATCTCGCCATCGTGGAGCGTGTTGGCGATGGCGACGATGGTCATGCCCTGGTGGTGTGCCATGGAGGTGCGGACGACGGCGACATTCTTCTTCTCTGGAAGCCGCGATCGTGTGAAATCCAGCGCTTCGAAGAAGCCATAGCGGCCGCTGGCGCCCATTTGCGCAAGGCGGGTGTAGTTCTCGCGCGCGCCTTGTGGGTCCACCATCGTCGCAAGCCCCGTCGCATAGGGAGCGATCACCGCATTCTCCGCAAGACCGCGCTTCAGACCGAGACCCGGAACGCCGAAGTTTGAATACTGGTAGGTCAGCTCCATATCGCGGGCATTGTAGGCGGACTCGGAGATCCCCCAGGGAAGGCCGAGCGACCGCGCATAGGCCTGCTGGCGCTCCACCACCAGCCGGTTGGTCTGTTCAAGCAGGCTTCCGGCGGGAGCGCGCATGACGAGCGAGGGCATCAGATACTCGAACATCGAGCCGGACCAGGAGATCAGCGCCGATGCGCTGGCGAGAGGCGTCGCGGACCGACCCAGGCGAAACCAGTGCCTTGTCTCGACATCGCCCTTGGCAATGGCGAAAAGGCTTGCAAGCCGGGCTTCCGATGCGAGCAGATCGTAACAGCTCGGATCGAGGCTATCGTCGACGAGAGAGTAGCCGATTGACAACAGTTTGCGCTCGGGATCGAGAAGGAAGGCGAAATCCATCGCCAGCGCCATATCGCGCGCGTCCGCTGCAAGCGCTTGCAGCCGGACATTGAGAGCGGGGTCCATCAACCGGTCCCGCGCGTGCTCGGTCACCGTCTTCTTGATGGCCTCGATCCAGAAGACAAGATCCGGGGCGCTGCCGTCGATATCCGTTGGCACCATATCGCGGGCCGTGGCGCTAGCTTTGTCAGCCAGGCGCGTCAGCACGGGGGACAACGCGTCGAGCGTCTGCGGACCGTCCAACAGGGCTTCAATGTCATCCAGCATCACGGAGAGCTGGGCTCCGCGATGGTTCCCCGACAGGGCATCGAGCGCTTGACGTGCAAGTTGAATACTGTCCTTCATGCCGAGACGTGCATTTGGCGCAATGCCATGGTTCACCCACGCCTCGCATGCGTTGGCCAGCACGATCAGGTGTCCGGCAAGGTTTCCGCTGTCGACCGACGAGATGTAGGCAGGTTCGAGGACACGCAGGTCCCGCGTCGCATACCAGTTGAAGAAATGGCCGTTGTGCCGTTCGAGCTTGCGCATGGTTTCCAACGTGGTTTCCAGCCGTTCCACGGTCTCGACCGTACCGGTCCATCCGAAGTCGCGGGCGGCGACGGCAGAGATGAGATAGAGTCCGATATTGGTGGGCGACGTCCTGTGCGCGATAACCGGCTTCGGATCCTCCTGAAAATTGTCCGGGGGCAGCATGTTGTCCTCGGTTGTCACGAAGGTCTCGAAGTAGCGCCAGGTGCGACGTGCGATGAGGCGCAATTCGGTCGCATCCGGATCGGACAGCGCAAGCCTTGGCCCGACCTTCGGGGACCGGCTCGCCCACAAGGCGAGCGCCGGCGCGGCCAGCCACAACAACGCGAAGGGCAGGACGAGCGGCCAGGACGACGGCGACAGGGCAACGGCGCTGACAGCCACGAAGAGCCCGAGCAGCGTCCCGTGCGCCATGCGTCGATAGAAGCCGGCGAAGTTCAGGCGCGGGCTTCCCTTCGATTGCGCAGCCGTGGTCCATTCCAGAAGATGGCGGCGGGATCCGAAGAGCCGCGCCAGCGTTCTGACAATGGCGTCGCCCATTCGCCACGCCTGGTCGGGCAGGAATACGACGGAAAGGATGCTCTGAACGGCGGCGAGCCGTAGGTCCGCGGCAAGCGTTGCGAAGTGACTGCGCAGGCGAATGCCGGCGCGGTGCGGCACGAGGGTGAAGAGAATCGGTAGAAATGAAGGGATCGCGACAGCAGCGAGAAGAAGCAAGGTTCCCGTTATCGCGGCTGGCGGCGGCATCAGCCATGCGACGCCAAGCGCCAGGAGCGTGACCGGCGCCAGCAGCGACCGCCGCAGATTGTCCAGCATCTTTCCACGGCCGATTGATGGAAGCGCAAGGTGTCCGCTTCGCAGACCCGTCACCCAGGGAAGGAGTTGCCAATCGCCGCGCGTCCATCGATGCTGGCGTTTGGCGGCGACATCGTATCGGGACGGGAATTCCTCGATCACCTCGACATCGGACGCAAGGCCGGCACGGGCAAACACGCCCTCGAAGAGATCGTGGCTGAGCATGGTGTTTTCCGGCACGCGGCCGGACAGGGACACCTCGAAGGCATCCACATCGTAGATGCCCTTGCCGGTATAGGTGCCTTCGCCGAAGAGATCCTGATACACGTCCGAGGCGGCAGCAGCGTAGGGATCGATGCCGCCGGGGGCGGAGAAAACGCGCTGGTAGAAGGATCCTTCGCGGCCGACCGGAAGCGAGGGGGTGACGCGCGGCTGGAGAATGCCGTAGCCATCGACGACACGCTGCTCGGCATCGCTGAAGCGCGGACGATTGAGCGGATGCGCCATCTTGCCGATCAGCCGGTGTGCAGCATCGCGCGGCAGCCGCGTGTCGGCGTCCAGCGTGATGACGTAGCGCACATCGGCGGGTGCCCGCGGCTGCTTCCCGCCTACAGGCATGAAGGTGGTGTCGTCGGCCCCGCGCAGAAGCCGGTTGAGTTCGTGCAGTTTTCCGCGCTTGCGTTCCCACCCCATCCATTTGCCTTCGCCCGCATTGAAGACGCGGCGCCGGTGCAGGAGGAGGAAGCGGCTTTCGCCCGCGACCGGTTCATGACGCTCGTTCAATCGGGCGATCGCCTCGGCGGCACAATCAAGCAGCCGGGCATCGCCCTCCATGACTTCCTGATCGGCATCGAGCCCGTCGGTGAGGAGAGCGAAAACGAGGTCGCCGCCAACGCCGGAAAGATGGTGGACCTCAAGACGTTCCACCTGCTCCAGGAGGTCGGCTTCGCTGGTGAGAAGCGTCGGCACCGCGACGAGCGTGCGCAGCGATGGCGGGACGCCTTGCTTGAGCGCGAGCCCAGGCAGGATGGTCGCGCCGAAACTCCAGGTCACCGCCCGGTTGACGAGAGCGGTTGCCACCTCGGTCGCGGGGAAAAAAGCGACCAACGCAAACAGCACGAGCCAGAAGGGGTCGAGGCCGGGACGCGAAAGCGACCACAGCGCGATTGCCAGCATCATCGCCGTGACGATCAGGATCACGCCGATATAGCCGCCAATGCCGAGGCGGGTGTTGAAGCGGCTTATCCGCAGTCGCGGGGGTGGCCGAAACCGAATCGCCCGCTCAAGTGCCGTGCGGCCCTGGGCGATGAGGTGGTAGCCGGGATCGCGGGCACGCTCCGCGCCGTCTGGATCATCGGCCACGCTCGCCGCCTGGCGCGCAGCATCGAGCGCGTGGTCGACGATCTCGAGCTCGGAGAACGACGAACCACGGGCCAGTTGCTCGATCGCGTTCCTGTAAAGATCACGGGTCGGGAAATCCATGTCGGCAAAGGCGCTCTGCGCCCGCAACCGCTCATCGACAAGGCTCACGCTTTCGAACAGTTCCGCCCAATCGATATCGGAAATCAGCCGCATGCTGGTGACGATGTTGCGCACGGTGACATTGGACGCGCCCTGCCTCTGCTGAGCATGCTGCACCACGGTGTCGACAGACACCCCTTGCAGCGCAAGACGCTCCTCGAGCCATCCGAGCGCGGGCGTCGTTGTCGGGTCCTGGTCCCTCAATTGCTTTGCCAATTGGGCGGCGAACAATTCGGACAGGGGTTCCACCGAGCGCGAGGCGATATCCGTTTCAAGCGCAGACTTGCCGCGCTCGGATCCAAGAAGCCGGCCTGCGAGCGCCGCCGCATCCGCGCGCGCCGCGCGGCCCGCGGTCATCTGATCGGCCAGCCGCCGCAGGTTCTCGACAAGGACGATGCGCAGCGTGATCGCCACTGCCCACAACTCGCCGATCGTCAGCGGCTGCACCTGCTGGTAAGCCACGAGAAACCGCCGCAGCTTCTCCCGGTCGAAGAGGCTGTCGGTATGCGCAACGAACGCCCATGCGAGTCCGAGAACCCTCGGATAGCCCGCAAATGGCCCTTCGCTCAGTTTCGGCAACTGGCGATAGTAGCCGGGAGGCAGGTCATCCCTGATCTCGCGAATCTGCTCCTCGACCACGTGATAATTGTCCAGCAGCCATTCCGCCGCGGGAACCACGCCCCTGCCGCTCTCCAATTCCGCGGCACTCGCCCGATAGGCGGCGAGCAGAACTGCAGCATTGTCGTTGAGCCTCGTGTGGAGGGACAGGACGGTCGGCGGCCTGTCGGTTACCGGCTGCGCGGCGGCAAGGCTTTGCGCGTGCTGCTCGAGCCGCTCCACGCTGAAAAGCTCCTCCCTCACCGGCGCCTCGTTGTTCCATGGCGGTGACGAAGAGCGAAGCCCCAGGAGGCGAAGGATCGAGTTCAACAGGTGCCTTTCCATGCGAACGATTGCGGGCAAGTCATCACGTTCGCATACGCATAGAGCGTTTCTATTTTTCCCCGAGCCCCGGAAATGCTCTATCTCTTTGTTTTTACGCAATTTCGGGCGGAAACCGGTTCCTACTTTCCTAGAATTGCTCTACTGTATCGGCCCGAAAATCGGAATCGATTTTCGGAAAGCACGATGTGTAGATTCAAAGAGTTAGGCGTCCTTTGTGCGTCCGAATGGACGCACGGTGTTCTAGAGCATTTCCATTTTTCTCCGAGTCACAGGAATGCTCTATCTCATTGTTTTTCCGCAATTCCGGACGGAAAACCGGTTCCCACTTTTCCTGGAATTGCTCTAGCGGCCCGGCATCCGAAACTGCCTAGCGGAAATCGGCGGCGGTCAAGGTGTAGGACGTGCGCCGCCCATGAGAATAGGCTTCGCGTGCGACGTCGTGGATCGAGCCGCGCGCGGCGTCGAAAGCCGTGAGGAAATCCGCTTCGGCAAGTTCCGTCCTGCCCGGCCTTGCCAGTGCGCCCGCCTCGACGAAGAACGGCACCTCGAACATGCCGTCATGGCCGATGAAGCGAACGGCGTTGCGCACTTCGTCGAAGCTCCGGCTTCGGTTGGGAAATTCAAGTGTCATGACAGGCAGTCCTCTATTCTGTATCGCGCAATCCCGGCGCCTTGCGTGAGACTGCCCCGATCCTGGTAATGGCCGTCATCGCGGCTGCCGGTGGACAACATGCCACCCGTTGCATCCAGCCGGCCGAGGCCGGTTGTGGATTGACCACCTCCATCCGCGGGAACGCCGCTGAAGACGCGGTGGGCAATCCAGGACCGCTCGGCTTCGATGCGGCGGCCATACGGTTCATCCAGGCAATCGCGACCGGATGCGCCACCCTCGTTCTCCCAGACGCCGATCGCCAGAACATTCCTCATCTGCTCGGTTTCCGTGCCGTAAGGGTTCATGATCATGACCTTCCTTGGTTGGCCGCCTTGGCGTCGATGACGCCGCAATAGAGCCTCGCTCCGACCCCCGCGTCGGTGATCGTCATGGCGTCAGGTCGCTGCGGCATGTCGAGGATCCGTGAAAGCTGCCGCGCGATTTCCATTGCCTCGTCGAGGTCGGCAGCTTCCGTGGTCTCGCGACCAATGACGGCGTGTGCATCATCAGTGGCACGGGTGCGGTAGAATTCGATTACGACCTGCATCGCCATTCATCTTCGTTCCGCAGGGGCGTCACTGTGTCAGCTCTTGCCTTTGCCGCGCTGGGCATTGGCGTCCGAGGCGAGCTTGATCTGGTTGCCAAAGGTACTTTCAGGCTTGGGCAGTGCCTTTTCCTGCTTCGGCTTTCTGATCTCGCGATTGCTTCGTTTCTGTCCCTTGGCCATGGCCGAACGTCCTTTCGATGAGTGAAGAACCGGATTGCGAAATGCTGACCGGCTCGAGATTGTCTTGCGTGGTCACCCGTTCATGACGTTCCTCGTCATTGCGGATGCGATACTGCGGCGAGTTCCCGGAAGGAGGCAGCGTGCCGGTGATCTGATAGATGTCCGCCAGCATCCGTCCGAAGCCACTCTTGAGCCTGACGGACTGCCCGATAGCGAAAGAATGCGTTGAAGCCTCGCGATGGAACTCACGCGCATTTCGCTGCGCGATTGTTTCAGTGGTCATGATTGTTCCTGGTCCTTTTCGAGTACGGCATCGAGGTCCGCAGGGGTTACAGGCACCATCTGATGCGTCTGACCATTCATGCCGATCGCCGGCAGGTGAACGAAGGTGCCGACACGTCGCCAGGCGAGCCGGGAGAGGGCTTCGATCAGTTCCTCGTCCTGGTCCACGCGATAGTCGCCGGCAGGCTGCGGAGTGTCGAAACCAGGCAGCAGGAAGGATGAAGTGAACCGGACGACGGTCTGCGTGGTGCGTGTTGTCATGGCTTGGCGTCTCCGCAGGAGCACGCGGAAGCGCCTCCTGCATTGTCCCCATCCGAACCGGAACCGAGCCCAGGCTGCCAGTACATCCGTGGTCAGCAGGGGTTCATTCCAGGGTTCGGACAGGCGGCATGCGCGCCAGCTTGGCGCCATGCATTCGCTGTCGAGAATTTGGTGGTTAATGGCGGGTCGAAGTCTCTGACACCGCGAAGCCAAATCGGCCAAATGAACGTGTCTTATATATAGGCTACATTCTGGCTTTAAACAAGGTGTTCACCCGGTTTTGTTTACGGATCGGCGCCAGAACGTCTGGCACTCCTTGCGGCCGATAAAGTCTACCTCGAAGAAAAATTTCCCATGCGTGTGAGAAATACGAGGAAGCGGTGATAATGACCAGAATCGGCATCTTCGGCTGTCGAAAATAATTCCTGGCACTTCTATCATTCGACTGCCAAAGGGACTATATTGTTTGGGTGGTCGCCCTATGCGCCGGCCGCAGAAAGAACCCAATGACATTCCGTCCCCTCCACGACCGTGTCGTCATCCGACGCGCGGAAGGAGATATGAAATCCAAAGGCGGGATCATCATACCCGACAATGCGAAGGAAAAGCCGCAGGAAGGCGAAGTGATCGCCGTCGGCCCGGGGACCCGCGATGAAAGTGGCAAGCTGGTCCAGCCCGACGTCGCAGCGGGCGATTTCATCCTGTTCGGCAAATGGTCCGGGACCGAGGTGAAAATCGATGGTGAGGATCTCCTGATCATGAGGGAGGCCGACATCATGGGCATCGTCAAGAAGACTGAAGCGTCGGCCAAAAAGGCCGCCTGACGGCATTTTCCAAATTTTCAATTTCGAGACCGAACTGGACGAAACATCATGTCTGCCAAGGAGATTAGATTCTCGACCGATGCGCGTGACCGCATGCTGCGCGGTGTGGAGCTGCTGAACAACGCCGTCAAGGTGACGCTGGGGCCGAAGGGCCGCAACGTCATCATCGACAGATCGTTCGCCGGCCCGCGCATAACCAAGGACGGCGTCACCGTCGCCAAGGAAATCGAGCTTGCCGACAAGTTCGAGAACATGGGCGCACAGATGGTGCGCGAAGTCGCCTCCAAGACCAACGACCTTGCCGGTGACGGCACCACGACGGCAACGGTACTCGCCGCCTCCATCCTGCGCGAAGGCGCAAAACTTGTCGCCGCCGGGATGAACCCGATGGATCTGAAACGTGGCATCGACCTTGGGGTGGCCGCCGTCATCAAGGAGATCCAGGCGCGCGCCAAGAAGGTCAAGTCTTCCGCAGAGATCGCCCAGGTCGGCACCATCGCGGCCAACGGCGACACCGCCGTCGGCGAGATGATCGCCAAGGCAATGGACAAGGTCGGCAACGAGGGCGTTATCACTGTCGAGGAGGCCAAGACCGCCGAGAACGAACTCTCCGTCGTCGAGGGCATGCAGTTCGACCGCGGCTATCTTTCTCCCTACTTCGTCACCAATGCGGAGAAGATGCTCGTCGAGCTCGAGGATCCTTACATCCTCATCCACGAGAAGAAGCTGGGAAACCTGCAGGCGATGCTGCCGCTGCTCGAAGCCGTGGTGCAAAGCGGCAAGCCGCTGCTCATCATATCGGAGGATGTCGAAGGCGAGGCTCTGGCCACCCTGGTTGTCAACAAGCTGCGCGGCGGCCTGAAGGTCGCCGCCGTCAAGGCTCCGGGCTTCGGCGATCGCCGCAAGGCGATGCTGGAGGACATCGCTGTTCTCACGGCCGGCCAAGTGATCTCCGAGGATCTTGGCATCAAGCTGGAGAACGTCACCCTGGACATGCTCGGGCGGACAAAGCGCGTGGTGATCGACAAGGACGCGACCACGGTGATCGACGGCTTCGGCGAGAAGGCTGCCATCTCGGCGCGAATCCACCAGATAAGGGCGCAGATCGAAGAAACGACCTCCGACTATGACAAGGAGAAGCTGCAGGAGCGGCTGGCGAAGCTTGCCGGAGGCGTCGCGGTCATTCGCGTTGGTGGCGCGACCGAGACCGAGGTCAAGGAAAAGAAGGACCGCATCGACGATGCACTCAACGCTACCCGCGCGGCGGTGGAGGAAGGCATTGTGCCGGGCGGCGGTGTCGCGCTGCTGCGCGCCAGAACGGTCCTGGCCTCGCTGACTGGACCGAACGCCGATGTGACTGCCGGCATCTCCATCGTTTTCAGAGCGCTCGAGGCGCCGGTCCGGCAGATTGTCGAGAACGCCGGCGTCGAAGGGTCGATCGTCGTCGGAAAACTGATGGACAGCAAGGATCAAAACGAGGGTTTTGACGCGCAGACGGAAACCTATGTCGACATGATCAAGGCAGGCATCGTCGATCCCGCCAAGGTGGTGCGCACCGCCTTGCAGGATGCCGGCTCCATCGCCGCGCTGCTGATCACGGCGGAAGCGATGATTACCGACATTCCTGCGAAGGACTCCGCCATGCCTGCCAGCAATGGCGGAATGGGCGGAATGGGATACTGAGCAATGCCAGGGCCATTCGGCCACCGCGGCCCGAGGGCCGATCTTCAACAGCAATCAGGACGGAGCACTTCCATGGCTATGCAGAACAACAGCAAGAATTCGGTCACCCAACGCTGGGATGACTACCAGCCGACAAAATCGACGCTCGTCTGGGCGTGTGCCGGCGCGGCTGTCATGACCATGGTGGTCGGGTTTACCTGGGGCGGCTGGGTCACCGGCGGGACTTCCCGAGATCTCGCGACCACGGCGGGAAGCATGGCACGCAGCGAACTGGCCACCGACATATGCGTCGAGCGGTTTAACGCGGCTGCCGGCTCGGCCGCGCGCCTCGTGGAATTGAAGGCGATAACCAGTGCCTCGGCCAAGCGGCAGTTCGTAGAGCAGGGCGGATGGGCGACGATGCCCGGACAAGACCGCCGCCGACAGCCGCAGCGCCGCAGCCTGTGCCACGGCTCTCGTCGCCTGAGGCTCCCTTGCCGGGAAAAATGTTGTGGCCAACACCGGGACGCATGGTCCGGACTGCCTTTCCGATCAACCCGATCTAGGAGTGCGACTGATGATCACCTTCACCAAGAAAACCGACCCGCAGCCCATCCCCAACGACCTCGAAGAGAACCGTTTCGAGCAGATTCGCAAGGCCGCGAAAGAAAGGCAGCGGCAATCCGCCACTGACGGAACCCGACGCCGCGCCCGCCATACGGCTGAGGACAACAAGCTGATCTGAGATGTATGCGCCCCTACCCGAAAGGCAGCATCCGATGAGATATCTTGATCGAATAAGAACGGAACCGCCGCTCCTGATCCTGATACTGGTGGCCAGCGGCGTAGCCGCCACGATCCTTTACGTGGTTCTGACCAGCATCACCTATTGACCGGGCTGCGGTGCAGACTTGCGTCCTGCGCCGCAACGTTATCGACCTGACGGGACGCGGTCCGTTTCGATCATCGCCGTTCACGCTGGGCCTCGTGAGGCGTTTTCCCGTCGAAGGCTCCAGGCGCGCGTCAGGTTATAGAAACGCCCATTCCTGGAGCTTTTCCTCGAGATCGACGTCGCCCTTGCAGGTGAGGAGCGGACAGAACGCATGGTCTTTGTCGGTTCGGATTTCGCGGATACGGAACGGGAACTTGAACCGGTCTACCTCATTGTTTTTCCGTACTTTTTCGGGCATCTTCTGATTCCACCTGACACAAAATTCTCTAGTCTCAGAACTTCATCGTGAAATCCGCCTTGAGGCTATGATCACGGGCGCCGCTCGCGATCTGGCCATTATACGAGAGCCCCAGAATTGCATTCGGCGTGATGGCAAGATCAGCCCCTGCCTCGATGACAGCGGCATCTTTTGCAACGGGCACACCGGCAATGGTGAAAGCCTCGCCACCCGCAAAGGCATGGGTTGAAAGCGGCGTGACATCGCCAAAGGCGTGGCGCCAGCCGAGCATGCCGCGGGCCGTGGCGTTCATCGTGCCCAGCGTGAAGCCGGCCGAAGCGCGCAAGCCGAGTGTGGTGAAGGTGGCGGCAGTGTTTGAACCTGCGCCGCTCAAGGCGGCCGCGCCGCCGGTCTCGGCGAAGCTGTCGGTATCGACATTCACATAGGCCAGATTGGCGAAGGGCTCGAAAGAAGCCGCCGCCGTGTCGATCCGGTAGCCAAGCTCGCCGAAGGCCTGCGCTGTCCCGGCACCGTAGTCGGCCGAGAGCGTGTCGGTGAAGCCCGGGAAGGCTACCTGCCGGGAAGTCTCGACGTTATGCCACGTATAGGCAGCGCCTGCTCTGAGGCCGATACTGCCCCATTGCGAGCCGCCGTAAACACCAAGATGGATATTGTCGCTTGAGCCTGAGGAGGAGCGGTCGTCGACATCGAAGGAGGTGCGGCTGTAGCCGGCAAGCAGACCGAGCCGCCAATTCTCGCCAACCATGCTATCGCCGCCGACGATGAAGCCGCCGGTGGAGCGGTCGAGCGAAGCGGCATTGCCGTCGCTGTCCCATGCGCCCCAGGAGCCGAAGGCGTGGCCCCAGGCGGCAAGGCGGCTGTCGGCCGCGGCGGATGCAGGACCACCCTCGCCGAGGGCAAGGACCGGCAGCGCCGGGTCTGCAACGCCGGAGAAGGCGGCGCGCATCCTTGCCGTCGCAGCCTCCCGCAGGAAACGGCTGTCCTCCAGCATGGCCGTCTTGGCGGAGCCGTGAATCTCGCCTGAAAGCCCATCGAATGCGGCGCGGGCGGTGTCCGTGTCGAGCACCACCAATGCGTCATGGAGGGGATTGCCGAAGCCGAGGCTTTCGGCGCCTTCGCCCGTAGCGCATTGGTTGAACGTCAGACCGACGCCGCAAAAGGCGATGTCGTTGCGCACCAGCTTGAGGAACACATTGGTCGGGTCGTAACTCAGCGTCGGATCGAGGAAGGCGAAATCCGAGGAGACGTCATCGAAGGTTCCCGCCACGCCGCCATCTGCGGTCAGGATGGTATAGGTGGCGAACGGCTGATAGGCGCCGGCGAGACCGATATGCGCGACCGACCCGCCGTTCAGCGTGGCCGTGCCCGTCGCATGGACAAGGTCGCTGTCGCTGCCGGCCGGGTCCACTTCGACCTCGTAGATGCTGCCCGCATCGAAGGTGATGTCGCCGACCACATTCAGCGTTCCGATGGAATTGCCCGGCGCCACCGTGCCCCCCGAGGCGATCGTCGTGGTCGCGACCGAGCCGGTCCCTTCCAGGCGGCCGCCGGCCAGGACATCGAGGGTTCCGCCGAGCGTACCACCGAGCGCACCGTTGACGACCAGCGTACCGGCATGAACGGCCGTTGTTCCGGTGAAGGTGGCGCTGTTGCCGGTCATGATCGTGGTGCCGGCAAGATGGCTCAGGCTGCCCATGCCGCTGAGAGCGGGGCTGAACAAATAGTCGGTTGCGGTGTGGTTGAAGACCATCTCGCCGGTGCCGTCGCCAAACGCGATCGTGCCGGTGGCCAGCGTTCCCGCCGCAGCGGCAGCGTCTCCCGCCGCCGCACCGATGTTCAGCGTGCCGGTGCTGCTCGCTTGATCGGCGATCGATATCTGCTGTGCGGAAACCACACCCCCATCCGCGACCGTGAGCTTACCGGTGCCTTCCCGGCCGACAGAGAGGTCGCCGGAATTCTGCCACGTCGTGCCTGCTCCGGACACGGCAACCGCGCCATTCGACCCTTCGTAAAAGCCGATCAAGCCATCGACGTTGGTGACCGTGCCGCCATCATCGATCAACAGCGATCCTGTGCCTTCGCGGCCTATATAGAAATCGTGTGAATTGTGCCATGCGGCATTGGATACGGTGGCGGCGCCATTGGAGCCTGCAGAAAAGCCGATAAAGCCGGTGACGTTGGAAACGACGCCGCCGGCTTCGATGGTCAACACGCCGGCACCGCCGCTGGCTACATAGAGATTGCCGGAATTCTGCCATGATGAGCCGGCGCCGACAACGGTGACCGCACCGCTCGAACCCAGATTCGCCCCGATATAGCCGAAGGTATTGGTCACGGCACCGCCATCGTCGATGGCCAGGGTGCCGATGCCGTCGCGACCGACGAAGAAGAAGCCCGAATTCTGCCACGAAGAGCCGGCTCCAGAGACGGTTACCGTGCCCGTGCCGTCACCAAAACCGACGTTGCCCTCGGTATTGGACACCGTGCCACCATGGGTGATGGTCAGCGTACCATTGCCGTTCTCGCCGACATGGAGGAAGCCGGAATTGTCCCAAAGGGCGTTGGCTCCGATAACGCTGACAGTGCCGTTTGAGCCTGAAGCAAAGCCGATATGGCCGTCGTTACTGGAGACCGTGCCACCCGCTTCGATGGTCAGCGAACCAGCGCCCTCGTAACCGGTCACGAGAAAGCCGGAATTGGTCCAGGCCGATCCCTGGCCAGTGACGGTCACGGCGCCATTGGAATCCGAATACCTGCCGATAATGCCTGAATTGCTGCTGACCATGCCGCCGTCTTCGATGGTCAGCTTGCCGGTGCCGGAGCCGACGCCGACATAGAGGCCGAACGTGTTTTGCCAAAGCGTATCAGGTCCCGAAACGGTGACCGTACCGGAACCTGTGTGAGACTCGACGAAGCCGCCGATGACGCCGCTGTCACTGCTGACCGTGCCGGCGGCGGCGATGGTTAGCGACCCGTTGCCATTGGTGCCGACAGAAAGAGCAGCGGAATTCTGCCACTGGGCATTGGTACCCGAGACATGAACCGCGCCGTCGGAACCGGAGCCGATCGTGCCAAAAGTGGTGGTGAGCAAGCCGCCGTTCTCGATGCTCAGGAAGCCGAAACCGGCGTCGCCGACGTAAAAGGTATGGGCAAAGCCCGCCGCATCGAGCACGGTCGAGGGTGTCAGCGTGTCGATGACGGCAATATCTGCCGGGCCTGGAACGCCGGCACTCCAGTTGCCTGGCTCCGTCCAGTCGGACGAAATCGCTCCGGTCCACATGGTCTGCGCATTCGCGGACATATCGAGCGACGTTGCCGCGAGGGCCGTCGTGACCATCAGGGCCGCGCGAAACCGACGGTTGTGTGTGCGCTGCGCCGCCGATTGCAGCCGGCCGCCAGGACGGCGCTCATCTGCGTTTCCGGCCCCGGGCAACGTCTTCGTCCAGTGTGCTTCCGCCATCGATGTTCCTCAGTAAATATGCGCGCTGCGGGCGCTGTAGCGGCCCGCCTGCATCGTCAGACGAGGCAAATTCCCCGGTTGTTGATGGCGCCCGACAATGAGCGAACCTCTCGACCGGGCGAACGCCTCAATACGGGTTCACCGCTAACAGAGATCGCGCGCCGGCGTATGGACGAGACGGAACCGGTTGTTGCAGGAGCGGAACTTGAACGCGAAGAATCGAGCGGCGCGGACCGTTTGACAGCGCGCAATCGCGCGCAAAAGTCAGTTGCGACCGGGTTTCCGAGGACCCGATCCACGGCCCTTTCCCCTTGATTTCATGACGTTTCATCAAAAGCGCAGCCCGGAAAACCGGGTTGCGCAAAAATAAAATGCCTCATATAATATAGTGCACTGGAAATTTGCTTATCATTGCCGGCTCTGAGGGGGACGGATGAATACAGCTATAAGTTTCATTGCCTGGCGTTGGAGCGGAACGTCTCTCGCACGCGCCATCGAGCCCTTGGGAAGCGGATAAGCCTTGCTCCCCGACGCCGGCAATCAGATCGTATCCTTCTCGAGCGATGACATTCCGGAGCATCATCGCAACGCCTTCATGCGCGACTTCCACGGCCGCATTCAGATGCGGATGCGGATCGATCCCCATCCTGGACACGCGCTGACGTACAATGTCAGGACGTTGATGCTGCCCGACATGATGTGCACCACGGCATCGGCCTCTCCCGTGACGTGGGAGCGGACCTCCGAGCTGATGGCCGATGGCAATGATGACATCATGATCTCGTGGAACAAGGGAGGCTATCAGTTCACAATGCCCGGCCGGGGCGATTATGAGACCCGCCCGGGCGGCGCCGTCATACTGCCGCTCGATCGAAGGTTTTCGGCCAGAACCAAAGATTCCAGGTGGGCGCTGGTGCTTCAGTTCAAGAGATCGCTCCTGGCGCCATTGGTCAAGCATATCGATGACTTCGAGCCGGACAGCATCGGCCGCTTTCAGCCGGCGCATTGCCTTCTGCACGATTACCTCTGGTCGCTCATGCACATGGAGACGCCGTCGTCTCTCGCCCCGCTGGCTTCCCGGCATATCGCCGACATTCTGGCCGCTTCATTTGGGGCCGGACAGCGCGATGCACCGACGCCGGGCATTCGCGCCGCCCGTCTTGCCGCGATAAAGCGGCATGTCGCCCGGAACCTGCGCGACCCTGTCCTCTCGGCCGAGCAAGTCGCCAGGAAATTCTCGATAAGCCCGCGTTATGTCCGCCAGCTCTTTTCGGAACAGGGGACGAGTTTTTCCGACTATGTCACCGAGAGGAGGCTTTCCTACGTCTATGACTGCCTGACGGACCCGCGGCAGATATTGCGGCGCATTGCCGATATCGCCTTTGATGTCGGTTTCTTGGAGCCATCGACATTCTACCGGCAGTTCCGGCTCCGCTACGACATGACTCCCACCGAAGTTCGGCACTTGGCTACGAATCGTTCCGGCCATGCCGACAAGGCTTCCGATTCGTGATCTCGCATTGCCGAATAAGCAAATAAATCGTGCAATATAATTGTAAATGCGCTTGATATTTGCGCGATGACGCTGACGATGGTATGCTTGCGGCTGCAATGCCAAAAAGGGGAACCCATCATGAAAATCGCGCTTGCAAACCTTGCCTCCGCTGCTTTAGCGGCAACGCTTCTTCTCAGCCATGCGGCACACGCCGAAGATCTGGTCGTCGCCACGGACACGGCTTTCGTTCCGTTCGAGTTCAAGGAGGGCGACAAATATGTCGGCTTTGACATCGACCTCTGGGCGGAGATCGCCAAGGACATCGGCGTCACCTATACGCTGCAGCCAATGGACTTCAACGGCATCATTCCGGCGTTGCAGACGAAGCAGGTCGATGTGGCGCTCGCCGGTATCACCATCAAGGACGAGCGCAAGCAGGTGATCGATTTTTCCGACGGCTACTACAACAGCGGGTTCATGCTGATGGTCCCGTCCGACAGCACGGTCGCGGGTGCGAGCGACCTCGCAGGCAAGACACTTGCCGTGAAGACCGGAACCTCGGCCACCGACTACGCCAAGGAAAATTTCAAGGAGACCGAGCTCCGGCAGTTCCCCAACATCGACAACGCCTATCTCGAGCTGCAGACCGGGCGCGTCGACGCCGCGATGCACGATACGCCGAACGTCCTTTACTATGTCGCCACCGCGGGAGGCGGCAAGGTCAAGGCGGTGGGGACGCAGATGATGGCGCATGAATATGGCATCGCCTTCCCGAAGGGCAGCGAACTCGTCGCCAAGGTCAATGCGGCGCTCAAGGCGATCAAGTCGGACGGCCGCTACAACGCGATCTACAAGAAGTGGTTCGGCACCGAACCGCAGAGCTGATTGCCCTGCCGCGTGCGCCATCCGACGCATGCGGCCAGCGATTGCGGCGGATGCGCATGTTCGGCGCGTCCGCGCGAGGCTTGATTGGAGGTCGCAATGGATTTCGAATGGTCGGTCGTCGTCGATGCGCTGCCCGCGCTCTTCAAGGGAGCGCAACTCACGGTATTGATCACGCTTGCCGGGTTGGTGGGCGGGCTCGTCGTCGGCACCGTTGCCGGGCTGATGCGTGCCTATGGCGGCGCGCTGATGAACACCATCGCTTTCGCCTATGTCGAATTGATCCGCGGAACGCCGATCGTGGTGCAGGTGATGTTCATCTACTTCGCCTTGCCGACGCTTGCCGATATCCGCGTCAATCCGATGACGGCGGCGATCACCGCCATCATCGTCAATGCCGGCGCCTACATCGCCGAGATTGTCCGCGGGGCCTTTCTGTCGGTCCACCAGGGATTGCGCGAGGCCGGTCTGGCGCTCGGTCTGCCGACCTGGAAAGTGCTGCTCTACATCATCGGTCCGGTTGCCTTCCGGCGCATGATCCCGCCGCTCGGCAACCAGTTCATCGTCAGCCTGAAGGATACGTCGCTGTTCATCGTGATCGGCGTCGGCGAGCTTACCCGGCAGGGTCAGGAGATCATGGCCGCCAATTTCCGGGCGGTCGAAGTCTGGTCGGCCGTGGCGATCTTCTACCTGATCATGACGGGAACGCTGACCCTGATCCTCCGCATCACGGAAAAGAGGATGCGCATCCTATGAGCATTGTCGAGTTCAGGAAGGTCACGAAACGCTTCGGTCAACTGCTCGTGCTGGACGAAGTCGACCTGGCGATCGAGGAGAAAGAGGTTGTCGTCCTGATCGGCCCGTCGGGCTCCGGCAAGTCAACGCTGCTGCGCTGCATCAACGCGCTGGAAACGATCAATGGGGGCGATCTGATCGTCGACCGCATCAGCGTTCGCGAGTCTCGCCAGAAGGTCCGCCTCATACGGCAGGAAGCCGGCATGGTCTTCCAGCAGTTCAATCTGTTTCCGCAGATGACGGCGCTGGAGAATGTCGCCTTTGGTCCGCACCGCGTGCGCGGCCTGTCGCGTCTGGAGGCGCGCGAGCAGGCGCTTGTCATGCTTGCAAAGGTGGGGCTCGGCGACCGCGTCCATCACTATCCGAGCGAATTGTCCGGCGGCCAGCAGCAACGCGTGGCGATTGCCCGGGCGCTCGCCGTCAAACCAAAGCTGATGCTGTTCGACGAGCCGACCTCCGCGCTCGATCCCGAACTCAGGCACGAGGTCCTGCGCGTCATGCAGGCGCTTGCCGAAGAGGGCATGACAATGATTGTGGTCACGCACGAAATGGCGTTCGCCCGCAAGGTCGGAACCCGGCTGATCTTCATGGAAGGCGGGAAGATCGCCGTCGATGGACAGCCAAAGAACCTGCTCGACAATCCGCAAAACCCACGCCTGAAAGAGTTTCTCCAGCATGTCGCCTGATTCCAACCGTCGGCTTTCCTTCATCGACATCGCCGGCTCGCCGCATGAGGTGGGAGCTGCCCTCGGGCGCTTTGGCCGCACAGCCGTGCATGACCACCTTCTCAAGTCTCAGGCCTGGCATGAACTGACCGCGCGACGGGACGATCCGCGCATCGGCGGCATGGCAACGATCGTCCGCGAGGCATTCCCGCGCTACTGGAGCGAAATGCAGGGTCTCGCTGCGGGGCTGCAGCTGCCGTTCGACGATGTATTCCTGTGGAACTGCCGCGGCGACATCTTCGCGATGGCGCCCGATGGATGCACGACGGTGCAACTGCCCGGGCCGCCGCATGTGATCGGTCACAACGAGGATGGCGATCCGGGCTTTTCCGGCCATTGCGCCCTGGCGCATATCGCCTCCGACGGCGGCAATGCATTCACCACCTTCGTCTATCCGGGCTCCCTGCCCGGCCACACCTTTACCGCCACCGCGTCGGGACTGGTGCAGACCATCAACAATGTGCGACCGTTGATCGGCGGCGCCGGCGCACCGCGCATGGTCTTAGTGCGCGCAACCCTCGATGCGCCAGACCTGGACGCGGCGATAAGGGTCCTTCGTTCGGCGCCGCGCGCCGGCGGTTTCCATCTCACGCTGGGGCAAGCCGGAGACGACCGCCTTCTCAGCATCGAATTCACCTCTACAGGCGTTTCGGTCGTGCAGCTTTCGGCACCCGGTGTCCATTCCAACCATTTGATCCACACCGATACGGAGCCTATGCCGCAAACCGTCACGCGATCGTCGGACCGACGCCAGCGGCGCGCCGAGCACCTGCTTTGCCAAGGCTCGCAAATGGATCCGCAGAGCCGGGCCACCAGCATATTGTGGGACAGCGACGATCCCGAACTGCCGATCCACCGCACCGACCCGGCCGACGAGGATTTCGAGAACACGCAGGCCAGCGCAATCTTCCGGATCGGGGCTGACAAGGTCCATTGGTCTGTTTACGACCGGCCAGGTGAAGCGGCCTGCTTCGAAATGCAGGATGGTTCGCTTCTTCGACGGGTTGAACAAGGACTGTAGAATGCCAGAGGAAACCACAGCGCAGCCGCCACGCACAATCGAGGATCTGCGAGCCCTGGCGCTCTCAATCGGCCGTGATCAGGCCGATGTTTCGCTCGGTTCGAAAGCGCAGGACGTGTTTGCAAGGCTCGTCGAGGCCCCGGAGCAGTCGGCGGTGCATTCGATCTCCAAGCTGGCAGACCAGCTGGGCGTCAATCCTTCGACCCTGACCCGGCTGGCGAAGCGCCTGGGTTTCGAAGGCTTTGCCGATTTTCAGGCCGTCTTCCGCAAGGCCATCGCCAATGACCAGCAGTACTTCTACAGCCGACAGGCCGGGCGCCTTCTCGCGACACGTTCCGTCGACAACGCGGAGGTCGAGGTCTTCGAGCGCCAGGCCTGGGAGACGGCGGCAAATGTCGATGGTTTTCTCGGCCAGCTGGACGGCCCGTCACTGAAGGGCGCGACCACGCTGCTTGCCAATGCGCGACGTGTGAGGTTTCACGGCGTGCGGCAGTTCCACTCCCTGGCGAGTTTTCTCACCTACGGTCTCGGCATGGTGCGTTCCGACGTAGCGCTGCTGGACGCCCCCCGCCTCGGCGTTGCCGAAGCGCTGTCGCAGCTTGAAAACGGCGATGTGGTCGTCGTCGCCAGTTGCGCGCCCTATACGCGCAGCGTTGCGGAAGTCGCCCGGATTGCAGCGGCGAATGGCCAGACCGTGATCGCGATCACCGATTCCCGTGCCTCGCCACTGGTCCGGCCGGCCGAGCATGCCTTCTTCATCCCCCATGCCAGCAGTTTCTACTCCAACAGCATGGGTGCCTACATCGTCTTCTGCGAGGCCCTGCTCAACCTCGTCGCCCGTGAACTCGGCGACAAGGCGTTGAACTCGCTCGCAGGCCGGGAGCGATTGATCGCCGAGATGAACATCGAGACCGACTGATCTCGATCACCTTGTGGATCGTGGGAGGACGGCATGGCCGGGCAGATCATTGCCCGCATACGGACGTCCAGCAATTCCACCTGACTGCAGAATGCTAAGCATCAGCAGAGTTTCGACCTCGCCAGCCGGTCGATTTTGAGCGGCGAGCTTGCAGTGCTGCATGCGGGCGACGTTCCATGGTCCGTCGTTTGGCGCTTTCCCATTGTTGGATGATGTCCTCCACTAGGCGGCTGGCCAGCCATCGGCCGTCGGAACCTACTCGCCGCGCAGCTTCAAGGCGATCTCAAGCGCGTTGCGGGCCGTTTCCTCGTCGCAGATCAGGACGTTGCCGAGCCCCGACAGAAGCACCGCGGCGATCACCTCGGACTTGTTGATCCCGCCGGAGGCGAAGATGACGTTCGGCACCTCGTGCAGAAGTTCGAGGGGTGCTGCGATCGCCCGCCGGTTGATCGAATGGTCGATCGGCTTGCCTCGGCGATCGATGAATTGCCCTAGAACGTCGCCGCAGGCGCCGGCGGCCAGCAACGCGTCTATGTCGACATCCTTCGGCAGGCCGTAACGCATCAGCAGCGAACGCTCCGTCATGTCGCCGACGCTCAACACGATCAGCTCGTTCGCCGCCACCCTCTGCAAGGCTGTTTCGAAGACATCCTGCTCGACGATCGCCAGCCGCGATTCGGGGCTGCCGGCGTAGATGGGAGCGGCAAGATAGGCGCATTCGGCATTCAACTGCCTGGCCAGGTCGCTGGCAATGTCGAACGTGTTGATCTCGATGCCATGGGTCAGGCCGCCCATGACGGAATTGACGCAGACGCCCGGCGCGCGAAGGGACGGCATGTGCCGGACCATTTCACGCAGCGTCGCGCCCCAGCCCACGCCGATGCCGGAAATACCGCCATTGGAAAGAAGCTGGGCAATGTAGTCGGCCGCCGCCTGGCCGAGCAGGACGGGGATGAGCTCCGGATCCTCCGGCGTCGGCACGATGATGGCGCGGTTGAGCGAGAACGCATTCATCAGCTTCTGCTCGAGCTCGACACATGAGGTCAGCCGCGAATTCAACGTGATGGTGATCAGGCCCGAACGGCGGGCCTCGGCGATGATCTTGTTGATGCGCAGGCGGTTGGTCGACAGGGCCTCGGCAATCTCGCCCTGCGTGCGGCCTTCGACGAAATGGAGCCAGACGACGCGGATCTGCATCTGCTCGTCGGAGAGCGCGGCCGACGTGGCCATCGTCAATTTGTTCGGTGCCATCGAGTTCCCCGCGCCTCCCTGTTGTTGCTACACACATCATTGCTCTTCGCCTTGTCAATCATACCGGACAGACGCCGACGCCGAGCATGGGTAGACGTTCAGTTGGTTCGCCCGCCGGTCGAAGCGTTGAAAAGATGCAGGTGCTCCACGAGAACGAAGCAGCCGACCGTGTCGCCTTCGGCGACCCTGGTAGAGGTGGGAGTGCTCGCCACGATCTCCTGCGCCGATCCGCAAATGCGCAGATGGACATGATTGTCGTCGCCGACCGGCTCGATCAGCTCGACGGTCCCCTTGAATCTCAGTGCCGGCTTGCCCGTCTTGCCGAACCGGATGGCGCTTGGCCTGACGCCGATGACATCCGTGCCGGCGGGCGGCGAAAAGCCGTCGGCCAGCGCTGCGCCCCCATTGTTCAGGTCGATGATGTTCATCGGCGGCGACCCGATGAAACCGGCGACGAAGATCGATTGCGGCCGGTTGTAGACGTCGGCCGGTGTTCCGATCTGCTCGATCCTGCCGGCGTTCATGACGACGAGGCGGTCAGCCAGCGTCATCGCTTCGAGCTGGTCATGGGTGACGTAGAGGCTCGTGGTCTTCAGGCGTCGTTGCAGACGCCTGATCTCGACGCGCATCTGCACGCGCAGTTTCGCATCGAGATTGGACAAGGGTTCGTCGAACAGGAAGGCAGCCGGATTGCGGACGATGGCCCGGCCCATGGCGACCCGCTGGCGCTGGCCGCCGGAAAGCTGCGTGGGGCGACGGTCGAGCAGCGGGCCGATTTCCAGGGAGGATGCGGCTTCGGCGACCCGCCGGTCGATTTCGCTCTTGGCAAACCCGCGATTGCGCAGCCCGTATTCGAGATTCTGGCGCACGGTCATATGCGGGTAGAGCGCATAATTCTGGAACACCATCGCAATGTCGCGCTCCGCCGGACCGATGCCGCCGACATCCATGCCACCAATGCGCAGATGTCCCGAACTGATGCTTTCCAGCCCGGCGATCATCCGCAGAAGCGTCGATTTTCCGCAACCGGAGGGGCCGACCAAGACGATCAGCTCGCCATCGGAAACCGCGAGATTCACGCCCCGCACCGCCGGCACCTGGCCGTAATTCTTCTTCAGGTCGATGATTTCGATGCTGGCCATCCGGTCCTCCCTTTGTCATCGTCATACACTTGTAACATGCTATTGACAATTGTAATTACGAGCCCCTAACGTGCATCTATCGCCGCCTTGGGAGGGGCCCGGCAGGGTTTTGGTTCATGCCGGCCATGAGACATTGGGCGATGGAGAGGAAAGCAACATGACTGAGAGAAAAACGAATGACGGCCTGCTCCGGCGGGTCTTGGGTGTCGCGGGAACGCACGCGGCAGTCGCCATTCTCGGCTTGCAGATCATCGGCGCCGCCGAGGCTGCCGACCGGGTGAAGGTCGAGTGGTGGAATGCGGCCGGCGGGCGTCTTGCCGAGATCACCGACCAGCTGATTGCCGATTTCAACGCCTCGCAGGACAAGTACGAGGTCGTCGGCGTCGGCAAGGGCAATTACGAGGAGACCATGGCGGCGACCATCGCCGCCTATCGTGTCGGCCAGCAGCCGGTGCTGATCCAGGCCGCCGAACGCGGCTTCCTGACCATGTACAGCTCGCGCGCGGTGATCCCGGTGCCGGAGCTGATGGAAAAGGAAGGCTACGACATAAGCTGGGACGATTTCATCGCACCGGTGGCCGGTTTCTACCTGGTCGACGGCAAGCCGGCGGCCCTGCCGTTCAACAGCTCGATGGCCTGCCCCTATGAGGCGGTCCAGTTTCAGTCTTAATGCATGATCG